>DASRSR010000064.1:0-32883 GCA_035656355.1 Edaphobacter sp.
GAGACAGCAGAGTCGAAGTCCGGCAGGTGCAAAGCCGTAATGTGGCCCGTGACGCGGTCCACCATCAGCCACGGACCGGGTTGCCATACCCAGTGTGGCGCTGGATCGGTAGGCAAAGCATCGTTCAGGCGCAGGGCGCGACGCACGGTAAAGGTGCGATCTGTGACATCGTGGATGGGGCCAGTCGTCCACTCTTTTCGCTGATCATCGACATACAGAGCGCGAATGTGGAGCGCTGACGCCTCGTCGGACTTGGTTTCAGGGGTGGCATCGGTGGGCAGAAACGATACGTGCCGGTTGGGGCCGAGGGTCACGCTATGGACTTTCGGCTTGGCAGCGACGGCCCGCATTGGCAAAAGCGCAAGCGGAACCAGGGCAAGCACGATGAGGGCAGGCAGAGAAGTGAAGCCAGAAAATATAGAGGATTTCAAAGTGTTGCCATATTAATTGACCAGACCCTGCTTTTCTGTCCTTGGACGCTTTGCAGCGCTAACACTTTTGTGGGGTGGAAGAAACGTGTAAGTCTCAAGAAGAAAAGTACTAATCAACAGGAAGAACCTTCCCAGCCAACAGAAACCGCGTAAAGCCTGTGGATTTCCTTGCTCCGGATGCGGATATGCAGCGGAAATCCAGAGTAGTATCGTGGAATGAATGCGTGCTGCCTGTTCGCGGCGGCGCGTTCCGATCGCCCGCGGCGGGAAATATTAAAAGCAGTACGAAAGGACAGAGAGAGATATGTGGAAACCGAATCAGCCCGGAAGCAATAACCCTTCAACTCCCGAACCGGTGCGTCCCACCCCATCGGCAAGCCCGAACTATGAGGCCAGCCCTTCGCGGCCCAGCGCGACTCCCGCCTCGGCGGTACCCACCGGAGAGCAGGCAACGATTGGAAAATCTCTGATCGTCAAGGGTGAACTGACCGGCTCCGAGTCGCTCTACATCGACGGCAAAGTTGAGGGTGCAATCAATCTTCCGGGCAACCGCGTGACGGTAGGCCGCAACGGCCAGGTCGCCGCCAACATTGTTGCCCGCGAGGTCGTTGTTCTGGGTAAAGTGCGCGGTAACTGCCAGGCCAGCGACCGCGTAGACATCCGCAGCGAAGGTTCGCTGACCGGCGATGTCATCGCTGCCAGAATTTCGATTGAAGACGGCGCGTTCTTCAAGGGCGGCATCGACATTCGCAAGCCCGGCGGCACGGACCTGAAAGGTGGTCCGGCTTCCAACGCAAGCTCCACCGCATCCGAGCCAGTGACTGCGCAGGCTTAACTTACTCGTTGCATTAAGAGAGGTCCCGGTATTTGCCGGGGCCTTTCTGCTTAAGCGGCTCTTCTGCGAGTCGGCTTTGTCAACCCTGTGGAAGAAATGTTCCACGTGGAACACTTTGCAACTCCTGTCGTTTAGAGGTGCTTCAGGTTGCGGAGGATTGCAAAGAGAATTGCCAGCGTCAGCATTGAAGGAAGAGATGCCGCCGGCAATTGAGGCAAACGAAGCGGCTTTCGTTGAACGAAGCGGCAATAGCAAAAGATGGCATAGACGGCCGCCAACGGCATCAGCAGTGTGGTCAGAGCGTTGAAGCGCAGGGCTTCTGCAATATGACCATGCAGCAGCGCAGCGAGTGCGCGTGTAGTTCCGCAGCCGGGACATTGCACATGAAGCAGGCGATAGATCGGGCACTGCGGATAGAAGCTGTACTTCTCCGGTGGAAAGAGAAAAAGTACAGCCGCACACAATGCCGTCAAAACGAGCGGAACAGCGGCACGCACAATCTTTGCCATTCCGCTATGGTCAGACGTGCTCATCGGACGACGTTCTGATAGCGCAGAGCGTTTTTGACCTCGCTAATGCGATTGAGCTTGTACTGGAAGTAAATGCCACCGAAGAAAAAGGTCATCACGGCGCTCAGGCGCAGGCCGAGCGGCTCGACCGTGTTGTAGTGCTGTTCCAGCGTGTCGCGCAGGCTGAAACGAGCGATCAGGCGAATTACCCAGGTGACGAGCGCGACGATGCTGCCGAAGATGTTCTGATGCACGGGATAGTGGTGCATTGCGGCAACCACATTGCCATAAGAGCCCCCGAAGTTAAGCACAATCAGGACCGTCGCAATAATGTAGTACATCAGCGCCTTGCTGTTCGGTTGCACCCGCTTGGCCCAGGAAGCAATCACCAGGTTCCAGACGACAACAAACAGCGCACAGGTAAGAAAACCCAGCAGAAGCTCCAGTGCCCAGTTCAGATTGGGAGGGTCAGGGTACGCTGTGCCATTGGTGGTTTGTTGGAAAGCAGGCGCTGGAGCATAAGAAGCTGGAGGCCCATAAGCCGCTGCCGGTGGAGGCGCAGACTGACTGCTGAGGATCTGCGAGACTGGCACCCACTCGGACATCTCTTCGCTCTTGGCGAGATCGCTGTAAAGAACGTTGCCCGAAGCGACGTAGCGCTGGAGATCTTCAAGGGTATATGGGCCATACATCTGTCCGTTGCGTGATACCTGATATGGCATTTGCTGGCGCTCCTCGCAATAGCGTATGTACTTCTTAGTCCGTAGAGAAGATGAAAACACGGAGTGCGGATTTCGCACAATCGTTTTTAACGCGTCGCACGAAGCGTTTTGGCTTCTATGCTTAATAGACACGACACGGATAGACACGGAAAGGCGCGGATCAGAGCTGTTGATCCGTGTTCTTCCGTGGTAATCCGCGGTCGAAAATGCAAATTCAGATGAAGCGCGCAATTTCGGTCGAATCGCCGCTAGAGGGATTTGTTATCGACAGTCTCCAGCTGCATATCCTTTGCCGCGCGGCTGAACAGGATGCGGAGATCGGTGACTTTGTTGAGTGAGAACGCCGGTGGGTTGGTGGGTGCGGTAACAGCAAGAAAGTCGGCGCGGTTTACATCTTCCAGGTAGAACGAAGGACGATAGTCGGCCTGTCTCGGGCGCACCTCAACGTGGCTCATCTCGAGATTATTGACGTGGCGAAGGAAGAATCCCTGTGCGGGCGTATCGTTGCCGAACATCTGTGGATCAGGGTACTTCTCGATATTTTCCGGCATCACGATCTTTGCCGTCTCGGCTGTGCCTCCACCCTGATGTTCGATATAGATGTTGGCGAGTTTCAGATCGAGGATGGAGTGCCCGGGGATACCGCTGATGAGCGAACAGATGCGCGAGCCGGTGTTGTAGCTGACAAGGTTATTTACCAGCACGCGCTGTAGTGTGCCGACATGGGTGCTCTCTTTTGGTCCACGCAGGCGTGCTCCCAGTCGAAAGAAGAGCGGCGCGTTGATGACGTCGCGCATGGTGAGGTTCGAGATAACGATGTCTTCGCAGAGCGCGCCGTCTTCGCTTTCGAGCGCAAGGCCGCGGCAGCCTTCGAAGACGCAGTTGGAGATGGCGATATTTTTGAAGCCGCCGTTCGATTCAGTGCCACATTTAATGCGGCCTGTACGGGGAACTTTGAAGTCTGCTGCATATTTCTTAAAGGTTCCGTCGAGGAAGGTCCCCATCTCGTAACAGCCGGAGACGTAGCAGTTGGTGATCGTGACGTTCTCCGTAGCGCCTGCGTAGCCGAGTGCGTAGCTGGATTTGGGGCAGATGCCATCATCCCAGGGAGAATTAACGAAGCAGTTGGAGACGCGAACGTTTTTGCAGCAGTCGATGTCCATGCCATCGCGGTCGGTGTCGATGGTCAGGTTGTCGATGGTCAGGTTATCGACACCGGTAAGCAGCAGACCGAAGTGGCCACCCTTGAGGATGCTGAAATCGCGAAAGAGAACATTGCGGCAGTTCTTCAGCGCGATAGTCTTGTTGCCGACTCCGGGCTGTTCGGCCACAAAGCCGGTGCGCGTGCCTCGGCTTAGCCCTTTGCCCCAGATGAGGCCCGGGCCGGTGATCGAGATGTTGTGCAGGTTCTCGCCCCAGATGAGCGAGTTGTGCCAGTGGTTGTGGCCATAGTCCTGATAGGGCGTCCATGGGTCGTTGGATTCTGCCGCATCGTAGGTTCCGCCGTTGTAGCCGGTGGCCTCGCCAGGTTTAGGCGAATCGGCGGCGAGCAGAGTTGCTCCCTGCGAAAGATGGAGCCCTACGTTGCTCTTGAGCCGAATCGAGAATGAAAGCCAGGTGCCCGCCGGAAAGAAGACAACTCCGCCGCCGGCAGCTGCCGCGGCCTCGATAGCTTTATTGATAGCCGGGCTGTCGACAGTCTTACCATCGCCAACTGCTCCATAGGTGCGAATGTCGAAAATGCTGGACGCAGAGGAAGGTGTTGCAGCAAAGGCAGCAGGAGCACTGGTAACCGCAGCAGCGGCAAGGCCAATCCCACTGAGTTTGAGGAGTTCGCGACGGGCAGAGTTGAAGGCGTGCATAGGTGAGCCATCCTACCAGAAAAGTGGTCTGACCAAAAATAGATTTTCATGGAGAAAAATAGTGGGAATTCACGATAAAGAGGCAAATACGGGGATCTCTCTGCTTCAGCGGTAAAAGCACCGCCTTCGGTCGAGATGACGTGCATTGGGGCAGGTGCAGGTCGGGATGACGTGCATTGGAGCCGGTTATTCAGATCGAAAGGACAGGATGGATTTGGCCCAAAATTGATGATTCCATCCTTCGTGCACGCGAATGTTTCATTGTGCATCGGTCGGCTAAATTCGCGCATGGTTTGCGTGCGGCTTCGTGGACAGTTAACATCGGCTAAAAGAAAAGAGGAACCGTTGCATGGAACTACCCACAACTGCGCGTCGTACCGAGGACATTGCGCTCGATCTGCTTAAGTTCATCGCTTCTCAAGCCAACATCGGCGCTAAAGGATCGGGCTCGACCGGCTTTGGCGTCAGCGCCACGACGAAGTCTGAAGATCAGGTGACAAACCTGCTCGACCTGTATGCGCGCTGCCGTCAGGCAGTGGAAGCCCCGGCCGGCAAATAGAGATGGAGCAGGCTAAGCTGCGTGTTGCCGTTGTCGGCGCAGGCGCTTTCGGGCGCAACCATCTGCGCGTCTATCGCGAACTTGAGAGAGCAGGCAATGGAGTTACACTTTCCGCCGTCATCGACAGCGACGCGGAGGTCGCGGGGCGTGCGGCGTCAGAGTTTGGCATACCTGCTTTTTGCAGCATCGAATCGTGCCTTGCAGCAACCAAAATTGATGCCGCATCGGTCTGCGTGCCGACGGTGCATCACGCTGTCGCTGCCGAACCGCTGCTGGCAGCCGGTGTCGATCTGCTGATTGAAAAACCGCTGGCGGCGAACCTTGCCGATGCGGATCGCATCCTGGAACTGGCACGCACGCATGGACGTCTGGTGCAGGCCGGTCACCTTGAACGCTTCAATCCGGCGGTAACGGCGGCACGGCGGCTTCTGCATCGCCCAATGTTCTTTGAGGCGCATCGACTGAGTGTCTTTACGCCACGTTCGCTGGATGTGGATGTGGTGCTCGATCTGATGATTCACGACCTCGATATTGTGCTCAGCCTGGTGGCATCGCCTGTACGCGAAGTGCGCGCCGTCGGCCTGCCCGTGCTCTCGAATAAGGTAGACATCGCCAACGTGCGGCTTGAGTTTGAGAACGGATGTGTAGCCAACTTTACTGCGAGCCGCATCAGCACAGAGCGAGTGCGTAAGCTGCGCTTCTTTCAGCCGCATCAATATCTGTCACTGGATTTCGCTCGTCAGGATCTGCTGCTTATCGATGTCACTGCGGCGGCGGGCATGGATGCAGCCCAGTTAGCCGCTCTGGCCCAGGCGCAGCAGCATCCTTCGGCGGGCCTGTCGCTGGCAAAGGTTCCAGTAGAGCAAGGAGAGCCGTTACGGCTGGAGATCGAGTCGTTCCTGAATGCAGCGCGAACTCGTACGCTGCCTGTCGTAACGGCCGAGGACGGACGCGACGCGCTGGCGCTCGCGCTTGAGATCAATCGAGCAATTACAGCGCACGCACAGCGGGCCCGGCTTCTTTAGCAGCCTCAGTACCGTACCCCTTAGCGAGACAACAGCAGACTCCTGACGTCGATTCGCTCGTCTCGGTCAAAATGACGTGTGTTTGAAAATGATTTCGGTCGAGATGATGTGCATTGGTGAAGGTAGCCCACCTTAGGCGCGATAAGGCCGCGCCGAAGATGGGGCACCCGGATTTATGGTCGGGATGGCGTCTGTGTGGAGATGAACTTTACGCAGCCAAGCCAGCTTCGGCAAGCAGGGCGATGGTGCGGGCGATAGGCAGGCCAACTACATTGAAGTAGCAGCCTTCAATGCGAGGAATCCAGCGTGCAGCATAGCCCTGGATGGCGTAAGCTCCGGCTTTGTCGAGCGGCTCGCCGCTGGCAACATAGGCCGCGATCTCTTCATCGCGAAGCACATTGAACTTTACCTGCGTAATCTCGACCTCGCTGCGGACGCCGTCGCGGGTGACAACGGCAAGTCCGGTCAGCACAGCGTGAGTTCGGCCACTTAGAAGCTGCAACATGCGTCGTGCGTCGGCGGGGTCCGTCGGTTTGCCCAGGATGTTGCCTTCACTGACGACCGCGGTGTCTGCACCGAGAACGATCAAGGGATTCTCCGATGTGTTCTCCGACTGATGACGGCGCCAGACAGCCTGAGCCTTTTCGACAGCGAGCCGCTGGACGTAAGCTGCTGCAGCCTCATCGGGAAGGCGGTCTTCGTTGAGGTCGGCAGCTTCGACGGCAAACACGACGCCTGCCTGGGTGAGTAGTTCACGTCGCCGGGGAGAAGCGGAAGCAAGAATCAGCATGACAGTTTGAAGAGTATAAGGCGGCGTGGATTTGGGGAAGACCGCGACCGCAAAATACAGGGGATCTCTCCCCAGGCGCACAGTTAAAACCGTACGCCTGCGGTCGAGATGACGTGCATTGAGGCTTTGGCTCTACTGTCCCGTGAAGCCGGGATCGAAGAGCAGCTTCTGCGGGCCGGACGCGCCGCCGGGCAAAGTTGTCAACAGATCGATGCGAGTTAGGTTGTGGTGCAATTTCACATCACTGATCCACCACGCCTTGGTGTAGTTAACGTATGGCGAAAGCGCCAGTTGGCGATCATAGAGTGCAAGGTAATGGCCTGCGCCGCCTGAGGGCTGCATCAGCACAGCCATGTTCGGCAGCGCGGAATCGTTTTTGAAGAAGATGTGGAAGTCGTACATGACGCCGTAATTGCCGCTGTTGTAAACAGAGACGCCGCCATCGACGGCATCAACGCCCAGCTCATATTCGTTCGGCATCGGGTTGGAGTACTTCTGTCCGGGAGGCGCCGTATCGACCGAAAGATATTGCAGTCCGGGTGTTGTGGCGACAGTGAATGTTCCGGTGCGGTCGGCGTGGGGGAAGGTGCCGCGGATGTGGGTGTCTTTGGGCAGGATAGGCAACGCGACCGGGTCGGCGGGCTGTTCGCCGATAAAGGCGACCGTGGAAACAGTAGCCGAGCCAAGGCCGAATCCGCCCGGCAGATTGGGATGGTCGCTTTCCTCCGCCGAAGCGGTGGCAAGATTCCGGAAGAGTTCGACAGGAAGCGATCCGGTATTTCCAGGAATGGCAACCAGAAGGTATTCCACAATGCCGGAAGCCGTATCGCCGTTAGCCAGCGACTGCACTTTGTAGAACGACTGCCCCGGCGCAAGCAGAGCAGCGAAGCTGATGTTGTGACGGCTGGAGATAAAACTGGCGGCGGCTGCCTGGCCTGCAACGTCGGGATAAACATTCGTGCTCTCTCCATCGCCACGGGCAAAGACGACTTCAGGCTGGCTGGAGGTATTGGTAATCGCAACTCCGACAGAGATGGTCTCAGAGCTGACATTCTGGTGATGGTAAAACACGCGGAAGTCTCCTGTGACCTGATCCCGGTACATCGCCGCTGGCAGGGAGCTGGCGGTTTTGAACTGCTCGGGTGAGTCGGAGAGTAGAAGATGCCCGCCATGCGCCGCCAGTGTTGGCTTGGTGAGTGCCGCAGGCGTTCCCAAAGTGGAGACGGGAACAAGGCCACCGACCTGAGTCTGTGCCATGCCTGCCGCTGCGCAGCCGGCGGCAAGACCAATAGCGATCGATAGAGTTCTGAAGCGATGTGTCTTGAAATCTTTCATGGAGTGGGACCCTCATTTCCTGTGGAGGTTTCTCTGGAACGCACTGACACAGTGGAGAAGTGCAGACCAAAGCGCTCCAGCATAGTATTCCCGGAAATGTCCTGCTGTCTATACATATTTGAAGAGGAGTTGACAGGATGCACTGTGCATAACGATTCACTGTTAAATTTCGCAACACTTCTATTGACTGCGTGATTGGTTCGTGCGACTATCATTTACTTTCGATTTATGCCTTGGAATGCCGTCTAAAGACAGTAATTGATAGAAAACGGGCGGCTGCAGCACGGTTATGCAGGAACATGCACTTCTTTTTCAGGAGGTTGTGATGTTTAAGTATCTGTGCGCCTTTCTTTCCATCGCATTGCTCACCGCTTCAACCGCGTTTGCCCAGACGCTGAATGCGACCTTGCGGGGAACAGTGACGGACAACTCCGGCGCTGTGGTTTCCGGTGCAGATGTCACTTTGCTGGAGCCGACAACCGGTCAGGTGGTGCGTCATGCGACGACGCAGCCGACCGGCGACTTTGAGTTCAATGAGTTGAAACCCGGAAGCTATGAGCTGCGTTGCAATGCGAAGGGCTTCAAAGCCTTTGTCGCGCAGAACATCGTTTTGGACAGTGGCCAGGTGCGGCGGCTCGATCCGCAGCTTGCGTTGGGCGAAGCCGTAGAGCAGGTAACGGTGTCAGCCGGAGCAGCGGTCATCTCGACCGAGTCGGCAACAATTTCGGACATGTTTACCGCCAAGCAGCATGACGAATCGCCGCAGGTAACGCTGTATCCGAGCACATGGTATCAGTTGACCACGCTGGCTGGAGTGCAGGGCGGCACGTATCCGCCAGTGGCCAATGGAGAGCAGGCCTCGCAGCAGACGCAGACCTTTGATGGCATCTCAAACGACCTGAACGGCATTCAGAGCAATAACGCAAACTTCTTCGAGCAGGTATCGGCCACGCTGTTCAATGCCCCGGCTGAGAGCCCGGTGCCGGTGGAACTGAGCCAGGTGACCAAGCGCGGTGCAAATGCTTTCCATGGAAAGGCGACCTACCGTATCTACAACTCAGCTCTGGATGCGCAGGGATACTTCGATACCAGCAAGACTCCATATCTTCAGCATGAGTGGGACCTTGAAGCCTCAGGCCCAATCTGGAAAGACCACACTTTCTTCTACGCGGCATGGTTTGCACAACGGATTCCGCTGGGTACAGCGTTCCGCTCAAGCGTGCCAACAAACGACTGGCGCAACGGCGTCTTTTCGACGACGATCATCGATCCAAAGACCGGTCTTCCATTTCCGAACAATACAATTCCGGCGGATCGTATCAGTCCGGTATCGGCCGTGCTCCAATCGAAGTACTATCCGCTGGCGAACGTTAATACGGGCACGACAGTCAACAACTACGCCTATCATTTTCCGTTCAACAGCGACCTGTACCGAGGCGACTGGCCGATCTTCCGCATCGACCACAACGTGACGAAGAACAACTCTTTGTTTGTGCGCTGGCTCTCGCGGCAGACCCCTTACGTCCTGAACAACAACGGCCTGCCCGGCTTTATCTGGACTCGGAACAGAAAGCACCAGCAATGGGCCGCGGGCGATACGCAGATATTTTCGCCAAGCGTCGTCAATAATCTGCGCTTTGGCTATTCAACCGACAACGTCGTAGACGGACAGACGGAGAATGGGCAGACGCCGCCGGACGGCAGCAAGGTGCTGACGGAGGTCGGCCTTCAGGGGGCGAATCCGAGTGGGTTGACCGGAGCGGGCTTCCCATCGATCAGCATCTCCGGCCTTACCGGTCTGAGCGATGTGGCCGGCGGTGTGAAGTCAGACAACCACATCCTTACCATCAACGATACGGTGAGCTGGCAGGCGGGCCGCCACACATGGAAGTTCGGCGGCAGCGCGCAGCACTATACCAACTACTACGGTGTGGTCCCCAACTACGGTACCTTCAGCTTTGATGGCACGTTTACGAATAACGCCTATGCCGACTTTCTACTCGGTCTTCCGCAGAAAAGCCAACGTATGAATCCGCTGAAGTCGCGCGAGATGTCGCTGACTGACTACGGCCTGTATGCAGAGGACTCTTTCAAGGTAACGCCCAAATTGACGTTGAACTATGGCATCCGCTGGGACCTGTATGGAACGCCCAAGGCGAATGACCATCTGATGTACAACTGGGACCCAAAGACAGGCAATGTTGTTGTCGATCCCAAGGGTATCGACAAGGTCAGTCCGCTCTATCCATCTACGATTATGGTGGCACCTGGTCAGGTGCAGGCAATCATGGACAAGAGCGATATTGTTCCGCGCGTGGGCGTGGCCTATTCGCTGACTGATAACTCAGTAATTCGTGGCGGTTATGGAATCTACACGTCGCGCTTTGGCAGCGGAGGAACGTACAACAACTTCCTTCCGATCAATCCGCAGCTTGGATCGACCGGGCCGTTTGCGCTAAGCGAGATCTATCAGAACACGGTAGAGCCGGGATCGGGGACAGGTGCGCAGTTTGCGTTTCCAAATCCATATCCCAACAGCACCGCGACTGCATCTGTTCCAAGCCAGAGCGTCACCGGCTATCCGCGCGATCTCAGCCATGGGCGCATTCATCAATACAGCGTGAGCTACGAACGCGAGATTGCGCACATCGGCCTGCGCGCTTCCTATCTGGGCTCGCGCAGCACGGGGCTCAATTATTCGGTGGATGTAAACAAGCCCAGGCCGGGTCTGGTTACATTCGATCCCAGCATGAGGCCATATCCACAGTTCTTCTCGACGACCGAGATACGGTCCGACGGCGGCGCAAAGTTCAATGCGTTTCAGGTCTCGGCGAAGCGCAGGCTGGGCGGGCTAACGTTTGGCGGAAGCTACTCCTACTCGCACAGCAAGGCGAACTACCTGGATACGGAGAATCCGTACGATGTGTTGAGCCACTGGGCCAACGATGGTGTGACGCGGCGGCACTATGCCTCGGCCAACGCAGTGTGGGCGTTGCCGTTCGGCAAAGGCAAGCGGTACCTCTCCAGCGGCGGCATGACGGACAGGTTAGTCGGCGGATGGTCGACCAGCGTGGTGACGTATCTGGCTTCGGGTCTTTGGTTCTCCCCGTCCTTCGATGCAGCCGATCCATCGAATACAGGAACGGTTGGCGGTTTGCCTGATCGCGTGGGCGACCCGAACAGCGTTCCCGGCGGCAAGAACATCAACAACTGGTTCAACGTGGCAGCCTTTGCGGTGCCGCAGCCGGGACACTTTGGCAATGCATTGCCGAACAGCCTGGAAGGACAGCACCTTTACCAGACACACGTCTCGCTGACCAAATCGACGGCGATTACGGAGCGAGTGCACTTCATCTTTGTGACGCAGATCTCAAATATCTTCAATCATCCGCAGTTCCTGACGCCGAGTGGGGACATCTCGGTGGCAGGAGGCAACCAGATGACGAGTCAATATGGGACCTTCGACTCACTGGAAAGTGGGCAAGTGCGGCAGATCACGTTCCTCGGCGGGTTTACCTTCTAGCGAGGAACCATAGAGCAGCGCGGGCGCCCGCGCATCGTCAGATTGCAGGCGCTCGCATTGCAAGCGGCCGCTACCGCTCAGGCGCGGCGACGATAGCGAATTGAGAACTCATAGCCGGGATTCGGTGGAAACAGCTTTGCCACCAGACGGAGGCGATCTGCCAGGGCTTGCGGAGTCAGCAGCGGGTACTCGCGCTCGCGCAGTTCGGTGTAATCGAAATCGACCGAGAGCGAAAGCAGATAGATTGCGATGGCGTCGGAGAAAGCAGACTCGAGAAAGCTGGATTTTGCTTTCTCATCGACGGAGCCGCGCCCGCCCGCGAGCGAAAGATTGCGGCTCTCCCATGCATCCTGGCTGGTTTCGCCACGCGCATTGGCCAGTGCCTGCGCCCAGACCAACTGGTTGAACTCATCGGGGACGCCAGCGGCATCGACAAAGGCATGGCCCACGTTGATAAAGAACTCGAATGCCAGCGAAAAGCGGTCGCTCAAAAGGCGCGTGGAGATAAAAACGCCTTCAGCGCTATCAAGCGGCACATTGCGATGACAAGTGGCCTGATCGCCTAGTTCGGAGGTGTAGCCGGGTGCAACCAGAGTGGCGTCGCTGCCGCGACTCTCGCTAATTGCAAGCGGCACAAAATAATAGACCTTGCGCCCAAGCGCGTTGGCCACCGCAGTGGGAACGGCCAGGACCATGCGGTCAAGATCTTTTTCCGCCAGGCCCGTATCGCCATAGACACCATAGCTGATGCCGTTCGATGCCTTGCGTGTTGCTGCCTCGCGGGCTGCCTGAACAGCCTGAATCAATCCATTTTGCACACTTTCTGCCATAAAGCAGTATTCTAACGGTATGGCACACGCATCGCAGAATGGGGCGCTGGCGACCCCGCGGGCATTTGGCTCGGGTTACTTCTTTGGCATTCCAGTAGGCGATTTTGGCCTGTTCACCACTCTGCTGATGAGCACGGCGGTGGGCTTTGCGGCGTTCTTTGCGTCAACGTTCTGTGCCATCATTGCGCTGCTCTTTTACAAGGCTGTATCCGGCCACATGCCGGACTTCACCCTGACCTACAAATGGGTGGGATTGCCGATAGGCATCGCGGTATTGCTGCTGACCCTGGCCTATCTGGGAACGCTATGGTTCAAGCGCAAGCTGCGCAGGGACTAATCACCGTAAGTCATCCAGAAACTCACGCGCACCAACGATCTTTGTTCTGCCATGACGAGCAGGAAAGTGGCGCTTATTGCCTGCAATCAGATAATCGGCAGAGGCCGCCTCTGCGCACTTGATGAAGCAGTTGTCACTTTCATCAGGCGAAAGAGCAAGGGGCCGTTCCGGCCTTACATGAATTGCATTGGTATAAAAATAGCTGAGCACGGCAGAACAGACTGAAGTATCAATCCGGAGTTTGGGACGACTCACAACTGTTTCATATAAGCCCGCAACAAGGAACTCTATACCCAGGCGCTGAGCATGCGTCCGGAGCTTCCCAGCAGCCGCAGGTTGTCACGACGGCCGGTAAAGTAACGGGCATTCAGCTCTGACGTGCCCAGGTCTTCCATCGAACGGAAATCGTGGAGTTCACGTGCAATTTCTTGTGGCGTAAAGAAGAGCTGAAACGGTTCCCCCGCGAGTTGTACGCGTGACGACAGTGAATCGTGCGCAAGCTGTTCCAGCGGTGGTAGGACATGGCGCGGCTGCCCATAATCCAACACAACACCGGAGCCGCGAGGGCGCGCCGCAATAAACCTCAGCGTAGAGCGGAATGCGGCGAGCGTGAGATACGGCACGACGCCGAGCCACGCAAAGAAGGCAGGTTCGTCGGGATTGAATCCGGCGGCCTCCAATTGTTCTGGCAGGCGCTGATGTTCGAAGTCCACAGGCGCGTAGGTCAGACCGCGAGGATGCGCTAGATTGCTCGTTGTAAGCAGCTCCTGCTTCCACTCCTGCGTCGCAGGATGGTCCACCTCAAACACCCGCAGCTCGGAATACGGATTGCGATGAGCGAACGTGTCGAGTCCTGCACCCAGCAGAACATACTGCGAAACGCCTTGCTCAACGGCTCGCTTCAGGTTGTCTTCGGCGTAGCGGCTGCGCGCAACCATAAAGGCACGTAACGCGACTGACCAGGGACGGTCAGGCCGTGTAGGCGTTCGCCGCACCTCTTCCGCATAGGTATGGCCCAGAATGGGCACAGCGATTGGGTCGTCAAGAACCAGTGGAGCAGTGTCGTAAAGCTGATGGGCTGCCCGGCGCATCGCGACACGCAGTGCAGTGCGAGATGGCTTAGCGTGCTCCAAAATGACCTGGCCTTTTTACGCGGTCTGCCTGGTGTCGCCGGTCATCCACGTAAGGGCATTGTTCAGGTACTGCTTCATTTCTTTACGCGGAACTATGGCGTCGAGGAAGCCGTGCTGTAGGAGAAATTCGGAGCGCTGGAAGCCCTCAGGCAGTTTCTGGCGGATAGTCTGCTCAATGACGCGGGGACCGGCGAAGCCGATCAGTGCGCCCGGTTCAGCGATATTCAGATCGCCCAGCATGGCAAAGCTGGCGGTGACGCCGCCGGTCGTGGGGTCGGTCATGACAGAGATGTAAGGAATCTTTTCCTGGTCGAGGCGGGCAAGACCTGCCGATACCTTCGCCAGTTGCATCAGCGAGGCAATGCCTTCCATCATGCGTGCGCCACCGGAGGCGGAGACGATAATCAGCGGATGTCTGGAGTTGAGCGAGCGGTCCACGGCGCGGGCGATGGTTTCGCCGACCACTGCGCCCATGCTGCCACCGATAAAGCCGTACTCCATGACACTGAGGACGACGCTGTGTTCGCCAATCTTTCCAACGGCGTTGATGATGGCATCGTTCAGGCCAGTCTTGGCCTGTGCTTCGGCCAGACGACGCTTGTAGGGTTTCAGGTCGGTAAATTTAAGGGGGTCGGTCGAGCGCAGCTCGAGATCAACGAGTTCGTAGCCGGGATCGAGCAGGTTCTCAATGCGGGTACGGGCATCAATGCGGAAGTGTCTGCCGCAGTGGGGACAGACCTGCAGATTGGCGTCGAGATCGGCTTTGAAGATGGCCTGACGGCAATTATCGCAGCGCACCCACAGCCCTTCGGTGCGGACGGTCTTCTCCGGATCATTGACGATCGCATTGTCCTCGCGCTTGAACCAGCTCATTGGATCTCCGTACCTTCTTGGTCTGGTTCATTGTAACGGGTGAGGAAATCTGGAGCGAATACAGGCTTCGCCTCTGCGCAATCGGGGAGTCTGCAATTGAGGCGAATGTAGGTCAGGATTCCATTCCCGGCGCTTCAGGAATCGTGCTGAAAAAACCAGATTTGGAGCGCCAACGAAGAGGAACCGGGGCTGATGCTCAGGGGGCAAAAACAGCTTTGCGCATGGTATAATTGAGCTATCGAGAACCACGGCCGTAAGTCGATAAATTGCTGAATTGACGCGGCTTTTATGATTGTACCGGCATCCACGCTTTAGAAGTGGTTTCTCAGTTTTTCAGCTACGGCTGCATGGAGTTACATGGCAACGACAGCTATCCCCACCGAGACCGACCTTTTGACCCAGCAACCTGAAGCAGCAACCAAGGCTCCCAAAAAAGAAGGGGGCGGGTACTCTGCTGAAAACATTACGGTTCTGGAAGGACTGGAGGCCGTGCGCCTGCGCCCGGCGATGTATATCGGTTCCACCGGCGAGCAGGGATTGCACCATCTTGTCTACGAAGTCGTGGACAACTCAGTCGATGAGGCGCTTGGCGGTCATGCGACCCGTATTGATGTCACGATCCACATCGACAACTCCATTACCGTAACGGACGACGGCCGCGGCATTCCTGTCGACGATAAAGTCATCAATGGCGAGAAGATGCCGGCCGTGCAGGTGGTCCTTACCATGCTGCACGCAGGCGGTAAGTTTGATGCCTCCAACTATAAGGTTTCAGGTGGCTTGCATGGCGTCGGCGTAAGCTGCGTCAATGCATTGAGCGAAGAGTTCGATGTCGAAATCTGGCGCGAGGGCTTTGCCTGGCAGCAGGACTATGCCAAGGGCGCACCGCTCGGCAAGCTGCGCAAGATGGGGCCAACTAAGCGCCGGGGAACGAAGGTCCACTTCCTTCCCGACAAGAGCATCTTTACTGTTACCGAGTTCAGCTACGACACGCTGGCGCAGCGGTTGCGTGAGCTGGCCTTCCTGAATAAAGGGCTGGAGATTCACCTGACCGACGAGCGCGTGACCGACCCCAAAACGGGCGAGAGCAAGCACCAGGAGTTCAAGTACGTCGGTGGCATCGCGGAGTTCATCAAGCACCTGAACAAGGGCAAGACAGTGCTGCACGACAAGCCGATCTACATGGAAGCTGAACGTGACGGCGTGGCCATGGAGATTGGGCTGCAGTACAACGATGCCTACTCCGAAACGGTCTTCACCTTCGCCAACAACATCAACACCGTTGACGGCGGAACGCACCTCTCCGGCTTCAAGACAGCGTTGACTCGCACCATCAATGCTGCTGGTCAGGCGCTTGGCCTGTTCAAAGATGTCAAAGAGAACCTGAGCGGCGACGACGTTCGCGAAGGTCTGGTGGTTGTCATCAGCGTGAAGCTGAGCCAGCCGCAGTTTGAAGGGCAGACCAAGGGCAAGCTGAACTCCGACATCGCCGGCACGGTGCAGGCGTTTGTGAACGAGCGCCTGGGAGGCTTTCTGGAGCAGAATCCCTCCGTTGCCAAGAAGATCATCAACAAGGCGATTGATGCGGCCCGGGCGCGTGAAGCAGCGCGTAAGGCGCGCGACCTGACCCGGCGCAAGGGTGCGCTTGACGGCGGCGGTTTACCCGGCAAGCTGGCCGACTGCTCCGAGCGGCAGCCGGAGCGCTGCGAACTCTACCTCGTCGAGGGAGAGAGCGCAGGCGGAACGGCCAAGCAGGGCCGCGACCGCAAGTTCCAGGCGATTCTGCCGTTGAAGGGCAAGATTCTGAACGTCGAAAAGGCCCGCTACGACAAGATGCTCGGCCACGAAGAGATTCGCGCCATGATTACTGCGCTGGGTTGCGGCATCGGCAAAGACGACTTTGACGCGGCCAAGCTGCGGTACGGCAAGATCATTCTGATGACCGATGCCGACGTCGACGGATCGCACATTCGCACGCTGCTGTTGACCTTCTTCTTCCGGCATATGACGGAGCTGATCAAGCGCGGTCACGTGTATATTGCGCAGCCGCCACTCTATCGCATCAAGAAGGGCAAATTTGAGCAGTACATCAAGGACGATCGCGAGTACGTCAATGTCATGGTGAAGCGTGCCTCCGATGGCATGGTGATCCGTTATGGCGAGGGTGGAGCGAAGCTCGAAGGCGCGGCGCTGACGAAGTTCATGACCCAGTTGAACGATTTTCTGGGCTTCTTCGACAAGGTGCAGAAGCGGTTGCGCAACGAAGAGGTAGCTCAGGTGTTTGCCGAACTGTTCGCGCACGAGGGCAAAGACGCTGCCCGGCGTGCAGATTTTGAAACTCCGGCGCTTCTGGAGAAGATGCGGTCACGTCTGCAGGCCATGGCGAAGGCCTATCAGTTCAAGCATGTGGGCGATGTGACGCTCGATGAAGAGCACGGCACCTACTCGCTTACCTTCACCGATGCTCAGGGCGCAGTCCGGTCCATCGACTGGACGCTGGCCGCAACGGCAGAGAGTCGCCAGATGCTGGGCAAGTATGCGCAGATCAAGGACCAGTTGCAGGGGCCGTTCCTGATTGAGTATGCCGCTAAAGCCTCAAAGCAGGAAGCAGCGGAAGAGGCCGAAGAAGCAGCATCGGAGGAAGGCGTTGCCGCGATGGCTACCGCTCCTGGCACTGCTCTTGAAGCCAAACCCGGCAAACGCGCCGGTAAGGCATCGAACGATCCGGTGGAGAAGAAGACGGCGCGCGAAGTTTTCGAGTACGTCATCGAGCAGGGCCGCAAAGAGTATCAAGTGCAGCGTTATAAGGGACTGGGTGAGATGACCGCGCCGCAGCTCTGGGAGACGACCATGGACCCGGAGCGCCGCACCCTGTTGCAGGTCAAGCTGGAAGACCTGGCCGCCTGCGAGGAGATCTTTACCACCCTGATGGGCGAGGACGTCGAGAGCCGCCGCAAGTTTATCGAAGAAAATGCTCTGGACGTAAAGAACCTGGATATCTGATTGTGTATTGAAGATTCATGGGGTAAACCGGATTTCCGGTTTACCCCATGTTTTTTAAACAGGTTTTCCTCCGGGGTAGCTGTGGCGGTTCGCGCAAAACGCAGATTCCCTTCGGGAATGACAAATAAAGGGACACTCCACCTCAGCAGAAATACAGGGTTCTCTCCGCTGCGCGGCTTCACGGCTTCGGTCGATATGACGTGAGGCTGTGGTCTTCGGGGACCCACCTTAGTCTCGTTCCGGCCGACGCCGGTCCGAGCCGAAGATGGGGCACCGGTTTGCGTGTTCGGTTTTGGGGCTTCAGTTGAGATGACGTGCGGTTGGGGTGCCCTGATCCTCTGGCTTCGGTCTCTGAAAATGCGATTTCTATCGAAGCGGGCAGAATTTCCGCTACACTCGGCTTCAGTTGAGATTTTCACACGTGAATCGAGTTTTCTTTCCGATGACAAAACTGAAGGTTATGTCTGCTGGGTTTGGGTTGGCTGGGTTGATGCTTTTCGGAGTGGCGGTGTCTCCGCGTTCGGCTTCGGCTGCCGACGCCAAGGCACAAAGTTCGACGGTATTGGTCGACACCATGCAAGCGGAGTTGCATCGCGCGATGAGTTCGCTGGGCAGCGCGGGCAATGCCTCGCAGCCAAAGCCTTATTTCATGAGCTACTCCGTCGCCGACGGCGAGCAGGTCAATGTTGCAGCGCAATTTGGCGCGATTGTTTCCTCCACCGCCGGACACCGCCGGTTTGCCGATGTGCAGGTGCGCATTGGCACTCCGGCCGAGGACAATACGCACGGAGACCATCGCAACAGCGCACTGACCACTGTCCCCATGCCGTTGAATAACGATAGCGATGCAATTGCGCGTAGCCTTTGGTTTGCCACGAATCGTGGATACGGCAGAGCGCTCGATGGCTATCTCAAGGTCAAAACGGAGCAGGAGGTTCGAGCGAAGGAAGAAGACAGCTCACCCGATTTCTCCAAAGAAGTGCCGAAGGTTGCACTGCTACCTGCGGCAGCCCCGCTCAAGGTAGATCGCGCGGAGTGGGAGTCGCGTCTACGCGAACTTTCAGCCCTGTTCAAGAAATATCCCGATGTCTTTTACAGCACGGTAGCTTTGGAGACCAGCTCAGAGACGGACTATTTTGTGTCGTCAGAGGGGGCAAAGGTAGCAACGCCAAACCGCTCTGCCCGGCTGGTCGTCATGGGTCGCACCCGTGCTGCCGATGGGATGGACATGTTTCGAGCGGAGACCTTCGAGGCCGACGATGCCGGTCATCTGCCGGACCAGAAGACGATTGCAACCAAGATCGACGCCATGGGCAAGAGCCTGGAGGCGCTGCGGGTCGCGCCGGTGACCGATCCGTACAATGGGCCGGCAATTCTAAGCGGACGTGCGGCAGCCGTGTTCTTTCATGAGGTGCTTGGGCATCGTCTCGAAGGGCAGCGTCAGCGCGGCGACGAAGAAGGCCAAACGTTCACCAAGCTGTTAGGCAAGCAGATTCTGCCTACGTTTATGAATGTGGCCGATGATCCGACGCTTACGAAATTCGATGGCACATGGCTGAGCGGTCACTACGACTATGACGATGAAGGCCAGCAGGCCCGGCGTGTGGACCTCATTCAGAATGGCGTGCTGAAGACGTTTCTAATGTCGCGTCTGCCGATTGCAGGCTTCGCGCAAAGCAATGGGCATGGCCGTGCTGAGGTGGGCCACATGCCGACAGGCCGTCAGGGCAACCTGATTGTCTCTTCGTCAAAGACCGTAAGTGACGCCGAGCTGCGGCAGATGCTGATTGCCGAAGCAAAGAAGCAGGGTAAAGCATATGGTCTTTACTTTGAGGACATCTCCTCTGGTTTCGCCGTCACGACGCGGCGCTCGCCACAGGCGTTCCAGGTAATTCCGTTGGTGGTGTATCGCGTGTATGTCGATGGCCGTCCCGACGAGCTGGTGCGCGGCGTCAGCATTGTAGGCACGCCGCAGGCAGCTCTGGCGCGGATTGTAGCGACCGATAACAAGCAACAGGTCTTCAACGGAATCTGTGGAGCGGAGTCGGGAAGCATTCCGGTAAGCGCAGTCGCTCCTGCCATGCTGGTAAGCGAAATTGAGACCCAGAAACAGGCACAGGGGTCGGCGCGGCCACCGATACTACCGCCACCCGGAGCAGACTCGGCAGCGGCTTCGACTGGAAAAGGTGGTCTATGAAAGATTTATTCTCAATTCGGTTACATAAAAACTGGCTACTTGCGATGACATGCTGCGCCGTGCTCTCACCGGCGGCTTTTGCCCAGAAGCAGTCGAACGACCCAACCTTGCAGGCCATGCAGACGGAGCTGAATCGAGAGAAGGCACAGTTGGTGTTGCCAGGGATGCAGCGGCCTTACTTTATCGAGTATCGTCTCGACGATCTGGATACCTATGAGGCTGTCGCCAACTACGGCGCGCTGACGCAGGAGAGTGCGAACCATCAGCGTATCGTGCGGGTCACGGTGCGCGTTGGTGACTACGCCATGGACAGCAGCACCAGTCGGGGAGAAGGTGCAATCGCGCTTGCTCCGCGCGACAACGATCCCATCGCACTTCGCTACGCTCTCTGGCTGGCGACCGACACCGCATACAAAAATGCGCTGCGCATCTACGCGGCCAAACAGGCGGCGCTGAAGCAGTTTCAGACACCGCAGGAAGAGCACGACTTCGCACAGGAGAAGCCGGTAACGCACATTGCTCCACTGGCTGTGATGGATTTGGATCGCGCCGAATGGAAACGGCGCATCGTGGAAGCGAGCGGCTTGTTTGCTACTGCACCCGAGGTCCGCGCGGATGCAGCGAATGTCCAATATTCCACGGCGAATGTTCGCGGAGTAGCGGTAAATCGCTATCTGGTAAATACCGAAGGCACAGTTGTGCGGCAGGGATACACGGGATATGCCGCCGGAGTTAGCGTTGGCGGTCAGGCGCCAGACGGAATGCAATTGAGCCGCGACAACGGCCCGGTAACGGCGGACGCGAAGGAGCTGGAGGCATGGCCGGTCTTTCGCAAGCGCGTCATCGACGACCTGAAGAGTTTTGAAGCGTTGCGCGCAGCCCCTGTCGTTTCGGCAGAGGACTATCACGGACCGGTTCTCTTCAGCGGCGACGCAGCCGCTGATGTGATGGGGCGCTTGTTGGTGGCCAATGCCGAGGCGCACCGTCCGGCGATGGGCACAACCGCGCGAACAACAGGGGCTTTTGCTTCAAGCTATAAATCGCGTGTACTGCCGCAGATACTGAGCGTAACCGACGATCCGCTGACAACGAAGTTTGACGGCAGAACGCTGCTTGGCGCATACGCAGTAGACGATGAGGGCGTTCCGGCGCAAAAGGTAGACATTGTCGTCAACGGAATCCTGGAAAACTATCTGATTGGCCGCGAACCAATCCGCGACTTCCCGGCGTCGAACGGGCATGGTCGCGCGGCGCCCGGGCAGCCTGCTCGTTCCAATGCCGGAGTCGTGCTGGTGAAGTCAAGTCAGGCCGTGCCGGTAAGAGAGTTGAATGCAAAGTTGCAGGCGATGGCAAAGGACCAGGGACGAGACGTCTACTTCGTCGAGACGCTAAGCGATGGCCTAACGCCGCGTGTGCTCTATCGCATCCATCCGGACGGTAGCCGCCAACTGGTACGTGGCGCAGTCTTCGACGAACTGGATACGCGCAGTCTGCGCTCCGATATCGTTGCGGTTGGCAACGACGCTTACATCTCCAACACATTAGGCCCGGTACAGCGAACGATTATTGCGCCAAGCCTGCTGTTCGATGAGATAGGTGTGAAACGCGCAGTCGAAGAGCAACAGAAGCTGCCCTACTATCCGCCTCCAGCTATGTCGAAATAAAAGCGTCGTCCCTCTTCTTTCTTGTTGTCATCCTTCCGTCCGTAGGGCGGGAGGTTCATCCCACCCATCGCGATGAGGCTGCGATGGATGGGGCACCCGAGCTGTTAGAAGATTTGAAAGGCAATTGCAGATCCTGTAGATTCAGGACTTTGCCAACAAGTAATTTAGAATGAATACTTTGCGCATACTCATCAAGCGCAAGCCCATCTATTATAAGGACTTGTACGAAGGTACCCAGGGGATGGGGTACTTGGTGTTAGCCAATGAATCTGTCCGCTTCACAGCTCCGCTCGTATATACTCAAAGGGTTGTACAAAAAGCAGTAACCGTTAGGAACATCAATGCCAAAGTTGAAGACACACAGCGGCGCCGCCAAGCGCTTCAAGAAGACAGGCACGGGCAAATTCAAGCGCGGCCAGTCGAAGATGCGCCACATCCTCACCTCGAAGAAGACCAAGACCAAGCGTCACCTGCGCTCGATCACTCTGGTCTCTGAGGCGGATTCGGCCAAAGTCGCACGCATGATTCCTTACGCCTGAGCTTCAGGCCGGAGTCGTATCAGTTTTCAGATCGAGCCGCTTACTCAAGCAAAGGGCCAGTCAAAGCGTAGAGGCCCCTGGACCAACGAAAGTGAAGTCCACCGAGATCTGAAGTTGCACAGCGAGTGAAGAGGTCACATCGTCGTTCTCACAAAGCTCTTTCAGGATATTTATTAGTTCTGATTGAGACGAGAATGCGACCCTTGCCTCCAGCCGCTAAAACGAAGTACGCAAAAGGAGAAGCAGCAATGCCCCGTGTAAAACGGAGTACAAAACGCAATGACCGGCGCAAAAAGATTCTCAAGCGCGCCAGTGGTTACTTCCTCACAAAATCCAAGCTCTACCAGGCAGCGCAGGAAGCAGTCGAGCGCAGCCTCATGTTTGCCTACACTGGCCGCAAGCAGAAGAAGCGCCAGTTCCGCTCGCTCTGGATCGTCCGCATCGGCGCCGCAGCCAAGTTGAATGGCATGAGCTATTCGACCTTCATCAATGGCCTCAAGAAGGCAGGCAACGGACTTGATCGCAAGATTCTCGCCGATATCGCCGCCAACGATCCGGCTGGCTTTGCAGCTCTTGCTGCGCAGTCCAAGGCTGCTTTGCAATCGGAGAAAGCAAAGCGCACCGCCGCCGCATAAACGAGCGAAAAGTAATTCGCATAAGGCACGGCTTTAGCCGTGCCTTATGTTTTGCCTCAAACCTTCATCATCCTCTCAAACAACATAGGCGCGTCCGCACCCGCGCAGTTGTTATCCTAAGCAATATGCCCACTGCGCCAGCGGCTACGCCAGAGTTGAACTTCCGCACGCCCGACGAGCAGTTCGCGGGCAAGGCGCCCTTTGAGTCCTGGGGCCGCTATCCGAACTACAACGCAAAGGTCGTTCCATTGAACTGGCAGGGAGACTATCCCGCTGTTGCCAGTGGAATGCACAACGGCGTGCTGCCTGTCGGCATGGGTCGCAGTTATGGTGACGTATGCCTGCTCAAGGACGGCAACCTCCTGGTTACAACCGGCATGAATCGCCTGATTGCCTTCGATGCTGAGACTGGCCTGCTCACTGCCGAGGCAGGAATCACGTTGGCGCAGATACTCGATTTCGCCGTGCCGCGGGGCTTTTTTCTTCCCGTTACGCCGGGCACAAAATATGTAACTCTCGGTGGAGCAATTGCCAACGACATCCACGGTAAAAACCACCATATCGCCGGAACCTTTGGCTGCCATGTCACGCAGTTCGAGCTGGTGCGTTCTGACGGAACACGTAAGCTCTGCTCCCGCACCGAAAACCCGGACTTCTTCGCTGCAACCATCGGCGGACTTGGCCTCACCGGAGTCATCAGTTGGGCACAGCTTTGGCTCAAGCCCATTGTTTCGCGCCTCATCGACTACGAAGGCATCCAGTTCCACGGCATCGACGAGTTCCTCGATCTCACTCGGCAAAGCCAGGACATTGAATACACCGTAAGCTGGATCGACTGCGCCTCCACCGGAAAAAATTTTGCTCGCGGCGTGTTTATGCAGGGCGATCACTCAACCAAACGCAGCGCGCTTACTCCTTCACCGAAGCCGAAGCTGGTCTTTCCTTTTGACGCTCCGAGCTTCGCGCTCAATCCTCTTTCGGTCAAGCTCTTCAACACGCTCTTCTTCCATAAGCAGATGCGCGAGCGCGTCGTTTCTTTGCAGGATTACGAGCCGTTCTTCTATCCGCTCGATAAGGTGCTGCACTGGAATCGCATGTACGGCAAACGTGGCCTGTTGCAGTTCCAGTACATCATTCCGTGGGAACACGCGCGCGAAGGCACTATCGCTATCCTTAAAGAGATCGCAAAGTCGGGACTTGCCAGCTTCCTTGCCGTGCTCAAGGTCTTCGGAGATGTGCCTTCGCCCGGAATGATGAGCTTTCCAAAGCCAGGGATTACGCTGGCACTCGACTTTCCTATTAAGCCGGAGAAGACCTTTCCTCTCTTCGAGCGGCTCGCTGATATGACACTCGAGTTCGGTGGACGACTTTATCCGGCCAAAGATGCGGCCATGACTGCTGCGCAGTTTCAGACCTTCTATCCGCAGTGGCAGCAGTTCGCCCGCTATCGCGATCCGCAGCTCTCTTCCAGCTTCTGGGAGCGCGTTACTGAAAACCGGCCAAGCTTATGAATCAGACTGACAATCCCCGCAAGATTCTCGTCCTCGGAGCAACCTCCGGCATTGCTGAAGCGACCTGCCGCATCTGGGCCAGTCAGGGCGCGCGCCTGTTTCTGGTCGCCCGCAACGCAGAAAAGCTGGCCGCAGTCGCTACCGATCTCAGGACGCGCGGCGCAAACTACATCGACACCGCAGTCGCCGATCTCGACGATGTAGAAAAGCATCCTGCGCTGCTGGCACACGCCATCAACTCGCTTACCGGATTGGATATCGCCTACCTGACACACGGCATTCTCGGCGACCAGACCAAGGCCGAACAGGACTTCAACGCCGCCGCACAGATTATCTACACCAACTACATGGCTCCGGTTTCGCTGCTTACGTGGTTGGCGAACTTCTGCGTGCAGCGACGCGCGGGAACGCTGGCTGTCATCTCTTCGGTCGCTGGCGAGCGCGGACGCAAGTCGAATTATGTCTATGGCTCTTCCAAGGCCGGCCTGACTGCGTTTCTAGGCGGCCTGCGCAACCGCGTGGACCGGGAAGGCGTTACCGTGCTGACCATCAAGCCCGGTCCAGTCAAAACGGCGATGACCGTTGGTATGAAGGGCAGCGATAAATTTGCCGACGTCGATTCGGTCGCCGCATCGATCGCCAAGGCAATCGACAAACGCCGCGACACGCTCTACGTTCCCTTCCAGTGGGGACCAATCATGTGGGTTGTCCGCACCATCCCGGAGCGCATCTTCAAAAAGCTGAATCTGTAGTGCTGTCGGCTCGTTGAAAGATTGCAAAATTGCTTATCAGTGTGTGCCACCCCGCAGCGAAGTTCAGCTTCGCTGAAACGGGCGCGTCCATCTGCCGATTTGCTTTCCCTCAGTATGCGGGAGTAAGCTGCTTGCCATTCCTGGGCCACGCATTCCCTTCATTGCCACAAGGAGGCATTTATGAAGATTGCGGCTCTTTCCTCATCGATTATTTTGTTGGCGGCGCTTGCCGCTCCCCGTGCGGGAGTCGCAAAGACCGTCAAGCTCCAACCTCCAAACCAGGTCCAATCCGGATGCCAGGGCAGCGGCGATGTCTACTTCCCCAAGGACAAAAACGGCGTCTACGGCTGCGTGAAGGGCGATGGCGGCGGCATCGTCTGTGGCGGGAGCGGAAAATACGGTAAGAGGTGCGACACGTTCATGAAGGCGCCGCCACGCCTGCCGACCCGCGGCGAGATCCACAAGGCAGAGAGCAGCAGTAACCCTGCGGTGCAGTAGTCGAAAGAATAGCTCTGTTTGCGTGATTAGCACGCCGGATGCCTCATCTTCGGCGCAGCATCATTGCGTCTACCGGGGAACCAGCCAGTTTCGCTGGTGGGAGTAGGGTGGACATCGTGCATCTGTCTTTTTGAGCGCAGAGCAATAGTGATTTCGCTGCTGGAAGACTGCGCGAAAAAGGTATTTCGTTATCTATACAATTTTGTATATACTATATTGTATGGTCGATGTTCGTGCGCTTTGAGTGGGATGAGAAGAAAAGCATCAGCAATCTGCGGAAACATCGAGTGAGTTTTGAGACGGCGATGCTCGTATTCGAAGACCCGAACTGCTGAGCGAGCAGGATTGTGAAGTCGATGGCGAAGTACGATGGCGAATGAATAGGGATGGTCGATGGCGTGCTGATTCTATTTGTCGCGCATACCGTCAAATGGCAGGAAGAAGAGATCGTCCGAATCATTTCCGCACGAAAGGCCACTGCTGGTGAGAGGAGGGAATATGAAGAAGGAGCATATCGTTAGATACAACCGCGAGCCGGGAACGCCGCTGACGGCAAAGCAGAAACGGGAGATAGAAATTCTGCGCAAGATGAAAGACGATGAAATTGATACATCCGATATTCCGGAACTGCCGCCAGATGCATGGAAGGATGCGGTACACGGCAGATTCTATCGGCCGGTAAAGAAGGCCGTGAGTCTGCGACTCGATGCCGATGTGATTGCGTGGCTTAAGAAAGATGGCGAGGGCTATCAGACGCGGGCAAATCGGATTTTGCGGGAGCGGATGCTGGGGGATAAGGCTAGTTAGTCAGAGAATGTATCGGAATTTTTGCTACCGCGAAAATTGCCCACCTTAGCGACGATGAGACCGTCGCGAAGATGGGGCACCCGGGTTTGATCACGATTTGCGGTTTTCGCGTCAGGGCTGAGTGATGCGGACTTTTTGGGTTCATTTAATAAATAGTGCCGGTAGGTGGACCAGAGCCAGTCTTCAGGGTTGGAGACGAGGCCTCGGGTGACCGGGTTGCGGTGCATGTATTTCAGTTTTTCGACACGCTTATTGTGAGTGAAGACGTTGAAGTCGTAGTAGCGGGTATGCCAGAAGGGCCTCTGAGTAAGGCGCTTCGAGACCGAGAGCTTCAGGGATTGGAGGGCTTTCGAGAGTGGTGCGCCGAGTGGTTCGCTGAGGAGGAGGTGGACGTGCTCGGGCATGACGACATAGCCGAGGACTTCAAGGTTGTAACGTTTGCGGGTGAGTTCGAGTGAGTCGAGGAAAATGTCGCGTGAGGCGGGAGTGTTGAGGTAAGGTTCGCGGTTGTAGCAACTGAAGGTGACAAAATGGTCGTCGCCTTCGTTCTGGTATCGCTTGAGGCCTAGCGGCATGGGTGAATTTTACTTCGTCATGAAATGTTGAGCGTGAGCATGGGACTTTCAATCGAGTACTGAATTGGGTGCCCCATCTTCGGCGCGTTTTTTGCGCCTAAGGTGGGTTATCGTCGGAGCACGATCCGTCTTTCCCAGTGCAGAAAGTAAGGGATTTTCGCAGCCGCGAAAATTGCCCCACCTTAGCGACGATAAAGCCGTCGCGAAGATGGGGCACCCGAGTTTGTGGGGCACAAGAAAGCGCCTCCAACGGAGGCGCTCTCTTATAAGGGTCAAATCAATATCTATTGCAGTAGCGTTCCCTCTTCGAGCTGGGTTTTGGCTTCTTCCGGTGGGATGACGACGGCGGCGGCGACTTTGTCGTCGGCATCGAGGTTCAGCAGCTTGACGCCCTGTGTGCTTCGTCCGGCGGAGCGCACTGACTTGGTGTCGATGCGGATTATCTTGCCGAACTGGCTGATGACCACAAGTTCGCTGGTGTCGTCCACAAGGTTGATGCTGGAGACCTTGCCGATCTTCGGCGTCGTCTTCATATTGATAACGCCCTTGCCCGCGCGCGATTGCAGACGGTACTCGTCCACGTCGGTGCGTTTGCCAAAGCCATGCTCGGACACTGAGAGGATGAGGCACGGTGTGATGTCCTTGCCTTCGGCCTGAAGCTCTTTCTGGCGTGCCTTGCGTGACTCGTCGTTTGGAGTAACGGCAGCACCCACAACGTAGTCGTCTTTGCGCAGGTCGATGCCGCGATTACCGGCAGCGGCGCGGCCCATCGGGCGCAGGTCGGTTTCGTGGAAGCGGATCGCCATGCCATCGTGCGTGGCCAGGAAGATAATCTGCTGGCCGTCGGTGATGCGGGCGGTGATTAGCTCATCGTCCTTGCCGATGTTGATGGCGATGATGCCACGCGACATGACGTTGGAGAAGTCCTTGAGCGCAGTTTTCTTGACTGTGCCGTTGCGCGTAGCGAAGAGAACGTACTTGCTCTCTTCGTTGAGGTCGCGGACAGGCAGAATGGTGACAACCTTTTCGCCCGGCTGCAAGGCAACCAGCGAGGCCATCGCTTTACCTTTGCCGGCGGCGCCGACATCGGGAACTTCGTACACCTTGAGCCAGTAGACGCGGCCCGTGTTGGTGAAGCAGAGCAGATAGGAGTGCGTGGAGTCGATGATGAGCTGCGCGACGAAGTCTTCTTCGCGAGTCTTCATGCCCAGGCGGCCTGTGCCTCCGCGGCGCTGCTGCCGATAGGTGGAGATGGGTGTGCGCTTGAGGTAACCGGTATTGGAGACGGTGACAGCAACCTGCTCGTCGGCGATAAGGTCCTCAAGCTGAAGCTCAGTCGTCTCATCGACGATCTCGGTGCGACGCTCGTCGCCGAACCGGTCGCGTACCTCTTCCAGTTCTTTGACGATAACCTTGCGCAGCTTCTTCTCGCTGGCGAGGATCGATTCAAACTCGGCGATGTTGTCGCGCACATCCTTCAGCTCTTTGAGCAGTTCGTCGATCGAAAGTTGCGTCAGACGATAGAGTTGCAGTTCCAGAATGGCATCGACCTGACGGTAGCTGAGGATCAACGTGCCGGTCGTCGAGTAGGTCATATCGACGTTGTACTTTGCCGGATCGAGCGTAACGCCCTTCAGCTCCGTGCCGCGCAGGTTGATCTTTTTGTTGCTGAAGTAAGCGAAGAGGTTTTCGCGGGCATCCGCACGGCTGGACGACTGTCGAATGATCTTGATGACGTTGTCGAGATGATCGAGCGCGATCTGGTAGCCGAGCAGAATGTGCTCGCGGTCGCGTGCCTTACCAAGCAGAAAGGCGGTGCGGCGGCGAACGACTTCAGTGCGATGATCGAGGAAGGCGCGGATCGCCTGATCGAGCGGCAGGACCTTCGGCTGGCCGTTGTGTACGGCGAGGAAGATCATGGAGAAGCTCTCCTGCATTTGCGTGTGCTTGTAGAGCTGGTTGAGCACGATCTGCGCTTCAGCGCCACGCTTCAGGCCGATGTGGATGCGCATGCCGTCGCGGTCGCTCTCGTCGCGGAACTCGTCGCGGGCAATGTCGGAGATAACGCCTTCGTTGACGAGGTCGGCGATGCGCTCAATCAGCTTGGCTTTGTTGACCTGATAGGGAATTTCGGTGACGATGATGGCCTGGCGACCGCCGGAGATGTTCTCGATGCTGCACTTGGCGCGCATGATGAAGCGGCCGCGACCGGTCTTGTAAGTCTGCGCAACGCCGCTGCGCCCGTAGAGATAGCCTCCGGTCGGAAAGTCCGGGCCTTTAACGTGTTCGAGTACAGTCTCGATGCCAGCTTTGGGATCGTTCAGCAGAGCGATGCTGGCGTTTACAACTTCAGTGAGGTTGTGTGGCGGAATGTTGGTCGCCATGCCGACAGCGATGCCGCCGGAGCCATTAACAATCAGGTTTGGAATGCGCGCCGGCAGAACCGTGGGCTCAAGTGTGGACTCGTCGTAGTTCGGCGCGAAGTCGACGGTGTCGGAGTCAATGTCTGCGAGCATCTCGCCGGCGATGCGGGTCATGCGCGACTCGGTATAACGCATGGCGGCGGGCGGATCGCCGTCGATGGAACCGAAGTTACCCTGGCCATCGACAAGCGGATAACGCATGGCAAAGGGCTGCGCCAGGCGGACCATGGTGTCGTAAATCGAAGCGTCGCCGTGAGGATGGTAATTACCCATCACGTGGCCGACGACCTTGGCCGACTTGGTGTACTTTTTGTTGTACTGCAAGCCCATCTCGGCCATGCCGTAAAGGACACGCCGATGCACCGGCTTGAGGCCGTCGCGAACATCGGGCAGCGCACGGCCGATGATGACCGACATTGAATAGTCGAGATACGACCGCCGCATCTCGTCTTCAATATTGATGGGGAGTAAAAAAGCGGCGCCGCGGCCCTGCACATTGCTATGGGAGCCGTCAGGATTGCCGGAGTCGCCGGACCCTAGCGGGAGCTGTGGATTCTGTTCATCTGCCATGATTGATGTATCTATTATAGAAGGTTTGGCAGAGCCATGTCCCCAAGCTGTAACTGCCTATGAATCAAGGGATTTACCCCTTTCGGCTTTCGCCCATAGAGCTGCGCTTGTAACTTGTCTGGAATGTGGTGGCAGGGGCGATTTTGCGAACATGGACGAAAACAGTCGCATATTTTTATTGAAGTAGGACTAGTCCTGTCGTATATTCAGAATTGTCAGATCGCAGTTTTGGATTTTGTTGCAGATACAGGGATTGGAGTGAATGTGTCCAGATCCCCGCGGAAGAATCTCCTGGCAGAGGCCGCGAGGACCTGGAGGCTGCAAACAAGGTGGTTGCAGATTGTCTCGGATTATAAGGCAACTGCGCTACTCCCTCAGTTCAATTCCCAAAACATAACGAAGTAAGTTTCAAACCCTGAAGTTATCTCGCATGGCGGTGGATTCGGGGCTGCGCGGTCAACGATGAGGTATGCCTTTTTTACGGCTCTCGTGTGGTGACCGCATTTGAGAGGAGAGCACGTGAAGCGGAAGGTACGGAATGCTGCAAAGGGCAAGAAGAAGCCAGCTTGGGCGATAGGTGGGGGCAAGCGTAGCTGGCTGGCAATGGGGACGCTGGCCGCCTACGCGATGGTTGGTTCTACTCGCGGAGCAATGGCCGCTGTCACCAAAGACACTGGCGCAGGCGTGGCAGGAGCGGGCGCACCGGCAGCAAATCTTCCGGTGAAGCGGTTCCATATCGCTGCCGGTCCTCTGGACCAGGCAATCAAAGAATACGAACACGAAACAGGGCTGGCGGTGGAGGTAACTCTTCCCGCGGGGACGCTATCTGGCTTTCAGACCCAGGGCGTCAATGGTCTGCACACGGTAGAAGAGGGTCTGAGATTACTGCTTGAAGGTACAGGTCTGAGCTATGCCGCGAAGAATTCAAGCACGATGGTTGTGGGCCTGAGCTACGCGGATTCCGTCAATGTAACCGCCGAAGGCCTGCCCGATGCAATCTCGATGACGAAGTTTACCGAGCCTCTGCTGACGACGCCGCAGAGCGTTTCTGTCGTACCGCAGTTTGTGCTGCATGACGAAGGCAACACGACGTTGCGGGATGCGCTGCGGAATGTTCCCGGCATCAGCATGGCGGCAGGTGAGAGCGGCGCACAGGGCGATAACCTGACCATCCGTGGCTTTACTGCCAGGAACGATATTTTTCTAGACGGCATCCGCGACTTTGGCAGCTACTATCGCGACAGCTTTAATTTTGAGCAGGTTGAAGTATTGGAAGGACCGGCCAGCGTTCAGTTTGGCCGCGGATCGACGGGCGGTGTCATCAATCAGGAGAGCAAGGTTCCGGCAGCGCAGAAGTTTGTGAATGTGCAGACGCAGTTCGGCACCGACGCTACACGCAGAATTACTGCTGACATCAATGAGCCGCTGCCTGATGTTGCAAAAGGTACAGCTTTTCGTCTGAATGCGGTAGCGACTGAAGGCGGCGTAGCGGGACGGCCTTATGCCGAGAACCGGCGCTTTGGTCTGGCGCCGTCGATAACGTTTGGGCAGAATTCAACCACTCCGTTTACGATCAGCTACTTTCACTTTACCGAGAGCGATACGCCAGACTATGGCCTGCCCTGGTTCTTCAATAAAGTTGCTCCGGGACCGATTCGTCATAACTATTATGGCTTTCCTGACGAGAATTATTTGAAGACGAACGACGATATTGTGACCGTAAGGACAGACCACGCCTTTAGCGAGAGCGTCAGTGTGCACGGCATCGGGCGATGGGCGAATTACCCGCGTCAGGCAAAGATTACGGAGCCGCAGATTTGTTCGAATGATCGTGTCAGTGTGCCGGTGGGCAGCGTCGTCGCTTCATTGCCCACCAGCTCTATCGATGGCAAACCCTGTTCGTACACACCGGAGACCGATCCAGCGAAGATCGAGGTGAATCGTAATCAACTCCAGATCAAAAGCGTCGAAGGCGACCTGTGGGGGCAAGCTGAATTGACGGCGCGGTTCAAGCTGCTGGGCATGAAGAACCACTTTGATGGCGGAATCGAGGGTGGTCGTGAGGTCTCGAATCCGATTCGCACCAGCTATACCATCAATAAGAAAAATACTGTCCCCTCAGCGAATCTGCTTCATCCCGATGCAGCGGAGCCTTTCAGCGGTACGGGATATATCACAACAGTGGTGCATACCAAATCACAAAGCGCGGGCATCTATTTCGTCGATACCGTGCATCTGGGCCATCTGTTCGAGTTGAGTGGGGGCATACGCTGGGATTACTTCGATACGCTGTATAACTCCTACCAGCCGGTTCCTCCACCACCCGGAGGAACCGTCAGCGCTCCAGTTGGGCCGATCAGCCGCCTGGATAAGAAACCAAGCTATCGTGCCGCATTCGTCTATAAACCGACAAAGCATGGCAGCATTTACTTCGACTATGGAACCAGCTTTAATCCGTCGGCAGAGTCGCTGAGTCTGAGCGTTCCGCAGGCAAACAATCTGCTGCTGCCTGAAGAGAATGAATCTTTTGAAGTAGGCGCGAAGTATAGCCTGATGAACGACCGGCTTTTGCTTAACGGTGCGTGGTTCCGTACAGAAAAAGACAACGCACGCGAGACCGATCCGACAAACTCAAACAATGTCGTCAACTCCGGGAACCAGCTGGTGAAGGGTGTGCAGTTCAGCCTTGTAGGGCGGCTGCCGGAAGGCACCGATCTGATTCTGGGCTATGCATATCTCGACAGCTCGGTGATTGCTTCAAAGCTGTTTCCAACTTCAGTTGGTTATCCGCTGGCGAATGTTCCAAAGCAGACCTTCAATGCATTCGTTACGCATCGGCTGCCATTGCATTTGACTGCTGGTCTGGGAGGAAATTATGTCGCCAGCCGCACGGCGAGCTCAACGGTTCCTTATGTGGCGACCGGATACGCGCCAAATCCTAATGG
>DASRSR010000065.1:0-6356 GCA_035656355.1 Edaphobacter sp.
TAGTAATGGATTGGTGTAATTGTCGCCTCAGGTTCACCTGCTGCGGCGATCCGTTTTATTAATTCGGCGCGGAGCTGGTGGGCAATTTCCTTGTATTCTGGCCTTCCTACAAGGTTCACCATCTCGGCTGGATCACCGGCAATAGAGTAGAGCGCAAAATCTTGATACTGCTTGCTATACTCCGCCTCGCCGTTACGGACGGAAGGATCGAAGGCACAATAGCACCAGTCTCTTGTGCGGATGCCGCGGCCGCAGATTGACTGGCTTATCTGAAAATATGACGTTGAGTCCCATGTCTTGCGGGCCTTTGGATCTTCTGCCAGTATCCTCAAGGATTTTCCTCGCATTCCTGTTGCCGGCCCGACTCCAGCTCCTTCCAGCAGTGTTGGCGCGAGATCTAGAAGCGAGACGACCTCATCAACCGTTGCCGACTGATCAAAGCCCGGTCCTGCGATAACAAATGGAACCCGTATGGAAGATTCATGCGGGGATCGCTTGTATTCGCCCAGGCGGGTGCGGAACGTGCAGCCATGATCGGAGAAGAAAAGAATGATCGTGTTGTCGAGCTGACCGGTTCTCTCCAGCGCTGCGACCATCGTTCCAATGCAGTCGTCAATCGCTTGCACACAGCCGTAATATCCCTGAATGCGTGAGCGCCAGTTGCCGGGCAGATTGCGCAAATCTTCGGGAATGTATGGGTCTTGGTATTGCTTTTCGTAGCGCTTTGGCGGCACAAATTCATCCACATCATTCTGATGGTGCGGCTCTAACTGCGACAGAAAAAGGAACCAGGGTTTGTCGTGCTTCTGCTCAACAAACTTTACAGCGCGGCTAGTCAAAAAATCGACACGGTACACGTCCTTGAAGCCGATATTCTTGCCACTGTTGTCCCAGTAGTTTCCCTCATAAGGGTGAGAGACGAGCTCAAGTACATTCGCTCCCTCCCAAAGGTCGTCGAAGCCGCCGCGCGACGGTCCAGGGGGAACCCAGCCTAACTGTCTCTCGCCACCCTTTTCTCCCGTAAAAGAGACATGCCACTTGCCAATAAAGTTCGACGTGTATCCATTCTTGCGAAACTGCGTAGCAATGGTGGGCAGAGAGTGATCGAGTTCAATCCCGAGCTTCCACACAGCGGTCTCGGTTGCATAGCGGCTGGTCAGGAACGATGCCCGCGAAGGTGAACACAGCGGCTGATTAGTCATGCATTGCGTAAAGTTCACGCCGCGATCAGCCAGCGCATCAATGTGCGGCGTTTTGACCGATGGATTCTGATGACTGGCGCCTACAAAATCTGCGCGGAACTGGTCAGCGCAGATCATCAGCACATTCGGTTTGCGAGCAGAAGCGGAACCTGAGTTCGAAGTCTGCGCAGACGACGTCTTCGTTGCCGTTGCAGCCAATGCTCCTGAAGCAAGGGCGTTGCGCAGAAAATCTCTGCGGGTTGATGACGATTTCGCATTCTTCTGTTCAACCATTCTTATTCCTCTCCGGATTTCAATTCTAGTGGCACTTCGGATCTCAGGTTCCGCGCTATTTCTACTTATTGCATTACGGTCGCAAGTCTATCCTGTATCTTCAGCCTTACAAAAGAAAAATCCAAAGGTACGATGTGACGTATGCGGACATCTGAGTGGATACAGATTGGCTTCGCCGTAGTCCTTGCCGCGGCTTCGTGGATTCAGCCTCTGCCCGCCCGTCGGCGTCTGGTTACAACCGCTCTTGCGTTCATCGCCATCATTGCAATTCTCGCGGCCAGAGCAAGCGCATCCTTTCTTTCACCGGCGTATGTTGCAACACTGCGCGACTGGCTGACCGCTGCGCTTATGCTGGTTCCCTACTGGCAGACTGGCCAGTTCTTTTCCGGACCAAATGAAAAGATTCAGGCTCGGCTGATGGAGCTGGACCAGCGGTGGTTTCCTCACATCGCTTCAGCCTCTGGTACTTCACGCGGCTTCATCGCTCTCTCGCTGGAGATCGCCTATCTTTTCTGCTATCCACTTGTTCCCTGCGGCCTCGCGGTGCTCTATGTCGCTGGATTACGCCAGGACGTCAGCATCTTCTGGTGGGTTGTCCTGATCTCGACTTATCTTTGTTATGCCATCACGCCTTTTGTACGAGCGCTCCCGCCACGCAGTATTGGTAAAGCAGCATCTGTGCCGCCATCGGCTAACTCAGGTCGCGCTGTCAATCGATGGGTCCTTCAGCATGGAAGCATCCACGCCATCTCATTCCCCAGCGCACACGTCGCCTCCGCGCTTTCCGTTGCGCTGGTACTGCTTTGGTTTACGCCGATAGCGGGAGTCGTATTTCTAGTTATCGCAATCTGGATTTCGGTTGCCGCCGTCGTGGGGCGCTATCACTATGCGCTCGACGTTTTTCTAGGAGCAGCAACCGCGCTGATCGTCTTCATCCTTAGCTATGCTTTTATGCACGGCCGCCTTTGAAGTTAGCTATCGGTACTACTCTTTCGGCTTTTCTTCAATTTCACGAGTTTCTTCCTCAACCAGCCAGCGCCGCAGTTGCAGAATGTCATTCGCTCGCGCGATTCCAATCGGCTTGCGCGATCCGTACGTCTGCACCACAACAACATTCTCGATGTTTTTCAGCAGCATGTCACGGTTTACCTGATCGACGGCCTCTTCCGGATAGGCAATCACATAATCCTGACGCGCCAGCTCGCGCATCTTGAAGTGGTGGTCGGGCGGTTCAATCTTCAGAAGGTCATGTGCCTCGACGATGCCCACCAAAGATCCATCTTTTTCCGTCACCGGAATGACACCCACGCTTCCGGGAGTAAGCGACTCCAAAACGCTGCGTAGCTCCTGATCCGCATCCAGCGTGTGAAACTGCTTCTGCATGATTTGGTCAATTCTTGCACGCATCAGCACCGGAACCGAATAATCCTGCAAGATAATCAGTCCGCGCTTCACTAGTTTGCCCGTCATGATAGAGTCGCGACTGAATAGGCGAACAAATCCATCAGCAACCATGACACAGACGATCAGCGGCAACAGCGAATTTGGATTGTGACTTAGCTCAAACAGGAAGACGATGCTGGTAAAAGGAGCGCGCGCGATTCCAGCAAAGACAGCCCCCATAGCCACAAGAGCATAAAACGCGGGATTGCTGACCAGATGTGGAAAGATGTGATGAAACCCAATAGCAAAGGTCGCGCCGATACCGCCGCCAACAATCAATGAAGGCGCAAAAACACCGCCCGTCGTTCCCGACCCCAGTGAGATAACCAGGGCCCAGAACTTTGCCACCGAGATACCAAGGAGTTTATCCATCGACAGGCGGTTATTCAGCATGTCGCGAATGGTGTCGTATCCAGTGCCAAAGACCTGCGGATAAAAATAGCCAATCACGCCAAGAATCAACGCGCCAATCGCAGGTGACCATATCAGCGCATGTTTGATCGGCAGATTGTCGAAGAAGTCTTCGAGCCAGGCGAGAGCGCGGATCATCGCCAATCCAACTAGTCCCATCAGAATGCCCATCAAGCCAAACAGCCAAAGCTCATCCATGCCGGTGAGTTTGTAAGAGGCCATGGGAAACAAAGGGACCCATCCCACAAAGTGAATACGCACGCCAGTCGCGACTGCGGCCGCCAATGCCACAGGGATAAAGGACCGCGCCCGCAACTCAAACAGCAGTAACTCAATTGCGACAAGAATTCCTGCCAGCGGCGCTGTAAAAGTAGCGGCCATGCCGGCCGCAGCCCCCGCGGCCAGCAGAACACGTCGATAATAAGGAGTCAGCCCCACGGCCTGACCAAAAAGAGAGCCGAAGGCCGCGCCGGTTTGGATGATTGGTCCCTCTGCTCCGAAGGGGCCGCCCGTCCCAATGGCCAGTGCAGTTGCCAATGGCTTCAGCAGCGCAACACGAACGCGCATGCGGCTGTGGCCGAACAACACGGCTTCCATGGCCTCGGGAATACCATGCCCCTTCAGGGTTGGCTCCCAGAAATGAACCATGATTCCAACCAGCAAGCCGCCAATCGGAGGAATCAAAATTACCCAAAGCCCCAAATGGTTATAAGCAGGGTTGGTGATCTTGAATGACGCGTGGCCATAAAAGAACACGTTGGTAAAGAGATAGATCAGCTCCAGCAGCCCTTGCGCCACTAGACCGCCGATAAGCCCAATCAACAGCGCAAAACCGCATATCTTAATGACCTCCGGCTCAAGCGCCACGCCAAACTGGCTCTTCTTCTGAGGTTTATTTTCGGGATTCTGCGTGACTTCGGTGAACGGATAATCGGCCATTAACCCTCCCGCACTTCACTTCAAGCATCCCGGCCTCATCAACCGGCCTTACACTGTAACATCCGGCAAAAGCTTACTCTGCCAGGCTGTACTCCTTTGCAACTCCGTGGCTCGGTTCCTGCACATCTCTGCGAGTCTTCAATGCCTGCAGAATGTCCGTTTTGGTGACAATACCCTCCAGCTTGTTGTTTTTGGAGGTTACCAGCAACATGTGTTGCCGTCGTTCGCTCAGTAGCAGACGCAAGCCTTCCATGACATCGCAATCGGAAGATACCCGCGGAACATGCTGATTGGTGATGTCACGCACTGTCGTCGTGTCCCATTTCTGCGCAGGCACTCTCGCCATCGACCAGACATCGACAGTCCCCAGCAACAAATCATCTTCAAACACAGGAAATGTCGAGTGATGATAATGCGGCGTCAGCAATTCAGTGAACTCACGCAGCGTCACCGATGCCTGCACGGAGACGACCCTTTGCTGCATCACATTGCCAACAATTACGTGCCTGAGTTCTTGCACTCGTACACCCTCGTGCAGTCGCTGATCGCCTGAAGCTGAAGCATCTCCCGACACCGCATAAGCAACTGCCGATCCAATCAGTGCCGGAATGATGAAGGCGTGGCCGCCGGTAGCTTCGGCCACAAATACCACTGCGGCCATTGGGGTTTTGTAACCGGCTGCGATGAAAGCTGCCATTCCGACAGCAGCATAAAGCTCAACAGACTGGGAATGGACGATGGATTGCGCGAAAGCAACTCCGAAGCTGCCGCCAGAGAGAAACAGCGGAACGAACAGTGCGCTGACTCCGCCTGCGCCCAGAGTAAAGGCGCTGGCGGCCAGCTTCAGCACGCCGAATACGATCAGCTCAAGCGTGCTATGGTGCAGCCCCAGAATCATCCCAACCGCTTCGTAGTTGGGCCCCATCGGTACCAATGTTCCGTGGTAAAACTGCAAAAAGATCAGTGCGCAGATGCCCGTCAGGAATCCGCCGATGGTCATCTTGATCCAATGCGGAAGCGACGACTTGACGAAGAAACCGCGCAGCCGGCGGAAAGAAATGACAAATGCCATCGCAATCAGCCCGATAATCAGCCCCAGGAGAGCAGACCAGCACAGATCGCGTCCTGTAAATGAGCTTCCGCTGGCAAAGTCAAACAGCGCCGCGCCACCAAGAAATGAGCTGAGTGTGATGTAAGAGATCACCGAAGCAATCAGCGAAGGAACCAGCGCCTCATGCGCCAGGTCATCCTTATAGGGCATCTCCAGTGCAAAGACGATGCCGGTCAATGGCGCGCGGAAGACTGCCGACATACCGGCTGCCGCGCCGCAGATCAGCATTGTCCGCCGGTCGCGCGCATCTAGATTCAGCCAGCGCAGTTTGGCCCACAGCCACGAACCGATACCTGCGCCGCCATAGATGCTTGGCCCTTCGAGTGCCGTGCTGCCACCAAAACTGACGGTCGTAATCGCTGCCACCAGTTTGGCGAAGAAGGGGCGCATGTTAATGTCGCCCTGATGCTCGTGGTACGAGCGGATAACTTCTTCGGTGGAGTGCTCATCCGGATCGGGCGTCAGGTACTGCATGATCAGGCCCGTAACTGCGAACCCACCTACCAGCCCTGGCAAAATCGCCCAATGGTGCCCAAGGTAGTACGCCAGCACAACAGGCCAGACCTTGCCCAACACGATTGTGGCAATTGCCGTAATTACAAGCCCTGTCGTTACGCCAATAATTGGTGCAATCACCAGCCACTTATGCAGATCGCGCGAGTAGGTCTCCGTAAGATCTTCATGCACTAGGGGCAAATACTTACGTAGCAGTGGGTGTCTCAGCACCCACTTTTCTTTTTTTGTTCCGATGGTTTGCGTCTGATTCATTTTTATTTGTGTGTCGTTTTCTTCTACTGCAATCATTCAGACCTTCCGAGCGAATCACCGCTCAAGCGCCTCTCCTTTTTCACTTCCAACACCTGTGCAGGAATTGTCGGCACCTTCATCAATGCATCTCGCGCTGCCTCGACCTCTTCTTTGTGCAGTTCCGTCAAAGTCGCCAGAATCTGCTCTCCCTCAGGTGTCAGCGAGACCAG
>DASRSR010000066.1:0-23058 GCA_035656355.1 Edaphobacter sp.
CAAGCAGAACATTGGACTCGGGCAGTTATTTCCTCAAAACAATCCTCTGGGGCTGGTTCCTGGAGTCTCTTATGGTGTCATTCCCAATGCCGCTGGCATCGATTACGATCCTCGTTTCCCGATGGACGACCTGGTGATTACTCCATCCATCTCTGATGGCCTCAGCGTTGTCCATGGATACCACAATATGAAGTTCGGAATCTATGCGGATAATGCTATCTATAAGCAGCCAGACCATGCGGGAAACTCTGATTTCACAGGCTTTTTCAACTTTCATGGCGCGGACCAGAACAATCCTTACAACACCGGCTATGCTTATGCCGAGCAATTGCTCGGATACTTCGATCAATATCAGGAAAGTTCAACGCGAGTTAACTATTATGGCGATTCCAGCACCTTCGAGTGGTACGCCCAGGACAACTGGAGAATAACTCCGAAGCTCACTCTGGAATATGGACTGCGATTTACCCTCGATATCCCGCAAACTCTGAAGAACAGACAAGGTGCCGCACTCTTCTTTGACGACTATAAGGCCTCGGATGCTCCGCCACTATTTCAGCCCGTGATGGTAGATGGAAAACGCATGATGCGTAACCCAGTGAATGGCCAAATTTACCCTGCTGTTTACTACAACCAGTTTGTTCCGGGAGTCGGAAACCCCGCTCCGGGTTCGATTCTGGCATCAGCACCAAACTTTCCTGGATTTTTCCAGAGCCAGGGTGTTCTGGTCGCTCCAAGGCTGGGCTTTGCCTACGATGTATTTGGCAATGGAAAGACAGCCATCCGTGGAGGTTTTGGAATCTTCAACAACCAACGGACGTGGCAGGGCAATGTCGGAAACCTGGCATTCAACCCTCCAACGATCTCTTATCCAACTCAGTATTACGGAAATGTTGACAGCTACCTGACAGCGCAGAGTGTGCTGAGCCCATCATCGACCACCGTATTCCAGCGAAACTCTCATCTGCCTCAAAACATGAATATGACTCTCGGTGTTCAGCAGAATATCGGTTTCCAGACCGTGCTCGATATTGCTTATGTTGGAGTGTTAGGCCGTCATCAGCTCTATACCGTAAACGTCAATAAAGTTCCCTACGGTGCAGAGTTTCTTCCGCAGAATCAGGACCCAACTACGGGGAAGCCGCTCTCGGATAATTACTTCCGCCCATATCCTGGCTACAACAACATTAACGAAACTTTCTGGGGAGACAACTCGAACTATCACTCTCTGCAGGTACAGATTAATAGGCGTTTCAGTAATGGTCTGCAATTTGGTGCTGCATATACATGGTCGAAGGTTCTGGATGACAACCGAAGCACCTTATATCTTCCTGCTTCTATTACCTATGGTCCCAGTAGTACCGATCGTCGCAATCGTCTTGTGATCAATGGGCTTTGGAATCTGCCGAAAGCAAGCCGCTTGTGGAATAACTGGGGAAGCCGTACCGTTTTGGATGGCTGGCAAGTTTCAGGAATTGCAACCTTCAGTACTGGAAGTCCGCAAAAGGTTAGCCTGAGCACAACAAACGGTGAAAACATTACCGGTGGCGGTGATGGAGCAACGGTAACAGTCACCGGGATAGCCCAACTGCCCAAGGGCGATCGTACCTTTAACCGGGCTTTCAATACATCGGTCTATTCATTAACCCCGGTAGGATCCGTAGGAAATGGATGGGCACCCCAATTCTATGGTCCTGGCATCAACGACATTGATGCAGCTCTTATTAAAAACATTCATGTCGAGCGGCTCAATTTTCAGCTTCGCGGGGAGGCATATAACATCCTCAACCACACGCAATTCTCCAGTGTGAATACATCGGCGCTCTTCAATCCATCGACAGGAGCACAAGTCAACAAAGCTTTCGGCCAATATAATGGCGCACGATCTCCGCGCACCATGCAGGTATCAGCACGCGTCTCTTTCTAACCCATGCGCAGGAGAGGGAATATTAATTCCGCTCTCCTGCGCGCTTCCCAAATACATTCGGAATTTTCAGTACCCTTTAGGACTGAATACAATCATGAGTCAATCTCGCAGAGAATTTCTTACCTGCCTCGGATCGTCAGCCATCTTTTCCTGCATGCCGAATTCATTATGGGCCAAAAGCGATTTCGACAAGCCAATGGCCGAACAAAAGCAATCTTGTGCAACTCTGGCGAAGCCTACTCCATTGCAAATTGCCTGGCAGGATATGGAGCTGGGAACATTCATTCATTTTGCTCCAAATGTCTACTACAGCAAGCAGGGCGATGCCGGTGGAGTCAGCGATCCACGGATATTTAACCCTTATAAGCTCGATGCAAATCAATGGGTTGATGTTGCCGAGTCAATGGGTTCTCGATACATCATTCTTACCGCAAAACATGTTGGAGGCTTCTGTCTTTGGCCTACATCGACCACGAATTATTCCATCGCTAGTACGCCTTACAAAAATGGCAAAGGCGACATTGTTGGAGAATTGGCCGAAGCTTGCAGAAGAAGACATGTTCGTTTCGGTGTATATGTCTCTCCCAGAGACGATCATCACAATGCGGGATTATCTGGAAAAGTTCATTCAGGTAACCCGCAGGATCAGCAACGTTATGATGCGCTATATCGTCAGCAGTTGACTGAGTTGCTGACGCACTATGGTCCGATGGTCGAGGTCTGGTTCGATGGCAGCGCGCGCGCCGATCTTATCGGGCCAATCGTTCACCGCTATCAGCCTCAGGCTATGATCTTCAACACTGCGGCAGGAACGATCCGTTGGGTTGGCAATGAGCAGGGCGTCGCCCCTTATCCATTGTGGAACACAGTAACAAAGCAGCAGCACATAACCGGAGAAGCATCCGGCGCCGGAACTCCGGGCGGAGAGGTATGGTTACCTGCTGAATGCGATGTCCCTATTCGCGATGACTGGTTCTGGTCAACCACGAATGCGCATACATTAAAGTCTCTCGATAAGTTGATGGAAATCTACTACAAATCTGTTGGAAGAGGCGCGAATCTACTTCTCAACCAGACTCCGGATCGTACCGGTGTTATCCCGGAAGCTGATGCCGGGCGCACATCTGAATTTGGGAGTGAGATACGGCGCCGATTTGATCAACCCGTAGCGAAGACGGCTGGGCAGGGAAATCAGGTCGATCTCTCATTTACCACTCCCTCATTAATCGATCAAGTTGTCATCCAGGAAGATATTGCACAAGGCCAGCGAATTTATGGATATGAAGTAAATGTGAATGAAAACGGAAACTGGCGCACCCTGGTGACGGGAAGTTCTATTGGCCACAAAAGAATCGAATCATTTGCCAAAGTAAAGGCCACAGCGATTCGTCTGCGGATTACTAAGTCAGCATGCTTGCCGAAAATAAAGTCGTTCTCTGCGTTTTCAACCGGAAGCTAATTGTTCACCAAACCCTATACGCTATGAATGAATCAGGAAAACCTTCCCGTAGAGATGTCCTTGCCCTTCTAGGATCCGCAGCGGCTCTTTCATTTTTTCCGCAAGGTAGCAGCATTGCAGAGATCAACAAAACAATCGACAGTTCTTCAGAAATGCTGAAGGCGGCAAAAGAGTTGATCCGCCGTGTTGTTCCTGAATCAGCAACTTCTTTTTTGGTTGAGGTAATAGCTCCTGAAGCCGGTCATGACATTTTTGAGATTGAGAGCATGGGCTCCAGGATTATTTTGCGAGGTAATACCGGAGTCTCGATCGCGTCGGCGCTAAATCATTACCTAAAGTATTTTTGTCATAGACAGATGGATTGGTGGGACAGGACTGTCGCACCATTGCCCTATCCATTGCCCGGTGTCCCTGAAAAAGTACGCAAAGTCTCTCCTTTTAAATATCGCGTGTATCTCAACTACTGCACCTTCAGCTATACAGCGGCGTGGTGGAATTGGGAGCGTTGGCAACACGAAATTGATTGGATGGCGATGCATGGCATCAATATGCCACTGGCAATTACCGGGCAGGAAGCCGTCTGGCAAAATATGCTGCGCCACTTCCGAATGAGCGATACAGAAATCCGCTCTTTCCTTTGCGGCCCTGGATTCTTCGCATGGCAATGGATGGCCAATCTCGAAGGCTGGGGAGGCCCTCTTCCGCAAAGCTGGATCGACTCTCATGCCAAACTCGGTTATCAAGTCCTGGAAAGAGAGCGCGCCTTTGGCATGACCCCTATCCTTCAGGGATTTACCGGGTTCGTGCCACGCGCGATTAAGAGTAAATATCCAAATGCACACATTCAGCAAAAGCCAAACTGGTGCAATGTATTCAAAGGCACGGCACAGCTCGATCCTCTTGATCCATTATTTCGCCAAATGGGCATTGCGTTTTTAAAGGAACAACAAAAACTCTTCGGAACCGACCATATCTATGCGGCCGATCCTTTCCACGAAAGCAAGCCGCCAAGCGATGCTCCCGACTATCTTCCTGCAGTGGCAAAAGAAATTCTCGATACGATGAAAGCGGTCGATCCTCAGGCAAAAATTGCTATGCAAACATGGTCATTGCGAAAGCCGCTTGTTATGAATATCCCAGGGAACCGTCTTCTTTTACTGGCGCTGCAAGGCTCAGGCTGGCAGAAGACAGAGGGTTTCTGGGAGCGTCCTTGGGCGTGCGGCGTTCTCCAGAATTATGGTGGCCGCATCTTTATGGCTGGCAGCCTCGAACGAGCACTCGATAATGCGCTTGATTTGCAGAAGAATCCTCATGCAGGAGCAGTTGCCGGCATAGGTATGTTCCCCGAAGGGACCGAGCAGAACCCTGTCTTTTATGAGGCTGCATCTGAGATTGCCTGGATGCAGGAAGCTCCTGAAGCACCTACATGGCTTCACAACGAAATTACCGCTCGATATGGCCAGCAAATTCCACACGCAGAAGAAGCCTGGAGTATCCTTCAACACTCGCTCTATGCGAATGGATCAGAAAATGGATCTTTGGAGAGTCCTATCTGTTCTCGTCCAGCTTTGTTTTTGGACCGCGCTGCACCTAATGCTAATTTTCAGCGTCACTACGATCCAAATCATGTATGGGACGCATGGGAGAAATTACAGAAAGCTGCACGAGAACTAAAAGGGATTAAGCACTTTGAATACGATCTTATAGATCTGGGACGGCAAGGCCTCGCCGATCTTTCCATCCCGCTTCAAAGAAATATCACCCTAGCCTATCTGAAAAAAGATCAGGCTGCATTGACACAAGCATCTGCTCAGTTTCTGAATCTGGCGATGGACATGGACACCATGCTTGCCACCAGGCCTGAGTTTCTTCTCGGCCGCTGGCTTGAAGCCGCAAAGCAGTGTGGTTCAACTGAAGAGGAGCGGCAGCAGTACGAGTGGAACGCCCGGCTGCAGATCACCGTATGGGGGCCAAGTGCTCCAAACGCATTTCTATTCGACTATGCCAATAAACAATGGAGCGGGTTGATCCGTGGTTATTACGTTCCGCGATGGAAGCGGTTTCTGGACTATCTGGCAACGCAGCCTTCAAATGCAGAACGATTCACCGGGAAGGGTCTTTCCATGCAGTACTTTCGGCCTTCGGATGAAGCGAATGATTTTTATCAAAAGCTTTCGCGGTGGGAACAGGCGTGGTGCAGGCAGAGAGAGTCATATCCAACTGCATCTGTCGGGGATAGCGTGCAAATCGCCTCGCAGCTTCTTGCGAAATGGAACCTTGTTCGCAAGGTTGAATTTAATCGCTATGACCTGCAGAAACTGACTGTCAATAACTTCCACGAATAAACTGAGCAGCTGTCATTACAGATTTTAAAAATAAGCTATAGGAAAGAAGACGAGAGAATGATGCAGTTTAATCGAAGGAACTTCATCGCTGGTGCGTTTGGCACGGGAGCTTTAAGTGTTGTGTCTTCTAAGGCAATCGCCGAGAAAGATAACCATCAGCAGCAATCCGTTCTCTCTCCTGATTGGCTACTGGACTCTTCTTCTTACAAAGCAAAGATTTCACGTCAGAATGACGATAAAGAAATCGTATTGTCTAACGGGCTGCTTCGACGCGTGTTTCGCCTTGCTCCCAATGCAACGACCATTGCCTTCGATAACCTGACGACGGATGAGAGTGTATTGCGCAGCATCCGACCCGAAGCGACACTTACCATAGACGACTATGCTTTAGCAGTTGGCGGCTTGCACGGACAACCTGTACAAAACTATTTTCTTCCCGAATTTCTCGATCACATGACAGCGAACGCACGTGATTTTCACTTTCTTCGTGTAGAAGAGGGGACGCCTCGAGAACGTTTCCCATGGAAACGCGTTCCAGAATGGTCTACAGAAGAGCTGCCATGGCCGGCCCCCGGAGTGTCTCTGACGTTTCATTATGGCCCCGGCGCTGAATCCCCAATTAAAGACGTTCAAGTACGAGTTCGTTATGAGCTGTACGACGGTATTCCTCTTCTTGCCAAACAAGTCGAGCTGGAGAACAACGGGAATGCTCCAATCATCCTGAACTCATTTCAAGCGGAGATTTTGGCAATTGCCGAATCGGGCATCGGGAAGCTGGCGCCAAATGCGTTCAACAATCTGCTGGATAAAGTTTTGCCAATCCACGTTGAGACTGATTATGACTTTGGTGGATATATGGATGCCGCGCAGGACAACCCGGCTGTCCAGTGGAAGAGTGATCCGCTCTATGGATCTAATTATTACGACCACAGCTATCCCTGTTTATTGGAATGCACTCCACCCGTTGGTCCCGAGCTGGAAATAGCGCCCGGACAGACGTGGAGTTCATTTACTGTGTTTGAGCTGCTCCATGACAGCAGCGATGCAGAGCGGCGCGGACTGGCCATGCGCAAAATGATGACGCTTCTTGCTCCCTGGGTGCAGGAGAATCCCATTTATATGCACGCGCGCTATGCAGAGCCTGAAAAAGTAAAGTACATCATCGACCAGTGTGCTGAAGTCGGCTTTGAGATGGTGATTCTCAGCTTTGGAAGCGGCTTCAATATCGAAAACACCAGCATCGATTATCTGAACCAGATGAAAGAGCTGGCAGACTACGCCAGAAAGAAGGGCATCGCTATCGGTGGGTACTCTCTGCTTGCAAGCCGCGGTGGTAAGCGGCAGGATCTGGTCATCGATGTGAAGACAGATAGACCTGGAGGAGGAAAATTCGGACCTTCTCCTTGCCTTGGAAGCCAATGGGCCGAAGGCTACTTCAAGACTCTGCGTGCCTTCTTTCCATATACAGGTATGAGCGTCTTTGAAAACGATGGTTCCTATCCGGGCGACTTCTGCGCCTCAACCACCCATCCGGGGCATAAAGGCTATCTGGACTCGCAATGGCGTCAATGGCAGGTTATGAGCGAATTTTACCGCTGGTGCCGTGGGCAGGGCATCTATCTCACTGTGCCAGATTGGTATTTTCTCAATGGGCAGAGTAAGACCGGAATGGGCTACACAGAAAATGACTGGTCACTTCCGCGAGAGTATCAGCCCTTAATCGAGCGGCAAGATATCTACGACGGAACTTGGGAGAAAACGCCCAGCATGGGTTGGATGCATGTTCCCTTGATGCAATATCACGGCGGCGGTTCTGCGGCTACTGTTGAGCCGCTGCATCAGAACCTGGCGCATTATGAAACCAGGCTTGCCGATCTATTGGGTGCGGGCGTGCAGGCAGCATGGCGAGGAGATCGTCTCTACGACACCGATGAAACCAGAGATGCCGTTCGCAAATGGGTCCGCTTCTATAAACAAAACCGAGCCATTCTGGACAGCGACATTATCCATCTTCGACGACCGGATGGCAGGGATTGGGATGGCATTCTGCATGTGAATCCGCGGCTCAAAACTCGCGGACTCGCTATGCTCTACAATCCGCTGAACGAAACCATCATGCGAACGATTAAAATACCGCTGTATTACACGGGACTTACGAAAATTGCGAAGATTCAGATACAGAACGAATCAGCGCAGAGTTATTCACTTGATCGAGATTATTCTGTTGCAGTCACGATCCAGATTCCGGCGAACGGTCGAACATGGTTTGCAGTTAGCTAGAGCCTGTAAATTGCGATCAGCCCGCTACACGCCTTTAGCCAACGCGATCACGACCCGACGGCAAGAAGAAGTCAGCCGGTTTCATTGAGGTCTCCGGTTCAGCGGTAGCCGAACAGAAGTGGGGGCAGGAGAACCACGATCGCGGCCCAGACGGAGAACATGGGCAGGTACGAAATCTGCCATCGCTCCAGAGAGGCAACCGAGCTCCGTCGAGACAGGAAGCGCGCGTACAGCCACGCCGACCACATCAGGTTGACGAGGAGGATGATGTTCTCGCCAAGAGCCGCTACCCGGTTGGGCGTAAAGCCAAATTCAGAGATGCGGGCGGCGATCGCATCTCATATTTTTCAATCGCCACTTCAAAAGCCGAAGGATCACCATTCTGCGACGCTGCCATCTTCACGGCGCCAAACAGGATTTCGCCATCGATGGCCAATTGCTGCACGTTCCCTCACATATTCCTCGTTAATTTCAATCCCAAGCCCAGGGCCTTGCGGGATTGAAACCCAGCCGTCCTCATAGGCAAACACTCGCGAATCGGTCACGTAGTCCATTAAGTCGTTGCTTGTGTTGTAGTGAATTCCGAGGCTCTGCTCTTGAATAAAGGCGTTGTAGCAGACAGCATCCAATTGCAAACATGAGGCAAGAGCAATCGGACCTAAGGGGCAATGCAATGCGAGTGCTACATCGTAGGCTTCGGCCATCGCAGCTATCTTGCGAACTTCCGTAATCCCGCCTGCATGAGAGACATCAGGTTGCAATATATCTGCGCCGCCTTCGCTAAGAATCCTTTTGCAATCCCATCGGGAATAAAGACGCTCGCCGAGAGCAATAGGAGTGCTAAAAAGATTGGTCAGTTCTTTCAGAGTTTCATGATGCTCGCTCAGCACTGGTTCCTCAACAAACATCAATTTAAAGTGCTCCAGCTCTTTCATAATCACCTTGGCCATGGGTCGATGCACCCGGCCATGAAAATCCAATGCAATCCCTACTTCTGCTCCAACTGCCTCGCGCACAGCAGAAACGTTTGCAATGACGCTGTCTACCTTACTATGAGAATCAACGTAGTGCAGTTCTTCAGTCGCGTTCATTTTTACGGCTGTAAATCCTGCCTGGGCAGCCTCTTTTGCGGCCTGCGCTACTGTGGATGGCCGATCTCCTCCAATCCACGAATAGACGCGAATCTTGTTGCGCACCGGGCCACCAAGCAAATGATTCACTGGGACTGAGAGAGCCTTTCCTTTAATGTCCCAGAGCGCCTGGTCAATTCCTGCCAAGGCGCTCATATGTATTCCGCCGCCACGATAGAATCCTGCGCGATACATCACAGTCCATAGGTCTTCTATATTGCGCGGATCTTTCCCGATGAGATAGTCGGAAAGCTCGCTGACCATTGCTGCAACCGTCTCTGCTCTGCCTTCCAGAATTGGCTCTCCCCATCCACAGAGGCCTTCATCCGTATCGATTTTGAGAAACAGCCAACGAGGTGGAACCACGAAAGTCTCAAGCTTCGTAATCTTCATTGAACTCCTCTTGAAACGTTATAGACGGATGGGTTATTTAGAAATACTAATGCGAAGTATGCCTACCAAAGTTCATCAGACTCATAATGACATCCGCATGAGGTTCGTCGCAGCAGCTCCGTCGTAACGGTTATCTGACGCTTCGACGAAGCGGTGTCAGATGCTAGTTCCTCAAAGAGTACATCCATCGCTAGCTTTGCGAGCTCCGCGAGTGGTTGCCAAACTACCGACACGGCAGGACGAAGTGCAGCTGATAACGGGAAGTCGTCAAATCCAATAAGCGCAATGTCTTCGGGTACACGAACTCCACAGTTTTCGAGCGTCTTATAGGTTGCGATCGTGGCCACATTCATCAAAGTAAAGATGGCATCCGCACGTTGTCTTGATGGACGTTTCACTTCCGCTTCTACCCACTGCTTCTGTTCCAGGGCCGTTGGCAGGTACGCGATCTCCGAACGCAGGCCTGCCTGAGCAACAGCTTCCTCATATCCGCGAACTCTTTGTTGGATGGTGTAAAGCTCCTCATAATTCGCGAGGCACAGGATGCGCTTTCGTCCATGTTCAATCAGGTGCTCGGTAGCTCGTTTTGCCGCTGCAAAATTGTCACAACATACCGACGAGTACGGCCCTTTGATGGGCCGATCGACAGCCACAACCGGAACCTTAAGGCTGCGCAAAGACGCCAGAAATGCTCGCGTGTGTTTGCGTGGAGGAATTACCAATAAGCCATCCACACGATGGGATTGAAATGCAGAAAGTTCAATAATCTCCTGTTCCGCCTTGTCCTCTGAAGCGAGCACGATGAGGATGTAACCGTGCTGGCGGGAGATCTTTTGAGCCACATCCGCGAGCTCGGCAAAGAATGGATCGTTCAAAGTCGGAAGGATAAAGCCAAGCGTATTTGTCCGTTCACCCTTGAGTGCTCTGGCTATCTGATTCGGCTTGTATTCGAGTCGCTTGATAGCCGCATTCACGCGCGCGATGGTGGCAGCATTTACAAGATTGCCACCATTGATGACGCGCGAAGCTGTTGTCGTGCCTACGCCTGCCGCGTTGGCAACATCAACCAGAGTTGGTCTGCTCTTTTTTCTCTCGATCTTTCCGTACCTCTCTTCGACATGCCCTCAAAAAATCTCAATCACTGTTTTATAGCAGTCATTGAGGGTGGAGCAGCATCCAGCGCGCTTCCCCACTTCTTTGGTTTCGGTCCCATGGTGAGCACCAGCTTCCCACCCCGCGCAATATCGGCATGACTGAACCATGGCTTGTTCCATGGCTTGCCGTTTAGCGTGGCCGACTGAATGTACATGTTCGCAGAAGAATTATTCAGCGCCTGGATGACAAGATCATGGCCATTGCCCATATGGATCGTCGATTCATTGAAGATAGGGCTGCCAAGAATGTAATCCGGACTGGACGGATCGACGGGATAGAAACCCATCGCGCTCATCACGTACCAGGAAGATGTCGAACCCTGGTCGTCCATACCAGGGAAAGCCAGACCATAACGGTCGCTGCCATACAACTTGCTCAGAATTTCGCGAACCAGCGCTTGTGTCTTCCATGGTTGACCTGCCCAATCGTAATAGTACGCAACCTGCTGGTCGGGCTGATTACCTTGCACATACTGGCCGATCACTCCGGTACAGTCACGGCAGATGCCCTTGGCGGTATACGGCGTTGAAAAGAACTCGTCCAGCTTGGCGGCAAATTTCTCGTGGCCACCCAGAAGGTTCTCAAGTCCCTGAACATCATGCGGCACAAGCCACAAGGTAGACCAGCCTGAAGCTTCCTTCATCATGAAGTTGTAATAAGGCTCGCGGGGATCAAACGGCGAAATCCATTTGCCATCCGCCGTTCTGCCACGAACGAAGCCTATGCTCTTATCAAAAACATTCTGATAATTATGCGCCCGCTTCATAAACATCGCGGCATCATCATCTTTACCTAACTTTTTCGCATAGAGAGCAAGTGCATGGTCGTCCCAGCTATATTCCAGCGTGGTGGCTGCACCAGCCTTCCCACCTGCATATGGCGGACTGGGATTCCCTTTGGGAATAAAGTCGGAGATCCAACCCTGCTTCATATATTCAGCCAGATAGCCTCTGGGTCCATTCGGGTCCATCGCATTTTTGCGCAGGTACTCGTATGCTGCTCCCCAGTCGAAGTTAAGCCCACGCTCCCAGTCTCCTAGATACATGAAGACTGCGTTGTCACCATGAAACGAAGTCTCCATGTAACCATGCTCGCGAGCTGCATCAAGCTCAGAGTGCAGAATGTCCTCCATCGTCTTTGGCTCAAGCAGAGCCAGAAGAACAATCTGGTTGCGGCCTGTATCCCACAAAGGCACGGGACCATAACGGTCGTAAGCCGCCTGTTGCACGATGCCCTTGCGATCGGTAAATTGCTCTCCCTTTCGCGCCAGCAGGTGCGGACTATAAAACGAGTGATAGAGACAGGAGTAGAAGAATGCGCGTTGCTTCTCTGTCCCTCCTTTTACCTCAATCGAATCCAGCTTCTGCGCCCAGCTTTGCTCAGCCTGCCGATGCACCTTGTCGAAATCCCAACCGGGCTCTTCGGTCTTCAGCCTTGTCTCGGCTACCTCATAACTGGGACCGGACGCGATCTTTACCAGTACCTGTTCGCCTTTCGTAGTAGAGAAACGGACATAAGCCCCTGCAAAGTTGCCGGAGACTGTGCGATCTCCGGGCATGACATCGTCGTATCCAATCAGCGGGTCGCGCTGGTCCCGGGGAGGAATCTGCCGAAAGGCACCAAAGCCTTCAAATGGCCTGGAGAACTCAGCAACAAAATAGGTACGTCCATTCCGCGACCTGCCGCGAACCACCGTATCGTTCACCACCTCAACGGTGCCTCCGTCACGTCCAAGGTCGAGGAGCACATTTGCCTTGTCAGACTTCGGAAAAGTGAGCCGAAAGATGCCCGCCCAGGTCGTCGCAGTCATCTCCACCTGTGTGTCGAAATCGTCAAGAAAGACGCTGTAATAACCGGCCGTAGCCTTTTCGCGCGTCTTATCGTACACCGATGCGCTACGCTCCGGAGGTACAGTCCAGTTACCAACTACCGGCATCAATGTCGGACTATCTCCCGCACCGGTAGAAAATCCGTAAATCATGCGATTGGGATAGAAGTAAGGTGCCCTTACGCCGGCAGGATAATTTACATCGAGGTTCGCATTGATGGGGCCAAGCTCCGTTGAGCTATGAGGCAGCCTTGCCGCAGGCGATGTAAATCCGGAGTAAAGCTGCTCTCCCGGCGGCGGGGCATTGCCGATGAGCTTCTGATTATCCAGAGGCGCTGTCCCTACCAACGCATTCACGTAATCGATAGGATTCTTATGTGTATGCGAAGCCTGTTGTGCCGGTAAAGAAGAAGATAAAAAGCTGGCAGCAAGCAAAGAGAGGCCAACGCCTCGCAGCGAAAGAGAAACCATCATCGTTTACCCCGCTTACAAGTACAGATGAAAGCACATCGCGGAGAAATAAGTATTTCCGTGATGTGTTGTTCATAAAATTTAGCGGAGCATAGAAATAATTGTTTCTATGCTCCGCCTTCGGATTAGAAGGATATCTTGCCAGAGACCTGCAGAATCCGTGGGAAGTTCTGTTGCTGAGCACTGACTGTACCAAAGCCCGTCCAGCCCGATTTCGGATTGAACGTAGCAGGTCCAGCACCCGGATCAGTATTCGGCCCTGGAAAAAGCACCGAGTTCGTCGCATTGAAAGCATCAAGGCGAAGGTCGAATGCCGCGCGGTCCCACAGCGTCGTCGACTTCTGCAGCGAAAGATCGAGGTTCGGCATAGTCGGATTACGCACCTGGGCCGTTCTACTGTTGATGGGCATCAGGCCATACGGCGGCACCCGGGTCCAGCACTGCTGCGGATTGTCGCCTGCGGTCGAGAACCAGTGTCCCAGCGTAGAGCCCCCAGCGGGTTTATAACTCTGTGTCCCGCAGGTGTAGTCCCAACCAGTGTTGATACCGACCGGTGTTCCACTCTGCGCATTGAAGACGCCGCTGAGTTTCCAGTTGCTGATCAAAGAATTAATCAGACGTGGTGAATGCGAAAACAGCATACCGCCTTGTCCGAACGGCAGATCATATACGCTGGTCACAGACAGAATATGGGTTCGATCAGTATCTGCAAGCTGATGAATCCGTTCAGGGTCCTGGTAAGGCCAGCCGTTACGATAGCCATCTTCATTGGTGGTCTTTGAGTAAGTGTAGGCAATCTGATAGCTGAAACCACGGCCCCTTGCACCATACACCCGCTTGCTCAGTTTTACCTCCAGACCGTTATAGAAGTTGCCGCCAAGTGGTGCGTTGTATTGTCCCACCAAGCCAGTACCGCCTGGCGAGCAATATTGAGACAAAGGCAACAGTAGTGCGACTGCCTTGATTGTAGGCGACGTGCCGCACTGGCCTGGCCCGGAGATACCAGCTACGCCGTAGTAAGGGTTCGGTACCTGTTTATCAAAGTATGAAGGATCTGCCTGCGCTTGTTTGATCTGCGCCAGCGTTGCTGTTCCATTGATCCATAGAAATGTACGGAGACGATTAGTAAAGTTAGCGGCATAGCGAGTATCCAGAACCATGCCACCGGGAAGCTCGCGCTGGAAGCCGAGAGACATAATCTGTTCAATCGGAATCTTGCGATCCGGGAAATCGACCTGCACGCCGTTGTTGCCAACATCGGTCAGCAATCCCAGTGTATTTCCGGTTGGCGCAACCAGTCCCGACGCAAAAGGCTGGCCAGTCTGGAAGTAGTTGGTCGGTGTATTGCCGCCATCAACTGAAGTGACGTAGTTAGTGCTCTGATTTTCGCCGACACTCGAACCGCCCTCAAGGCCATACGAGTACATAATGCCGTAGCCGCCTCGGATGACCGTCTTGGGATTGACTGCGTACGCAAACCCAAAACGGGGTCCCACGTTCGACCAGTCCGTGTCATAAGCATTGCGAGATTGTCCATTGGCTCCTGCAAACTGAACACCGCCCAATACCTGCTTCAGCGAGGCTACGTTAATGCCCGCCGCTGCCCATGCAGCCTCGTTCGACGCATTGCCGACATTTGCCTGATAAATGTCATCATTTGTAAGCGGATTGACACAGGTGAGGCAGAGGCCCCGGTTCAGATGATTGTGCCGTTCACGAAGGCCGCGCTGAACGTCATAGCGAATGCCCATATTTAGCGTCATGCGCGAAGTTACTCGCCAGTTGTCCTGAAAATAGCCGGCAAAGACTGGATATCCCGTTGTAATTGAGTTGATCCAGTCGACGTTGCCACCGGTGGGCAACCCGAGATAAAAGGAAGCAAGGCCTGACCCATTCGGATCAGGAGTTACATTTGCGTTCTGCGGATCAAGCTGCGTCCATTGCGATCCAAAACTGAATGTGCCGTTCGGATGACCACCACCACTGGGGAAGCCGCCAAACTGGAATTCGTCGATCTCACCGCCGAACTCCATCGTGTGCGCTCCATGCGTCTTAGTGAAATCTACATTGAGCGTGTAATTGTTGGTTACATCGGCATTATCGTTATTACCAAAAATCGTCCGATTGCTTATAAAGCCTGTTCCCCAACCGTCGGAAACACGAAATTCGGGAAGGTAATGGCTAGAAACCGAACCTGGCAATGGCATCGACAAGCCAATTGTGCTTGGATTGACCTGCTTTGAAAGATCACCGTTTGGCGAACTCTCGAAAAAGCGATCAAACGCCACCTTGAAGTCACCCGTCAGCGTATCGGAGAACACATGAGTTATGTCCTGTGCGGCGATCCAATTCTGGCGGATGTGATTGACATTGCCGTTGATCGCAAGACCGTTCAGGCCGTTGTTACTGCGGTTTTCCGTTCCTTTCCAGTAGAGGAAGTAGCTGTATAACTTCGTCCTGTCGGTAAGGTTGTAATCCACCCGAATCTGCGGCTGGTTGTAGTTGATATGTCTTGGAGTCAGGCCGATATAGTTATTGCCTCGCACCAGGTTCTCTGTTCCTGGAATGTTGGGCAATGGAACGTACTTTGCTACCGCCATGGCAGTTTGATTAATCATCGACCCAGGAATCGTATCGTTGGGGAATGGCGTCTGCACAATGCGATTGCTGTTACAAGAGCTTACCGGACCGCCATCGAGACAGGTCGCCGTCCCAGGCTGATAGATGGGCAGCCCCTTGGGAAACTCTGCTGCATCCAGTTGTCCAACGAGGCCGAAATCAATGCCTGGATTACCGTTATAGCCGGGACGCAGAAATGCCGGAGCAACGTTCTCCAGTAGCGATCCCTCAACAGCCTGACGATAGCCTTCAAATCCGAAGAAGAAGAACAGCTTGTTCTTGATAATTGGGCCACCGGCCGTAAGCCAGAACTGGTTCTGCACCTGTCCCTGCCGAGGAACCCCTGTGAGTTTGTTGGTATATGTATTCGCGCCGAAGATCGTGCCTTCATATCCATAGCGAGCAGAAGCATGATATTGATTGCCGCCGCTCTTGCTCACCACATTCACCGTGCCGCCGCTCGTGCGGCCAAATCGGGCGTCGTACGTGGTGGTCATCACGTTCACTTCCTGAACGCTATCGATATTCGGGGAGACAGTAAACTCACCGGGAGAGTGATTGTCATAACCATACTGGCTGGTGATATTGGCGCCGTTCAACGTGAACTGATTGTTGCCGACGATGCCGCCGCCAATCGTGTAGGAGTTCGAAACATCCCATCCACGAGTGCCGGTATTGCCGCTGGGCCCAACCTGGCTGGTAAATTGACTTCCTGTCGTGGTGCCGATCAGCGTATAAGCCTGGCCGCCATTCAAAGGCACATTCTCAAGCTCGCGGGTTCCAATGATGGTGCCGCCCGAACCTGTGCTGGTCTCCAGCCGTGGAGGCTCGGTTGAGACCACGATGGATTCATCCACCGACCCTACATTCATCTTGAAGTTCTGATTAAACGTCTGCGCCGCCGACAAAACTACCTTTTGCTGCACGCTGGTCTTAAAGCCCTGTGCAGTTGCCGTGACGGTGTAGTTTCCCGGCAGAACATAGTTGATGTAGTAAACGCCTTTGTCTGTCGTCGTCGCAGTATAGGTTGTCTTTGAATCATTGTTCACTGCCGTGACCGTAGCGCCCTTAATCAGAGCACCGGAAGGATCGGTCACCTGTCCTGTAAGTACTGCGCGAAATTCCTGAGCGGCGCCTGTTACTGAAGCGAGGCATAAAAGAGCTGCACATACTCCTGCGAGCAGAATCCTGTTTCTATTGCACATAAAACCTCCACTGAGCGGCTACAAGGGATTGATCATCTGCTCTCGCCCCTCGTGGGAGGCAAGAATTTTATTTTGGTCTTACACATCATCTCGGAAATGATAACGATGTCATTTCGCAATGGAAACGTTACCATCAGTGGATGAAATTCTGCTCCCCCTCGGGGTTAACTGTCAATATTAAATATTTTTGAGATAAGTAACCGCGACGTTACAGGTATCGCCAGACGGAAGGTATAGCAGAAAAAATCCTGCTATACCTTCCGCGGGTCGGCAGATCTTAGAAGCTGAATCTACCCACAAGCTGCATAATCCGCGGCGGTTGGGATGAGGTAATTTGCCCGAAGCTGGAGTTGTTAAACCCTGCTCTAGGCGCAGATGCCGTTCCAACGTTGGCAACCGTGAGAGACGTCGTCGGCATGCCCAGATTGGTGTGGTTTAGCACATTGAAGGCATCCGCACGCAACTGAAACGACAGCCTGCGATAGAGCTGAATCGTACGCGAGACGGAGAGGTCCAGTTCTACCTCGCCGGGTGCGCGGATGGAGTCTCGCCCTATATTGCCGAAGCCCGTTGCCACATATTGTTTACGCGACGCTCCACTGCCGAAGAAGACAGGACCGGAGGGAGTTAGCGGAAAGTCAGAATTGCCAACCGGGTTCTGAAGATAGCGCACAACTTTGCCATCGACATACGGGTGCGCAAGCACTACACGACTGGAATCCCCGTTCGGTCGCTGGTTGCTCGCGTTCGGAAACTCGGTTGTCTGTGTAATATTCAACGGCAAACCGGTGTGGCCGACAAAGACTGGGCTAATGCGGAAACCCCGTGTCCACTTATTGCCGCCGGTGGTGTACTGCAGCGCAATGTTTACTGTGTGCCGAACATCGTAGTTGCTCGGTCCACGGTCATGTCGGCGCGCAATAGGATCAGCAACATATTGCACGTTTGCTGTGCCATGCGGTGCCGAGTAGTTGTAGATGGTGGAACCGTCATCAATAGCCTTTGCCCACGTATAGTTGGCGAGCACGGCAAAGTTGGAATGAAACTGCCGCTTCACCGTAGCTTGTAAGGAGTGGTAAGTCGAGTTGCCGACGTTCTGCACAGTGGTCCATGTGCTTAGGTTTGGGAAAGGCTTAGCATTCTGAGTTGCTACGGTATTGTTCGCCGCAACAACAGCAGTGGCCTGGGCTGGATCAACTACATTCACCGGAACCGCATAGGGAAGATGTAATCCATGATTGCCCACATAGTTGAGCTCGAAAGTAATGCCCAAAGGCATCTCCTGCTGGACACCTGCGTTCCATTGCTGGACCAGGGACAGTGGCGAAAGCTTGTCAAACTCGAAGCCCGAGATGGGCACCGGTTTTGCCGGGGAAGCGCCGATGAGATAGTTCTCCGGGTGATCCAGGTCCTGCACGCCGGTAAGCGGGAAGCCCTGGCTCAACTTGAAAGGCTGTGGAACCCCAGTACCCAGATTGTTGTAGTTCGTGATGACGTCGAAGCCGGGATACCCGATCTGCCCGCCCAGATTGGCAAAGATCAGTCCATAAAAGGTTCCGAATGCGGCACGGAATACCGTGTTCTGATTCGGCGAATACGCCAGACCAATGCGCGGCGAGAAGTCGAGCTTCGGCGTTGTTACATTCAATGAGGAACTGACGCCATTCTTGCCTGCAATCAGAAAATCGCCGGTCTTCGGATCGAAGCGCGTGTAGATGTTATGCGCGACGGTCTGCGGAGATTCGTACTCCCAGCGCACTCCAAGATTTAGCGTGAGCTTGGGACTGACGCGCCAGTTGTCTTCTGCATAGATGCCGAGGTTGAAGTTGCGGCGGCCCGTCTCCGGCTGGGCAAGTTGATAGCTTCCAGTCTTGGGCATTCCGAGAAGGAAGTCCGCGAGTTCATTGACTGCGCTGCCGGTGCTGTTGGTGGCATTGGTAATCGATCCATCGAAAGAGAGATTCCCATTAACATATGCCGATGGATTGTAGGTATTGAACTCATTCTTCCGCAGGGAAAACCCAATCTTGACGGAGTGAGGCCCAAGCAGTTTCGTGACTGAACCGAAGGGTGTATACGTGTTGGTGATGTTCTGCTGCGTCGAATTGCCTGCTCCGCCGACAGCGGTATAGCCCTCCGTCAGATATGGCATCTGGTCGAGTGGCAGACTTGCGATGCCAATGGTCTTCGAGATGTCCTTGCCGGCTGAGGTTGGATTACGGATGGCCCCGTCACGGAAAAAGCCAAAATTAATGTTAGCAATCAAAGTTGGGGTAAAGGTATGAGTGTATGAAACCGAAGCTACCCATCCATCCAGGCAATTGCAATCATAACCGTCGTTCAGAATCGGATCGTGGAAGTTAATGACCTGCGGCGTCTGCATCGTTGTTCGGTAAACAGATGTGTTGAACTGTCCCTTAGCGCCGACCTGCTGATCGAGCCTGCCTACGGTGCGAAGGGTCTTGATATCCCGAACATCGGTCTGAACATAGTTGCCCGTATAACGCGAATTTGCAGCATCGTAGGTGCCAGGATTATTCGGCTGCGGCATGCGCGCCAGAATAGCCACTGCCGCAGGGTCGAGCGGGTCAGTAATTTTATTTCCCGGGTAAGGAGTATGCGTTCCGGGTTTGTAGACGGGAGTGTGCGCCGCCGAAAAGTCACCAGCACGGAAGTCATTGGTGGGGACCGTAAACGAGCTCGTAGAAGGAGCCTTGTTTAGAGTGTAGTCATAATTGAAAAAGAAGAAGGTCTTATGCGATCGGGAATAAAGCCGCGGAATAGCCAATGGACCGCCGAGTGAACCGCCGAACTGATAGTAGCGATCGGCCCCTCGCGGCAGCCCTTTGAGATTATTGAAAAAGGTATTCGCATTCAGTGCTTCATTGCGAACGAGCGTATAAATATTGCCGTGATATTGGCTGGTGCCGGAGCGGATATCCGCGGAGAGAACCGCGCCGGAGGTCCGGCCGTACTCTGCCGAAGCATTCGTCGTGAGTACGCGAAATTCATTAATGCCATCCGGTGAAGGCAGTCTTTCCAGTCCACCCGTGGACGCGATGACAATAGAAACTCCATTGAGCAGAATCTCATTATTGAGCGTGCGCGATCCGTTGATCGACAGTTGAGCGCTGTTGAGCGAAGTTGCGGAACCGCCGTGCGCTACACCTGGAATTAGCGTCAGCAGATTGACGACATCACGCGACTGCAAAGGAAGATTTTGCACGTCGGAAGGAGCAATCAGCGTCGATACGTCGGACGTGCTCTTTTCCAGTGCTTCTCCGCGCGAATTGACAATCACCTCTTGCTGCACCTCGCCGAGTTCCATCTTCAGATCGACGGTCACCGTTTGCGCGATGCTCGCAGTGACGTTGCTTACCGTTGTCCGCTTCATGCCCGGCGCTTCTGCGCTGATCGAGTAGGTCCCCGTCTGCACCTGCGGAAGTACAAAGCCACCGTCGGATGTGGTGTTGCCCTTGAACACCACGACCTTTGTATCCTGGTTTGTTACCGTCACCTGCGCTCCAGGAATAATAGCGCCGGACGTATCGGTAACCATGCCACGGATGGTGGCGGTTGCTGTACTCTGCGCCAGTAACATGGGGGTGAAAGACCCGCGTCCCATCAGGCACACGACGCAGGAAAAGAAAACTACTCGGAAAATATGCTTCATGAATTGACCTCACTAAAAGGGGGACTAGCAAGAGTGATGGAGTTGCCGCATATCAATTCGCGGTTCAGCCTCAATTACTCCGAAGAACGAACATTATTTCTCTAAACTTCTACACTACCTTCGAATCAGACGTTTTATGTAAGAATCCGCCCTACAAAGATACCAAACCGAAGGATAGGATGCAGAAAAATGACTTTTTAGTTGCGCGGATTACATAGAGGGGCAGTGGATTCAAGCTACTTATATTTAAACTCTGCACGTCATTCCTTGATCCCATAGAACCGCCCAGCATTCTCGCCGAAGATCTTCCGCTCGGTATCTTCATTCATCACCGGAGCCAGAATCTCTCTCAGAGCCGAGACAACCTGGCCATAGCTTCCTGCAAGCAGGCAGACCGGCCAGTCGCTGCCGAACATCACGCGATCAACTCCAAAGCACTGCATCACATGCTCCACGTATGGTCGAAGATCATCCACGGACCAGTGCTTGTGATCCGCTTCCGTAATCATCCCGGATAGCTTGCAGTAGACATTCGCGTTCCTTGCAACTTCAGCCATCAGGCTCTTCCATGGTTCCAGCGTGCCTGTGCGAATCTCCGGTTTGGCGATGTGATCGACTACCGCTCGCAACCTTGGAACTGCGCCGAGTGCCCGCAGCATATACGGAAGATGCCGCGAGTGCACGAGCAGATCAAATGGAAAATCCGCCTCCGCAATCAGCTGAAGGGACTTGAGCACCTGCGGCTTCATGATCCAGTCATCCTCGGCAATGTCCTGAAGCATCGGTCGCATACCGACGAACTTCGCGTGCTGCCGATATCGCTCGAATAACTCGGTAAAATCCTCAGCTTCAAGATCAAGCCAGCCCACAACACCAGCAATCGAATCATCCTCCGCTGCCAGCTTCAGCAGAAAATCTGTCTCCGCAACCGTCTGCGCCGCCTGCACCACAACTGTCTTGTCGATCCCATGCTGTCGCAGCAAGGGACGCAGATCGGCGGGGAGATAATCCCGATACAGGACCCCAGCCGCCGGACTCATCCAGTGGTAATCGCCGCGGTCTACCTTCCAATAGTGTTGATGGCTGTCAATCTTCATGCACTCAAATCATACCTACTGCAAAGCCGCGTCCAGCAATCTCGACTTAACTGGCACTGATACACGTCATCTCGACCGAGCCGAAGCAAAGCGAAGGCGAGTGGAGAGATCCCTGTATTTATGCTTCTGCACGAAGCACAACGTGCCTGCGCCTTAACTGCGCGACACAGACCAGCTCTCCTCATCACTGTGTAAACACAAACCCCGCTGCCTGGAAGTCGCCGCGGAGCTGAATGTCAACGCCATGATGCATCCAATAATCTCCGCTGGCAGTCACCGGCGTACTTGGATCCATCTTGCCTTCAATGCTGTGCAACGTGTATCGCGCGCTCGGGTCCAGCCCTTCAAGAAACAACCTTGGATACGGATTGCCGTCTTCGCTCGAATGTAGATAGGCAAACAGCACTGCCTGCTTCTTATCTGGAGAGACAGACTCAGTCGCCGAGTACGGACTGTTGTTCAGTGTCGAAGCCAGTAGATATTGATCACCGTGCTGTACCGTCTCGCGAATGCTCTTGTATTCGGCAATCATCCTTTTCGCCGTCGCAAAGTCCTCGGGACTCCACTTGTTAAGATTGTTGCCAACTCCCAGCCCGCCCTGCATCGCTACAAGAAAGCGATAGGCCAACGAAGTGGTGCGGTGGTCCGCGCCATTCGGCACATCTGTCACCCAGGCCATCATGATGCCTGGCGTATAGGCCCGCGAAAATCCTTCCTGCATCGTCAGCCGGTCGAACGCATCGGTATTGTCCGAAGTCCACACCTGATCGGTATAGCGCAGAATGCCCAGATCAACGCGGCCGCCGCCGCTCGAACAGGATTCAATCTCCACCTTCGGATGCTTCGCTCGCAGCTCAGCAAGAATGGAGTAGAGATTATTGATTGCTACGACGTAAACCTTTTTCTCATCTTCAGGCGCAACCTGCACCCAGCCCGGCTCGCTCCACGGCCGGTTGTAGTCCCACTTGAGGAAGGCAATATCGTTCTGGGTCAGCAGATCATCCAAAACATGAAAGACATAGTCGCGAACCTCAGGCATGGCCAGGTTCAGCACCAGTTGATTGCGCCCCTGCGTCTCGGGTCGGCCTTTGAAGTGCAGCACCCAATCAGGATGCTTGCGGTAGAGGTCACTGTCCGGATTCACCATCTCGGGCTCGACCCACAGGCCAAAGTCCATGCCCAGCGAGTGCACCTTGTCGATCAGCGGCTTCAGGCCATGAGGAAACTTCTCGTTGTTCACGTACCAGTCGCCCAGACCGGCATGGTCATTCTTACGCTGGCCGAACCAACCGTCGTCCATCACAAAGCGCTCGACGCCCAGACTTGCCGCCTTCTCCGCCAGCGCAATCTGCCCCGCCTCGTTTACATGAAACGTCGTCGCCTCCCACGAGTTATACAGCACCGGACGCACTCGCGGCTTCGGAGCGCCAGGCAAAATATGCTCCAGTTGAAAACGATGCAGCAACCGGGCCGCAC
>DASRSR010000067.1:0-7042 GCA_035656355.1 Edaphobacter sp.
CGCAGGGCGATGGAGCCGGTCTTGCCGGCGGCTCTGGCGGTGAGGGCAAAGCGACCGAATTTTTCATGCTCCGCATTGGCCTGCCCAATGGCCTGCTGACCAGCCATCAACTTCGCGTCATCGGCGATATCGTAAAGAAGCACGCCCGCAACCTTGCCGACATTACCACTCGCCAAAACATTCAGCTCCATTGGCTCACTATTACCGACTTGGTAGAAGTCATCGAGAAGCTCACCGAAATTGGCCTCTCCCCCAAAGGCGCCTGCGGCGACGTTGTCCGTAACGTTACAGGGTGCCCGCTCGCAGGACTCGACGGTCATGAACTCATCGATGCCTCTCCTTTGGCGGTTGAAGTTGCAAAGACGCTGACAGCCAACAATGCCTTCGTCAATCTGCCGCGCAAGTTCAAGGCCTCCGTCTCCGGCTGCTCGTTGTGGTGCAACTATCCAGAGATTAACGACGTAGCCCTCACCGCCACAAAACATATCGTTGATGGCAAGGAAGAAGTGGGCTATACACTGCGGGTCGGCGGCGGTCTCTCGACGGAGCCACATATCGCCACTCGCATTCCTGCCTTTATCCGTCAGGACCAGGCACTTGCGGTTGTGAAAGCTGCGGCAGAGATCTTCCGCGATGCCGACGTGCTGCGCGAAAATCGCATGAAGGCCCGCTCGAAGTACCTCTTTATGCGCTTTGGCTGGACTCCGGAGTCGTATCTGGCGGCGGTCGAAGAGCGGCTCGGTTATAAGCTGATCCCCTCTCCCAACGAGGACGAGAACATCCCTGCCGACATCTACCGCGATCACATCGGCATCACGCCACAGCGCCAGCCCGGCCTTTCCTCTGTCGGCGCGAGCGTTTTGCGCGGACGCGTCAGCGGCGACCAGCTCCAGAAGCTCGCCGATCTCGCCGACAAGTATGGCAGTGGAGAGCTGCGCACCACCATCATGCAGAACATCATCATCGTGAACGTGCCCAACGAGAAGGCCGCCGCTCTGGTCGTCGAGCTCAACACGCTCGGCTTCCAGGTTGATGTCTCTGCCTTCTGGCGCGGCGCCATTGCCTGCACTGGCACCGAATTCTGCAAGCTGGCCATCACCGAGACCAAGGGCTTTGCCAAATGGCTCGTCGAAGAGATGGAAGAGCGCTTCCCCGGCTTCGATCAGCAGATTAAGCTGCATGTCACCGGCTGCACCAACTCCTGCGGCCAGCACTGGATCGCCGACATCGGCCTCGAAGGCAAAAAGATCAAAAAGGATGGCAAACTCACCGATGCCTTCCATTTCTGCGTGGGCGGAGCCATTGGTAAATACGCCCGCACCTCGCGTCCGCTTGGATATCGCGCCGCGGCTGAGGACGTTCCAGACGCAATTGAACGGCTGCTGCGTGCCTATCTTGCCAATCGCCAGCCGGATGAAGACCTCCGTGCCTACTTTGCACGTAACGATGACAATACGCTGCGAGCACTGCTCAACGGTGAGGCTATCGATGCTGTTGAACGCGATGCTGCTCCCGTGGGCGCAGGACGTTTTGCTCCCGGCGAATAACCGTCGGCTCCATTGCTCGGGTGCCACCTATCGCAACACCTTTATCGTCGCGATGGGTGGGATGTATAGATTCAGCCATGTAATTATGGCTTGGCCCCGAGTAACATGAAGACTTTATGTCTCTATTTCCTATCTTTCTCAAACTCGCCGGGAGGCCCTGCATTGTGATCGGGGGCGGCCACCTTGCCGAATCCAAGATCGAGTCCTTGCAAGCTGCCAACGCGCAAATTACCGTAATCGCCCCCGAAGCCAGCGAACGCATCCAGTCGCTCGCCGCAGCAGGGGAGCTTACGTGGCACATGCGTGAATACACGGACGGAGACCTTGCCGGTAGCTTCCTCGTCGTTGCTGCAACGGACGTTCCTGCGGTAAACCGCGCCGTTTTTGGTGAAGCCACCGCCAGCGGCGTTCTCTGCAATGCCGTAGATGATCCTCCATTTTGCGACTTCTACTTCCCCTCCGTAGTGCGGCGAGGCGATTTACAGATAGCAATCTCTACCGCCGGGGCAAGCCCCGCGCTTGCCCAAAGATTGCGCAAGGAGATCAATTCACAGCTTCCGCTCGATGCTGGAGAATGGCTAACTGAGCTAGGCAATCTTCGCCGGGAAGTAGTCGCGGCAGAACCACTCAACGAAGAACGCCGCTGGCTCTTGCATCAACTCGCACAGCGCGACGTCTGCGGCTACGATCAATGCCCTTCGCGTCTCCTGGCACGCGAGCATGCCAAGACCAATCCTTCTAAAGGAACAGCGTGAGCGCCAACGGCAACTCAATCCGATCTTCCGTACAGGCATTTGCCGCTCAACCTGGCCACGTCTATCTCGCAGGTGCCGGTCCCGGAGATCCCGGTTTCCTAACGCTCCGCACTGTTCGCCTGCTCGAAACCGCCGACCGAATTCTGCCCGACGATCTGATCTCCAGCGAAGTTCTGGCGCTGGCACATCCCGCCGCCGAAATCATTCCCGTCGGCAAGCGCTGCGGCCAGCCGCGCATCACCCAGGCGGAGATTCACGTGCTGATGATCGAGGCCGCGCAGGCTAGCCGATCGGTGTTGCGACTCAAGTCGGGCGATCCCCTCATCTTTGGCCGTGCCGGAGAAGAAATTCATGCGCTCCGCTCCGCAGGTATTCCCTTCGAGATTGTCCCAGGTATTACAACCGCATTCGCAGTAGCCGCCGCACTCAAGACACCGCTCACGGATCGTAGTTCAGCTTCAAAGCTGATCTTAGCGACAGCGCACCACGCAGCAGGTAAGGTGCAGCTCACACCACAATGGGCAGGAACATTCCCTCAGGATGCCACGCTGGTCATTTATATGCCGGGCCGCCATTTTCGCGCATTGGCCGACGACTTGATCGGCTCTGGCATCGCTCCGGACACTCCCTGTGTTGCCGTCTCCAAGGCCTCAACCGCAGAAGAGCGCGTACACGCAGCAACTCTGGCTACGATTGAAGACGATGCTGTCGGTCCGGCACCGGTTATCCTTCTCGTCGGCCAGGCAATCCAGGTCCGTTAGTCAGATCTGTTATTTCAGTTGCGCTCCGCCTTGAGTTTGCGGCAGACCACTCCAACTCCTCCAGCCAGACCAGTCAACAGAAGCACCAGGCTTTCCGGCTCGGGAACCGGCTGAACCGGTGGCGGCGGTGTAACTGGAGGCTTGCCCGGAGGTCCCGGAAAAATTGGGAATCCCGGGAAACCGCCTGTTGGTGGCCAGTTGAATGACGGCGGTGTGGGCTCAATTGGCGTCTGACTGATCAAAGGAGGTGCCGGTGGAATGATCGCGGGAATCTGGCTATCGTCTGTGCTGTCGATGGGAAGAATATCTCCATTGAAGCCACGATTCGTAAGCAGCGTTGCCGGCGTTTCTTCATGAATCACCGGATCATCGGTCTCCCTTTCGGGCAGCACACCGCACGCAAGATTGAAGCGGCGGAGCATCTCTTCCCGTGTCATCCTCGGCCTGTGATGTACAGGACGGCGTCGAACCGGATGCTTCGGTCTGACGTATTTAGCCATCTTCATATGCGCATAGCGGCGTGCCCTCGCTTTGGCGGCTCGCAACCGCTTGGCCGCCTGCGACTGCAGCAACTGCTGTTTGTAGGCAATAAACCACCGTTCACAGTCCGTCGATGCATGGACACCGGTTGCAGATCCGGCAGCCAGTAACGTGATCATCAGGAAAACCAAAAGCAATCGGCGGCGCATCTAAGTGGCCCTTGAAACGAAGTATCGTTCACTATGAACTAAGCAATTTAGATGCCATAACCGGAAGTACGCTATTTTCTTGTATTTTTCTGCAAAATTATGCACTCATCTCAATGCGATGTAGATTTTCCCAGAGACCAGGAGGGAACTCGCCACCCTATAATGTGAAAAATATTGCATATTATCTTCAGCGATTCCTCCTGTTTAGATAATTACCCCAACCGACTTTCCGCAGCCTTTGCCGCCTCATATATCTGCTCAAACGACTCTACGGCGTAGAGTACTGGCTGCATCTCACCGGTTGCGAACACCTGATTCAATACTGCATTCAGATCGAAATCTCTTATCTGGCACCCACCCGCAAGCACTCGGGTACACTCGCCGTGCGATGAGACCAGGCCGCTTCCATAGACTTTGACTTTGCCATCCTGATGAATCAAACCGAACTCTACCGTGAACCAGAAGAGGCGCCCCATTCGCTCTAACGATTCCGGTTTCTGCATCAGGTTGGCGCAGACCCGGCCATAGTGCTCCAGGAAATTCGCAAATACCGGATGGGCATGCATCGGGACATGGCCGAAAACATCGTGAAAGATATCCGGCTCCGGCGTGTATTCGAGAGAATCACGTCCCCTCAGCCATGTAGTTGTCGGAAACATTCGTGCCGCCAACATCTCAAAGAATGCCGCTGGTGGAAGAAAGCCGCTTACCGGCGTCGATTGCCAGCCAGTTCGTGGCTGCAACAGCGAGCTTATTGCCTTCAAGTCGGGCAGCCGATCCTCGCGCAGACCAATCTGGCGAAAGCCGTCCAGATATTCCCTGCAGGCATATTCGCGCAACTGCGGCATCCGACGACTCACGAGTTCGGTCCACACAGCGTGCTGTGCCGGAGTGTAGGCCTTCCAGTCCTGCTCAATCAGATATGGCGCAGCGACTTTCAACCTTTTCCGCGTTGCATCTCGATCTGAAGGAGAAATTGCCATAAGGGCACCTATGCAGCTATTTGCCTGCAAAAGCATATATCCTTTGCCCTATTTCACGCGCGTGGGTTGAAAAACCTCTTTTTATTCGAGTGGATCACGTACTTTGCTGCCGACAAGGGCGTCTAATATCCGCATTACACCTGAATCCAATTTTATCGATTCGCACGAGGACGAACTCTATGCGCAAAAGACTTGTGTCTATATTTTCCCTCGCCGGCCTGCTCTTCGCCGGCCTTTCCGCTAAGGCCCAGACTTCAACATGGAAGATTGACCCGGCCCATTCCAGCGTGCAGTTTACCGTGCGGCACATGGGCGTCAGCAATGTTCACGGCTCCATCGGTAACGTTGTAGGAACGGTAGTTCTGAATGATGCCGACATCACCAAGTCCTCTGTCAAAGCCACCATGGATGCATCAACTGTATGGACAGGCACCGCAGCACGCGACAACGATTTAAAGTCTCCAAACTTCTTCGATGTTGCAAAATATCCTCAGCTTAGCTTCAGCTCAACATCTCTCGCGCGCATCAATGGCAAGCTTCAGTTGACGGGCGATCTTACGATCGCAGGCGTCACCCGTAAGGTGACTTTTGACCTCGACGGCCCCAGCACGCCCATCACCGGTAAAGACGGTAAAACCCGCAGCGGATTTTCCGCCAGCGGAACGCTCAAACGCAGCGACTTCAACTTCGCTCCGAAGTATCCTGCTGCAATCATCGGTAACGACATCAAATTCACAATCGACGTCGAACTGGACAAGCAGTAGCGTTTCTAATCGGCGTCGGCTGTAAGCGCGGCGCCGGTCTTTTCCCTTCCCAGAGATGTGATTCCTGCCACCGCGAGCGCCACAATGACTACCGTTCCTGTCAGCACCAGCTTCAACATCCCACCGGAGTACCGGTTTGCCAGCATTACCTGAAAAACACTATTGCGCGACGAGATCAGATTGCCCAACTGATACGTAAGACCAGGGAAAATTGCCCTAACCGGGCCTGGAGACAGCTCGTTCAAATGAGCAGGAATAATCCCCCACGCGCCCTGCACCATAAACTGCATTAAAAACCCGCCAACAGCCAGTCCCACGGCAGTGTGCGACCATGCCCACAGCGGAATCATCGGCAACGCCAGCAGTGCCGCCCAGATGATGGCACGCTTACGCCCAAGATGTTCCGAAGCCGCGCCCCAGCAGATACCACCAACGAGCGCGCCAATATTGCCGATCATCACAACCAGTCCAACATGGCCAGGTTTTAGCCCATGATCACGGGAGAGAAATGCCGGATAGAGGTCCTGCGTCCCATGGCTGAAGGAATTGAACGCAGTCATCAATACCACTAGAAACAGAAACGATGGTAGAAACTTCACCAGCCCTTTCAAATCGAATGACGTCCGCAGGCTCATCCCCTTCGATTGACGCTGTTCGTGCGCTGCGAGCCAGACTGGAGATTCCTCCACCTTAAAGCGCAGATAGAACGCCAGAAGTGCTGGCAACGAGCCGATCATGAACAGCACTCGCCATCCCGCCATCATGCCAGTGCCATGCAGATGTGGAAACAGAAGCCAATAGAGAGCAGCTGACAATAAGCTGCCGACAACGTATCCCTCCTGCAGCAGTCCAGAGAAGAAGCCTCGCCCCTCCGCCGGTAGCGTCTCAAAAGCCAGGGCCGCACCGACGCCCCATTCGCCACCCATTGCCACGCCGAACAGTCCGCGGCAGAGCATAAAGCTGCCGATGGTTGGAGCAAACGCCGATGTCAAACCGAAGACCGAGAAAGAGATGATGTTCAACATCAACGTCGGGCGGCGACCATAGCGTTCTGCCATCAGGCCAAAGAGAAATGCTCCTACCGGACGCATTGCCAGCGTCCAGAAGATCGCCTCCGCAACAGATTTAATGCCGACGTGATAACTCGCTGCAATGCTGGTAAGGCACAGCGTTAGAAGAAAGTAATCGAAGGCATCGAGCGTCCATCCTAAGAAACACGCGATAAAGGTGTTTCTCTGGACCGCATTCAGCGATCGAAGCTGGCTGAACTGGCCTTTTTGCAATCGGTCTGCTCCTGATCGACGCCCACCACAGAATGGTACCTACATCTTGGCGCGTAACGGCTGCGAAGGTTCTGTGGCCATCGTCACCTCATCATGCGTGTACTTCTTCAGCAGCTCATGATGCAGGCAGTAGAGCGCAAGCTCCAGACGGTCGGACACCCCAAGCTTGTCATACACCTTGCGCAGATAATTCTTGATCACCTGTTCGGTCGTTCCAATGTGGTACGCAATCTCTTTATTGCGCATGCCGCGCGTAATGC
>DASRSR010000068.1:0-8323 GCA_035656355.1 Edaphobacter sp.
AGAAAGAAGATGGAAGCAGTAAAGATTGATTGTGCAAAGATGGATGGCCTGGTTCCGGGCATCGTGCAGGATGCAAAGACCGGCGAGATGCTGATGCTCGGATTTCTGAACGAAACCAGCTACGCCAAAACATTAGAGACAGGATTTGTCACCTTCTGGAGCCGCACCCGCAGCAAGCTCTGGATGAAGGGCGAAACCAGCGGCAATCGGCTGAAGGTGATCTCCGCAGCAACCGACTGCGACAACGACGCGCTGCTTTTTAAGGTCGAGGTCGAAGGCGATGGTCTGGTGTGCCATGAGGGTACGGTGAGCTGCTTCACCAAAAATATTGAAACGGAGAAGGCATAATGTCGGCGGCAAAAAAGCTGAAGTTAGGAATTCCGAAGGGCAGTCTGCAAGATGCCACGATTGCATTGTTTGAGCGTGCTGGCTGGAGGATCTTTGCCAATGGGCGCAGCTACTTCCCTTCCATTGATGATGCCGAGATTGAGTGCATGTTAGTTCGCGCGCAGGAGATGGCGCGCTACGTCGAGCATGGTGCTCTCGATGCCGGTCTGACCGGCAACGACTGGGTACAGGAAAATGAGACTGACGTTGAGTACATCACCAGCCTTACTTACTCCAAGCAGAGCCGCCAGAAGGTGAAATGGGTGCTTGCCGTTCCTGAGGACTCGCCATTTCAGAAGCCCGAGGACCTCGCCGGTAAGATCATCGCCACCGAGCTGGTCGAATTCACCAAGCGCTACTTCGCCGAGAGGAACATTCCTGTAAAGGTGGAGTTTAGCTGGGGCGCTACCGAAGTAAAGCCGCCAACACTGGCCGATGCCATTGTCGAAGTGACGGAGACGGGAAGCTCCCTCCGTGCCAATCGCCTGCGCATCATCGAAACGCTGATGGAGAGCGAAACCCAGCTCATCGCCAACAAAGCCGCGTACAAGGACGCCTGGAAGCGGGAAAAGATTGGCAACATCTCACTGATGCTGAATGCAGCCATTGCAGCGCAGGGCCGCGTTGGCCTGATGCTGAATGCCCGCAAAGACAACCTCGATGCCGTGCTCGGTGTTCTGCCCGCGCTCAATTCGCCGACAATCTCACAGTTGAGCGACGAAGGCTGGGTTGCGCTGAACACGATCCTCGACGAAGCCGAAGTTCGCAACGTGATTCCAAAGCTGAAGGCCGCGGGCGCTACAGGGATTGTGGAGTATCCATTGAGCAAGGTCGTTTTGTAATCGGGCAAAGGCTTAACGCCGATTCGCACAGATGAACACCGATAAGACGAAATCGGGTTGGCTTTGATCGGTGTTAGGTTCCTACGGAGTTTCGATGAAGCTGGTACGCACATTTGGACGCAGCAAAACCGCCGCCGCTGCTCTGCTGGAAACGCTTGAGCAGCGCGGCGCTGCCAACACCGCCAAAGTAGAACCCGTGGTCCGGCGCATTCTTGCCGACGTTCGCAAAGGTGGCGATACAGCGTTGCGTCGTCACGCTGTAAAATTCGACGGCTTGCTGAAAGGCCAGCCGCTTCTGGTCGCACGCGAAGAGATGCAGGCAGCATGGCACGAAACCGCTCCTGCACTGCAGGCCGCCATGATGGTGGCCCGGGGAAACATCCTTGCCTTCGCTGAAGCGCAGAAGCCAAAAGAATGGACTATCTCGCCTGCCGAAGGCGTTAAGACCGGCCAAATCGTACGCCCGCTCGGCAGCGTCGGCTGTTATGTTCCCGGCGGCCGCTATCCTCTTCCTTCAACACTGCTGATGACCGTGACTCCGGCACAGGTGGCAGGCGTAGATCGGATCGTTGTCTGCTCGCCCAAACCTGCACGAGAAACCCTGGCTGCGGCATGGCTTGCTGGTGTAACCGAGTTCTACCGCGTAGGCGGAGCGCAGGCAATCGCCGCGATGGCTTACGGCACCCAATCAATCGCGCGCGTCGATAAGATCGTCGGCCCGGGAAATCTATTTGTAACCGCGGCAAAGACAATTGTCGCGACTGAATGCGGAATCGATATGCCCGCCGGTCCGACCGAAATCGTCGTCACCAGCGAAACCGGCGATGCCGCAGGGATAGCCGCCGATCTGGTCGCACAGGCGGAGCACGACCCCGAAGCTCTCCCCATCCTGATAACAAGCAATGCAAAGCTAGCCACAGAGGTTGCCGCAGAAGTGAAACAACAGGCGGCGAAGAACACCATCGCCAAACAGTCACTGGCGGCACAGGGATATATCTTCGTCACAGAATCCGTCGCCGAAGCACGCAATCTTACAAATCGTCTCGCACCGGAGCATCTGACAGTTGACTCACCCGCAGACCTGAATTGGATCCGCAATGCAGGTAGCGTATTTGTTGGTGAGTACGCTCCACAATCGATGGGCGATTACGTCTCCGGCCCCAATCACGTGTTGCCTACGGGCCGTGTTGGCCGAGTACGCGGCGGCCTCAGTGTCATGGATTTCGTAAAGGTAATCACAGTGCAGGAGTACACGCGCAAAGGGCTGCGTAAGATCGGCCCTCATGCCATTGCACTGGCCGAAGCCGAAGGGTTGACCGGCCACGCCGAAAGTGTTCGAGTGAGGATGCGATGAGTGCCGACATAAATGTTATGCCCCGCAAAGCTGTCCTCAACATGCCGGAGTATCATCCTCCGCTGGCTGGACGCGAGGCGCTGCGGCTGGACTTCAACGAAAACACCTTTGCGCCTTCGCCCAAAGTGATGGAGCGGCTGCGTCACATAACCGCCGAAGGACTAACAAAATATCCCGAGCGCGAACCATCGGAACGGCTGGTAGCAACACACTTTGGCCTGCGGTCCGAAGAAGTTCTGCTGACCAACGGCGTGGACGAAGCGATCCACTTGATGTGCTGCGCCTTCCTCGAAGCGGAGGACGAAGCGCTGATCTGCACGCCCGGCTTCTTCATGTACGACGTAAGCATCATGATGATGACGCCCAACCTGCGCAAGGTACAGGCAGATGCGGACCTACAGTTTCCCTTTGATCGCTTCATGGCTGCAATCACGCCGCGAACCAAGCTCATCATCATCTCTTCGCCGAACAACCCAACCGGCGCCGTTGTCAGCCGAGAGCATTTGCTGGCGATTGCAAAGGCCGCGCCGCAAGCCGTGCTAATGGTCGATGAGGCCTACTATCATTTCCATGGAGAAACCGCCATGGGAGACTGGGCCATCGTTCCCAATCTGGTAGTGGCACGCACCTTCTCCAAAGCTTATGGGCTGGCAAACCTGCGCATCGGTATGCTGGCCGGTAATACCGAACTCATAAAGTATGTGCGCAAGGTCAGCTCGCCCTACAACCTGAACGGCGTGGCGCTGGATTGCCTTGCCGCCGCGCTCGAGGATGAAGATTATCTGGCGTGGTATGTCGAACAGATTCACATCGGACGCAACCGTGTGATGGCCAGCCTGCGCGAGCTGGGCGTTCCCTTCTTTCCCAGCCATGCCAACTTTGTGTTGATGAATATCGGCCCAAAGCATAAAGAGCTGGTCGTCGCGATGCGCAGGCACGGCGTTCTGCTGCGCGACCGCTCCGCCGATCCGGGCTGTGCTGGTTTTGTGCGCATCACCATCGGCATTGAGGAGCACGTTCGGCTTGGCCTTGCGGCGCTCCGCTCGTCACTCGAGGAGATTGGATGGACACCGCAGGCAGCAGCCAGCGATCAGGAAAGCAACCAGATAAGGGAGTTTGAGTAATGGCGAAAGCATCAGGCAAAGCCCGCAGCGCAACCATCAAACGCGACACGACAGAGACACAGATTGCACTGAAGCTGGTCATCGACGGTCAGGGCGTCTACAAAGTCTCAACCGGCATCCGCTTCTTCGACCACATGCTTGAACTGTTCACGCGCCATGGCGGCTTCGACCTGACGCTGAAATGCACAGGCGACCTCGACGTCGATCAGCACCACACCGTCGAAGATGTAGGCATCGCGCTGGGCGAAGCCTTCAATAAAGCTCTTGGCGATAAGAAAGGCATCATGCGCGCCGGATACTTCGTTATGGCGATGGACGAGACGCTGGCCGTCGCCGCGGTGGACCTCAGCGGACGCGTTGCCTATGTCGTCGATGACAAAGTAAAGGTGCGACTGGTAGGCGACTTCCAGAGCGAGTTGCTGGCCGACTTCTTCGACGGCTTCGCTCGCGGCGCAAAAGCCAATGTGCATGTAAAGACGATGTACGGCCGCTCCAACCACCACAAGATCGAAGCCATCTTTAAGGCATTTGCACGCGCACTGCGCGGAGCCTGCTCGCGTGACGAACGGATGCGAGAGATGCTGCCGAGTACAAAGGGGCTGCTGTGAGACAGGAAAACTTAACACCGATTGACGCGGATGGACACCGATAAAGCAGATAGATTGTTTTGATCGGTGTAATCGGTGCTCATCGGTGTTAAGTTTCTATGGAGTTAATGAATGATTACTGTCATTGATTACAAAGCGGGCAACCTGACCAGCGTACTCAAGACACTCAATTATCTTGGTGCGCAGACGCATGTTACGCAGTCGCCCGATGATGTGCGCAAGGCGAGCAAGGTTGTGCTCCCCGGCGTTGGCCACTTTCAGGCAACGCAGTTGTTAAGCGACCTCGGCCTGACAGAAGCTGTGCGCGAGAGCGCGGCGAAGGGCACTCCGTTCCTGGGAATCTGCGTCGGACTGCAATGGCTGTTTGAAGGCTCTACCGAAGCTCCAGAGGCTTCCGGCCTCGGACACTTCGCCGGAGCTTGCGAGCGGTTCCCCGCCACATTCAATGGTGCAGCTTTGAAGTCGCCGCACGTTGGTTGGAACTCGCTCGAAGGCGTACGGCAGGACTCGAAGCTGCTGCGCGGTGTGCAGGATGGCGGCTTCGTCTACTACACCCACTCGTGGCGCGCTCCTGTGGTCGATGCCACAGCCGCCGTTACAAACTATGGCGTAGCATTTACAGCCGTCGTCGAACGCGACAACGTAATGGGCGTGCAGTTTCATCCGGAGAAATCCGCTGCTGTGGGCCTACAGGTTCTGAAGAATTTTATGGAGTTATAGCCATGCCATTTATGTATGAATTGAAGATCGCCGCCGGAGAACCTTCCTACACGTTTGTGCAGCAACTGGCCTCCATTGGAACACTGGTGGGAACGGGACAAGCCGTCTGCACCGTAACCGATGGCGCGATGGACTTCCATGTGCCTGCACCGAAGCAGGGCCTGCTGGTGGAATGGTTCGTCGAGCACGGAGCGGTGATTGAGAACGGCGATTCGCTGGCCCGCATCGTCTGCGAAGGCAACGAGGTTGACGTGCCAGAAGCGGTTCCGCAACGGTTGGGGTAGCTTATTAAGGTTGTAAGAATCGAGGATTATGCGTTACGACTACGTGCTCCGATTTGACGACTATCAAGATTCACAAAAGCTTTATCTACGGCATCGTCGCTCAGCTGCGGTCTTTTATTACTTCTATGTCTGGGTTTTGCCAATTGTAGGTCTTTTATCGTGCGCCTTATTTGTTGCTTCGCGTTATGGCTTTTATCCTGAATCCAGCGCCTCCTTTGCTGGATTTGCAGCAGCCGGCCTCTGGTTTGCCCTCTTTGTGCCAATAATACAGGTCGTTGGAAGAAGACGGTGCTGGAAACGCTTAATCCCCACCGGTATGAAGGGTAAATCAAAGAGTATTGAGATTCCAGTCAGCCTTGAATTCAACGATGAACAGGTAATTTCGGCAATTCCCGGGAAAAGTGAGGGAAGATTCTATTGGTCTGCAATTGTGGACTTTGCGGAAAATGAAAAGATTGTTCTCTTGTTCGTTCACAAGAAGAGATTTCTGTTTATTCCAAAGCGCGCGATGTCGGCAGATACATGGAATGAATTTCGCAATTTGCTAATAAGCAAGATCAAGGTCGGATAGATGCTGACAAAGAGAATTATTGCGTGCCTCGATGTTCGCGGCGGTCGCGTCGTCAAAGGCGTTCAGTTTGTGGATATCATCGACGCCGGAGACCCCGCCGAACTGGCGCATCGCCATGCTGCTGCCGGCGCAGACGAGATTGTGCTGCTCGACATTACCGCCACCCACGAAGGCCGCGGGACGCTGCTCGACACCGTAAAGCGCACCGCGGCAACGCTCTTCGTTCCCTTCACTGTTGGCGGAGGCATTCGCAGCGCAGAAGATGCAGCGGCAGTCTTTGACGCAGGCGCCGATAAGGTGAGCATCAACTCATCTGCCATTGCACGGCCAGAGCTGATTGGAGAAATTGGCAGCAGCTTTGGAGCGCAAGCTGTCATCGTCGCCATCGACGCCCGACGCGGAAACGCGAATGTCAGCGATGCTGAAGTTTACGTCAGTGGAGGCCGCAAACCGACAGGCCGCAAAGTTATCGACTGGGCCCGCGAAGCCGAGCAGCGTGGTGCTGGAGAGATTCTGCTGACCAGCATGGATACCGATGGAATGCGCAGCGGCTTCGATTGCGAGCTGACCGCAGCCGTCAGCAAAGCCGTGCAGATTCCCGTAATCGCCTCGGGCGGCGCAGGTTCGGCAGCACACTTTGCCGAAGTCTTCGGCAGAGGAAAAGCCGACGCTGCCCTTGCCGCCAGCATCTTCCACTTCGGCGTCACCGATTCGCGGGAGTTAAAGTCAGAGTTGCAGCGTGCGGGGGTCTCTGTGCGGCTGCCGTGCTGAAAGCACTTAACACTGATTTGCACCGATAACGCCGATTAGAAATAAGGCCAGCAAAGGCTAAATACAGAGGTCTCCCCACTGCGGCGGCAAAGAACGCCGCCTTTGGTCGAGATGACGAGATTTCTTTTAGGGAGAAAACGATGTTGATACCTTCGATTGATCTTATGGGCGGAAGAATTGTGCAGCTCGTTCAGGGCGAAAAGCTGAAGCTTGCCTTCGATGATTTCGAGTACTGGATCGAGCGATTTTCCAAATATCCTATCGTTCAGTTGATCGACCTCGATGCAGCCATGCGTCAGGGAGACAACCGCGCACTCATCGAGATGATCTGTAAGCGTCTGCCCTGTCAAGTCGGAGGCGGCCTCAAAACGGCTGAAGATGGCAAGGCGCTCCTCGATGCCGGAGCAAAGCGCGTCATCTATGGTTCAAGCCTCTTCGGTGCATCGGGCATCAATAGAGATTTTGCAGCCGACCTTAAAAAATCGCTTGGCGAAGACGCGCTTGTCTTCAGTGTCGATACAAAGAACGGCAAAGTCGCAGTCAAAGGCTGGAAGGACTCCATCGACATAACACCGGAAGAGGCCATCACCTGGCTTGAAGATTTCTGTGCTGCGTTTCTCTACACGCACGTCGATACTGAAGGCACAATGTCGGGCTTTCCCATGGACGTTGCGGCGGTGCTGCGCTCGACGACGGCGAAGCAGCTGATCGTTGCCGGCGGAATTAAAGAGCGCGCCGAAGTCGATGCGCTCGATGCGATGGGCGTCGATGCTGTGGCAGGCATGGCGGTGTACTCGGGCGCGATGGAAGCATAGACTTTTGAGAACGCACAAGGAGTTCGTAAAGATGCATCCAATCACGAGACGTCTAATTACAAGACGGGGATTTATCAAAACTTCGGCGGCATTTTCATTGGCAGGAGGTGCTTCATTGGCAGACGCGAGCAAGGCAAATCAGGGTGAGTTGCTGCTGGTAGGAACGCAGACCAGCGGCGGCAGCAAAGGAATCTACTCCTACCGCTTCGACGAAACAACAGGCGAACTGAAGCAGACTGGCCTCGCCGCAGCTATCGCCGATCCGACCTTCCTTGCGCTTGCTCCTGGCGGCAAGCGGCTGTATGCAGCAACCGAGACCGACACCTTCGCGGGCAAGCACGGCGGTGGCATCACTGGCTTTGATCTCGAACCCGCGACCGGACATCTCACCGAAATCAACGGAGTTCCCACCGGCGGAACCGGAACCTGCCATGTCGCTGTAGATCACACCGGCCACTGCGCGTTTGCAGCCAACTACAGCGGCGGAAGCGCGGCCAGCTTTCACCTCGATAGCAATGGCCGTTTGAGCGATGCGGTCAGCTTCTTTCAGTACGAAGGACACGGCCCAAATGCAGACCGGCAGGAAAAAGCACATGCACATCGTGTCACCGTATCGCCAGAGAACAAATTTCTGCTCATTAACGATCTCGGTCTGGACAAGATCCACATCTATAAGCTCGACGCCAGTACCGCGAAGCTGACGCCAAATAATCCGCCAGCATGGAAGTCAGCACCTGGTGCAGGTCCGCGGGCTTTGCGCTTTCATCCCAATGGCAAGCTGGCGTACTGCGTCAACGAACTCGCCTCCACGGTCGATGTTCTGCGTTGGAACGGCGAGCATGGAACG
>DASRSR010000069.1:0-8499 GCA_035656355.1 Edaphobacter sp.
TGTTTCTGCGGCATCACCACAAGCGAGTAGATGGCAATGCCCATCACAATTGAAGGCACGCCGTTCAGCACATCGGCGGTAAACCGCACCGCATTTGCCATCACCTTGCCGCGACCAAACTCAGCAAGATAGACCCCCGCGGCAATGCCAATCGGAATTCCCATCAGGCTCGCCAGCACCAGAATGATTGCCGATCCGACAATCGCATTCGACATACCGCCACCCGATTGGCCAACCGGCGCGGGAATATGCGTAAAAAATGCCAGGTTCAGCGAGCTTGCACCCTTATAAACCAGATAAAACAGAATCGCTGCAAGCGGCGCCAGAACAATAATCGTGGCCAGAATCGACAGACCAGCCACAACATAGTTCATCGCATTTCGCCGCGCCGAGTTCCAGCGCATCGCTCTTGAATTAAAGTCCATAGGCCGCGGCGACGGCGGAACCTGCATAGGAGATGTGCTCATCTCAGGCCGCTCCTACCGGTGTGCCGCGCGTTACCGCCCACACCATCAGTCTGGCAATTGCGTTTACCACAATCGTTACTAAAAACAGCGCTAGGCCAATCTCAATCAGCGCGCTCAGATAGAGGTTCCCGGTCGCTTCAGTAAATTCATTTGCAATCACGCTCGCCAGCGTATGGCCCGGTGCAAAAAGCGATTTGCTGATCGCCGGATGATTGCCAATCACCATCGTGACCGCCATCGTCTCCCCGAGCGCTCTCCCTAAACCCAGCATAATTGCGCCTACAATCCCAATGCGAGAATTGCGCAACACACCCACCCGAATCATCTCCCATCGCGTTGCGCCCAACGCCAGCACGCCTTCGCGCTGGCTGTTTGGCACTGCCTGCATAATGTCGCGTGTCAACGAAGAGATAATCGGCAAAATCATAATCGCGAGGATGATGCTGGCTGTCAGCAGGCCTACCCCAAAATTCGGGCCGTCAAAAAATCCAGTCCACCCCAATGTCTTCGTAAGAACAGGCCCAATATCGTCCCGCATCAGCGGAACCAGCACAAATACACCCCACAACCCGTACACCACACTCGGAATGGCAACCAGCAGTTCTGTCAAAAACGAAATCGGCGCGCGCAATGGCCGGGGGCAAAGTTCCGTCACAAAGATCGCTACACACAGCGCCAGTGGAACCGACATCAGCAATGCAAGAATCGAAGTCGCCAACGTTCCATAAATAAACGGAAGAGCACCGAAATCGCCGGCAACTGGGTCCCATGCTGAACGGAAAAAGAACCTTATCCCGAAGGCGGCCAGACTCAGGTGCGAACGAAGCACCAGTATCCACAAAATAAAAGCGACAATAGCGAAGATGCTGCACGCGCACAGAAGCATCAATGCAGAAAAGCTCGCGTCGGCGACACGGCCGCTGCCGCGCTTGCTCAGATAGTCGCGGATCAAAGAAGGTGCAGCCGCGCTCGATGCGTGGCTTTCGGAAGCAGCAGGAGTGAGCGGCGACGGGTCCGGGACCAAAGCTCCGGGTTCTCGTTCGATAGTCATGCGGCTGAGAGGCACAATCCTGAATCCTGTGATTTAGAAGCGTTCTTTGTGATTGTATCCGGAGAAAAAGGAAAACTGCCGCACAGCCCTCAAGCTATGCGGCAGCCGGATTTAGTGCAGGTCCGCAATACTCTTTCGCACCATATCCTGCACCTGCGGCGGTAATGGAGCGTAGTCCATCGATGATGCTTCGCTCTCTCCGTGGTCCAGCATCCACGTCATAAAGTCCTTCAGCGTTTGCGCCTTTGCCGCGTCCGTTGAGTGAGTAGGAATCAGGAACCAGGTAAAGCTGCTAATCGGATAGGAGGTATCGCCCGGCGCGTTCGTAATCGAGACGCGATAGTCCACTGGCATGTTTTTTGCCGCCGCAGCCGCCGCAGCGGTAACGCCTTCAGTTGTCGCACGGACGAACTTACCCGAAGCATTACGCACCGATCCATAGTTGATCTTGTTCTGCAACGCATAGATCAGCTCAACATAACCGAACGATGAAGGCGACTGCTGGACCATTCCCGCGACGCCCGGATTTCCCTTCTGTCCAATCCCGACAGGCCACTTCACCGATGTGCTCTTGCCTACCTTGCTCGCCCACTCGGGGCTGACCTTGGAAAGAAAGTCGGTAAAGATGTATGTCGTTCCGCTGCCATCAGAGCGGTAAACCGGAAGAATCGCAGTATCGGGAAATTTCACTCCCGGATTGTCCTTTGCAATTCTCGGATCACTCCATTTCTTGATCTTGCCAAGATAGATATCCGCAATCACATCCGGAGCAAAATTCAGGTTGCCGGTAATCCCCGGCAGATTATAGACCGGCACCACCGCGCCAAGCACCGTCGGGATATGCATCAGCGGAACCTTCGCCTCTTTTATCTGCTGATCTGTCATTGGACCATCGCTGGCGCCAAAATCAACCGTTCCTTCCGACGCCTGGCGGATACCACCACCCGACCCGATGGGCTGATAGTTGATGTGGATTCCAGGATGAGACGTCGCATACTCGCTGAACCACTTGGAATAGATTGGATATGGGAAAGTTGCACCCGCGCCATTCAGGTTCTGCGCACTGCTCTGGCTGGCCGGAGTTGCTGGCGATGTATTGGAGGACTTCTTACAGCCTGTAACGCAGAATGCGATCAGCATTGCTGCGGCAATCTTCAGACTCACTCGTTCCACCTGGATTACCTCGGAAATTGAATTAGGCTCGCTTAGAGTGTCGCCCCGCAATGTTAACGGAAAGTTACAAATGCATGAATGATTCGGAAAAGATTACTGCTTCATGCCAGCTTTGGGCAAAACAACAATGAACGTTGTGCCTGCATTCAACTCGCTTTCGGCCCAGATAACCCCTCCATGCGCTTCCACAACACGGTGAGCAATTGCAAGGCCAAGCCCTGTTCCGCCCGATTCCCTTGATCGCGCTTTATCTACCCTGTAAAACCGTTCAAAGATGCGGCTCAGATGCTCCGATGCAATGCCCTGGCCATAATCGCGGACACGGAATTCGATCCCCACCCGAGGCTCCGTAACCTCTCGCGCACTCACCACAACCCTGCCACGCTCTGCATTGCGTGCCATTCCATATTTAATCCCGTTTTCGATCAAATGGTTTAGCACCTGCACAATCGCGTCTGTATCGGCTATCACTTCAGCTTCTGTTGTCTCTTCAATCTCCAACACCGCGTCGGCGTCCTGCACCATGCCTCGCATCGACTGCACAGCCTCTCGCACCAGCACGTCCGCCCGTATCAATACAGGATGCATCTCCTGCTCGGCAGACTCTGCACGCGCCATTGCCAGCAGATCTTCCGTCAGACGGTTCATGCGCGTGGCGTTTTTTAGAATCGTTCCCAGAAACTCCCGTGCCTGTGCGCTCAGCCTTTTCTCGTGGTCAAGCAGCGTCTCAACATATCCTGTAATCGAAGTCAGCGGCGTGCGCATCTCGTGCGAAACATTGGCAACAAAATCGCGCTGAATGCGCTCCACCTGCTCAATGCGGGTAATATCGTGCAACACCGCAACCGCTCCACCATCTGGCATCGGTGAAGCCGAAACCTCAAAGATCCGTCCAGGCGTCAGTGAAGTTGAGCGCCTCTCGGCAATAGTGCGCTCCTCAAGTGCAATTTTAACGCAATGCAAAACATCCGGGTCACGAATCGTCTGCACCAAAGCATGGCCTACGCGGACCGCGCCGCGTGACGATGCCTCTGGAATCAGCCTCTGCATACATCGGTTACTCCATCGAATTCGCCCGCTCTGATCCACGGCAACCACAGCATCCTGCATACTGTCGATCATCGCTTCCAGCTCGCTTCGGCTCTCACCAGCCTCCGCCAGCGTGCGTCTTACCAGCTCAGACTTCGCCGAGACCATTCGGTGCAAATCATTAAAATCGCGATAGCTGCCACTGGTGGAGTCCGTACTCTCCGGAATACTCCGAACAGCGTTCTCTATCGTTGCAATATCTCGATGCACGGATCGCACCATCCACTGTGCATTCCACGCCGCTCCAGCAATAACAATCGTTGCAATCAGCGCAACTGCAATTGCGCCTCCATGGGGAACCAGCCAGAAGCACAGAACTGCGATCACCGCCATGGCTGATGCCGTCCCGACAAAAAATGAGAAGAACAGGCCCCGCTTCATCATCTCCCCGTGTTCAGGAATGAGCAGCTTTCGGAATCTCAAAGCGATAACCCGCCCCGCGCATCGTCTTAAGATACCGTGGACTCTCCGCATCGGCTTCAATCTTTTCGCGGATGCGGCGAACGTACACATCTACCGATCGCGGCGTTACAAAACGTGCATCGCCCCAGACAGCATCCAGCAAATGATCGCGGCTGAACACGCGTCCTGGATGCCGCGCCAGATAATCCAATAGCCGAAATTCTGTCGCCGTTGTCGTCACTAGTTCACCATTCACACGCAATTGCATCGCGCCTGCATCGATTTCCACATTCTCAAATTTAGTTACTGCTGGCGAAGACGGCCGCTCAAATCTACGCAGTACCGCCTTCACCCGCGCCACCAGCTCACGCGTTGCAAACGGCTTTGTGATGTAATCGTCAGCGCCAACGTCTAACCCTTGTACTCTGTCGTTCTCTCCTGCGCGTGCCGTCAGAAAAATAATAGGAACGATGCTCAGCGTTGGATTCTGGCGCAGTCTGCGGCATAGGTCCAGGCCATCTCCGCCCGGGACCATGATGTCCAACAGAAACAGCGCCGGCGGCTCCCGTTCTGCATCGACGATAATCTGCCCAATTGCAGAGTAGGCGCGCACCTTGTAACCTGCACTCTCCAGGTGATACTGCACCAGCCGCGAAATATCCGCCTCATCTTCCAGTACAAAAATTGTTTGACTCAATTTTGTAACCTCGTATTACCGACAGATTAATCGAAAGCATCCGAACAATTGCTAACGTACGATGAATCCTGAAGGTCTTTCTTTTAGTAAGTAAAATCCAGCGCCCCCAGGAGTATCCTGTTCGAGACGCTGCTCCCCGACTCCTATGGCACAACAGCCACATCTCGTCTTGTGCGTCGATGACGAAATCATCGGCCTGAAAGTTCGTAAGATCCTTCTGGAACGCGCCGGTTATCGCGTCCTCACGGCTCTGGACGGCTCCGCAGGCCTCGATCTGTTCGCGAGCGAGCCCGTGGAAGCAGTCGTGCTCGACTATTCCATGCCCGGAATGAATGGAGGAGAAGTTGCCCAGCAAATGCGGCAATCGAAACCGCATGTCCCTATCCTTCTCCTCTCCGCTTACGTCGGCCTTCCTGCCGACGTTCTGTCTCACGTCGATACTTATATGACCAAAGGCGAGGGTCCGCCGGTTCTTCTGCAGAAGCTTGGCTCTCTGTTACAAACAGTTAATACAGCCTAGAACGAGAAGACTGTGAATTTAGATCAATTTAACCGGGTTCTGCGGCAGGTCCTTTTGCTGCCGGTCATCGCTTTGCTGCTGATGGCCATTGCCTTGTATGTCCAGATTCAGGATGCCAACTCCACTGTTCGGCTCATCCAGGAGTCCGACGCCCGCATCGCCCAGATTGGCAAAATTGAGACCCTCATCCTCGACGAAGAATCCAGCCTCCGAGGATACGAAAATACTTCCGACCAGCAGTTCCTTCAGCCATATCTGATTGCCTCCCCTCAGCTCCAATCAGAATTTGACACCATGAAATCTCTCCCCGGCCTGGACGCTGTCGAAGATCGCTACATTGACGATCTGGTTCAAAAGCATCAGACATGGAATGAAGCATTCGCTCTCCCCGTCATCTCAATTCTTCGCGGCGGAGGGCAGGTAAGAGATGTCGATCTGAATCTCCGCGGCAAAAATATGATGGAGCAGATTCGCCGCGATATCGCCGGGATCAAGCACAATGCCGAACAGCGCCGCTCTGCTCGCATTGACCTCTGGCACCGCCAGGTCCGCGAGATGATCTGGGTCCTGCTTGTGCTCGCCATTGGCGTTGGTATCCTGATCGGTCTGTTCACACGCAATCGACTTCACGCCGTCTCTGCAGCCTTCAAGACATCGCTCGACGTTCTCGGCCGGCGCGCCGAAGAAATCTTCCAATCCGAGCAGCAGTTGCGCACTACTCTGGCTTCCATCGGTGATGGTGTAATCACCTGCGATGCAGATGGAAAGATCATCATGATGAACCCTGTCGCCGTAGATCTCACCGGCTGGTCGCAATCTGAAGCCGAGGGGCTGCCGCTCGAAACCGTCTTCCACGTCGTCCACGAAACCACACGCATTCCCGTCGAAAATCCCGTACTCAAGATCAAGCGACTCAACCGCATCATCGGCCTCGCCAACCACAGCGTTCTCATACGAAAAGATGGCACCGAGCTGAACATCGCCGACAGCGGCGCTCCCATTCGTGATCGTGTCGAAGGCATTGCCGGCGTCGTCCTCGTCTTTCGCGATGTCACGCTCGAGCGCAAAACTCAGGAAGCGCTGCTCGCCAACGAAAAGCTCGCTGTGGCCGGTCGCCTCGCCGCTACCATCGCTCACGAGATACACAATCCGCTCGACTCCGTATCCAACCTTCTCTATCTCATGCGCGATGGAGCCAGCAAAGAAGAGAGCGCGCAGTTCATGGATATGGCCGAGCAGGAGCTCGCCCGCGTTACACAGATCAGCCGCGCCATGCTCAGCCTCTACCGCGAATCCAAGGCCCCCGTCTCAGTCAATCTCGGCACCTTGCTCCAGGAGATTCTCCTGCTCATGGACCATCGTTTTAGCGACCAGCGTGTCACCGTCCATGCCGATCTGCCCGCCTCCATCACCGTCGATGGCTTCCCCGCCGAACTTCGTCAGGTCTTCAGCAATCTCATTACAAACGCCGCCGAAGCCGCCGGGCCAGGCGGAGAAGTGCATGTAGCCGTCGCCTCTCACAATGGACACGCTGCCTCAGATGGAGCGCGCTCCGAACCGGGGGCCATCGTTACTATCGCCGACAACGGCCCAGGCATCGCGCCAGAGTTGCAGCCACTCCTCTTCCAGCCATTCTTTACTACCAAGGGCGAACAGGGCACCGGACTTGGCCTTTGGGTCAGTCGCGGCATCATCAGCAAACATGGCGGGAGCATCGATATCGCCAGCGATCCTGCTGCCAGACGAGGCACCACCGTCAGCGTTTATCTCGCTGCAAAGCCTCGTATCAACGCCGGCAGCGCCTGACTTAAAATTAATGTTGTGTCCGCCGCGTCCTCCGATCTCGAATCCGCACCATCTGGCCTGAAATCTTCTCCGCCTGGCCTCAAACGGAAAGCTGCGCCGCTCACATTCTGGCACCTTCTCTCGCTCGACGCCCCCACTGTCGCAACCCTCTGGACTTGGTTTATCGCGGCAGTCTGCAAAGTCCATCTTCCCCTCGCATCTCCTTTGGCCATGTTCATCGCCGTTTGGATGCTCTATGTCGCCGATCGCCTGCTGGACGCTCGTCTGCTCGACGCCCATCCTCTCAATACCGCTTCACTCGAAGCCCGCCATCTCTTCCATCATCGCCATCGCACTGCATTTCTAATTAGCGTTGCGTTCCTCTCCATTGCGCTGGCTACGCTCCTTCCGTTTATTCCCGCCGAGGCCATTCACCTCTATCTCATCCTTGGCGGTCTTACCTTCGGCTACTTCGTCCTGATTCACGCCACCAGCAGCGCGCATCGCCTGCCAAAAGAATTTGCCGTCGGCCTCTGCTTCGCTGCGGCTACCTTCATCCCGACCGTCGCCCGCATACCGTCCCTGCGCCTGCCGCTAATATTTCCGGCACTTCTCTTTGCTGGACTCTCCTGCCTCAACTGCCTCTTCATCTATACCTGGGAGCACACCTCGTCTCGCCGTACTTTTCCTCCGGTACACTCCGCAACCCGCCTCGCCCTCAACCATCTTCCCCTTCTGACCACCCTGCTCATCGTGGCTGCTTCCGTTCTCACACTCATCACTGGCCACACTATCTGGCCCATCCCGCTGGCCACTGCGCTTTCCGCCACACTTCTGCTCGTCCTCAACCGACGACGCCGTCACTTTTCTGCGCTAACACTGCGCGCCCTGGCCGATCTTGTCCTTCTTACTCCTGTTCTCCTTATCCCCTTTCTTAGAAAATGAAGTCTGAGCCAAACTTCAATTTCATTGCGCGACCCTACCGCTGGCTCGAATACCTCACCCTCGGCAAAGCGCTCGAACGCTGCCGCACGTACTACCTTCCTCAACTCCTTACCCGCCAAAGCGCTCTCGTCCTTGGTGACGGAGACGGGCGTTTTCTCCGTGCACTGCTGTCCGCCAATCCCCAGCTACATGCCGAAGCCGTCGATACCAGCGCTGCCATGCTTCAACTCCTGCGCAAAAATTGCGCTGTGACCGCCGACCGCCTGCGCATCCACCACGGCAGCGCCCTCAACTTCGCCCCAACCGGTCAGTACGATCTCGTCGTAACCCACTTCTTTCTCGACTGCCTTACCCAGCCTGAAGTCAAAGC
>DASRSR010000070.1:0-8526 GCA_035656355.1 Edaphobacter sp.
ACCAGTGACGCAGGTGCGCGTGAACAAAAAGACCGGCCATATGAGCTAGTGCGCCCATGGCGATTACTGCTATTCCACGACAAAAATCGAGGTGTCTTCGTGCATGGTTTCGTCCGCACCGCTTCGGCCGGTTGGGACGGAGGAGGAAGAATGGATTTATCCGGTTCAATAGCTGGGCGTCTGCGCGTAAGCAGGATCACGACTCCTACGGTTGTAACCCTCATGCGGCCGGCATCCAGAATAGTTATACTTCTGCTCGCCATTGGAGCCTTTGTTTCGGCGCACGCACAAGCTGTGGTGCCGCCTCCGAGCAGCTTTCTCACCGGCGGCTTTGTGGGCAGCAATGGCGCGGTCCGCGATGCGATGATCAGTGCTACTACCGGTGCCGCTCACGGCCGCAAGGGTTCGACAGGTGCGGCAACCCAATCACTTTCGTTTCAAGGAACTCAGGCAGTCACCCGGGCGGTCAATCAAAAGCTTGTTGATGCCATCTCTGAGCAACAACCATCCGTGCGGCCTCGCGCGGAGAAGCTGTTCCGGTCCGGCGTACTGACGCGAACCTTCGATGATTTACTGGCCAAATATGGCTACTCACCGAACAATCTAGCCGACGTGATGACGGCGTACCTGGTCCTATCGTGGGAGACGGTTCACAACGGCGACGCGACGCGGTATCCGCAAGGCATCGAGGCGGTGCATGAACAGATGCGCGATGCGCTGGCTGCCAATCCGCAAGTTGCCAGGTTCGATGATGCACAAAAACAGGAGATGGCTGAGACCTTGGCCGATTTGGCAATGATGAGCACGATCGCCCGCAAGCAATTGCTCAAAAGCGGCGACACGGCACGGCTGCAGCAGCTCGAAGAGAACGTGCGCAAGAATGTTCTGGTCTTTGGAGTCGATCTCGGCACTGTGAGCCTGACCAATCGCGGATTCGCGCCGGTCGCAGTACCTTCTCACTAATACAGTTTGTGGTCTCTTGCAGCAGATCGCGGTGGCGGTTGCGAATGGCGTGACGACCCCGGTGTCGTGCCGACCACGCACGACGCCTGAAGGATCTGCAATTGTAGGCTGTGGAAAGTTCAACTCGAACTGCCATTGTCCTACAAGTGAATCAATTACTGATGCAAGGCGGCAGGTAACGGTGGCGGTTCGACTCGACTGTCAGCGAGTGCCACATGACCGGCGCGCAGCGCCTGGGCGTTCTGTACTACCAGCAGCACGCGCGGATCTTTGCGGAAGCGCCCAAGTACAGGATCGCTCTCCATCTGGTGCAATACGTCGAAGCCGCCCTCACTGGCCGTGGTCAGGTAGTGCAGCATGTCGGTGATGTCGCCGTTCTGAGCATAGAGCCGAGCGAGTTCATAGCAGAACCGTGCGTGATCCTGCGGCGAGAGCATGCGCATGGTAATTCCACCGGGGCCGCCGCGGTGCATCATCAGGTCGGGATCGAGCTTCAGCGCAACTTGAAACTCTTTGCGCGCGCGGTCGTATTCCTTCGTCTGGAAGAAGGCTGTTCCGAGGTTGGAATGGAAAGCCGCCGACTTCTTATTCAGCTTGATCGCTTTCTTGTAGTCGGAGATAGCATGTCCATTTTCTCCGCGCAGATATTCAACTGCGCCGAGGTTGTTCCAGGCATCGGCATCCTTCTTCTTCAGGTGCACGACGCGGCGGAAGAACTCCTCTGCGATTCGTTGATTGCCAAGCTCTAACTCGGTGACGCCAATCTTATTCAGCAGCGTAGCTTCGTCGCCACCACGTTTTACGGCAGCGGTATAGAAGTCGAGAGCGCTCTCGGGAAATCGTCTTGCGCGCAGCACGTCGGCGGCAGTCTCCAACTGTTTGGGCGAAGCTGTTGCCGGATTAGGCAGGTGGTCTTGAATCGATAACCATTGCGGATCGGTGTGCTCGATCTTGAGTCCCTCTTCGTGGCTATGGATGTCCTGTGCGTACAGAGCGGTACCTGCGGCCGATGCAAAAAACAGGATCAGGAGTGGAAGAAAAGCGAGACGGAAGGCGCGGATTGGAAGGCCCATGGCATACCTCCGCGAGGTACGGTCAAATCATCCGCCTGTCCAGGTATGCGTGTCAATAGAGGCTTCAGGGCGCAGAAGTGGGATTCTTTGCTGCCGATGCCGTCGTGGCAGCGGTTGTGGAATCTGGCCTGACCATAAGCGCCAGCCGCGGAAAGCTGAAACTTCCACCCGCGTCGTCGATCACGTTGACCTGGCAGATGTAAGTGCCCGGTTTCAATTGTGTTAGCGGCACGTCGAACTGGAAGCCTACGGCATCGCGCTCGGGGATGTTGATGGCGTTGGCGGTAATCAGGGGCGTCTCATAGACCTTGACGCCGTTGCGAATGAATTCAATGTTCGTCAACACCCGCACAGGCTTGCCATTGTGGGTTTTCTGCGCTGAAGCGCCAGCCTGCTCTTTCGCTGGATCGTAGACCTCGTATAGGAAGTAGAGGTGCTGATTCTGCCGAAAGACGTGCGGAATATTCGGAATCCATTCCATGCCATCACGTATCAGCGGGTTGGCGGACCTCTTCGATGAATTTGGCGTTCGCTGGCTCGACAGCACAATCGAGCTTAGCTTCAGTGGAGCCTTCCGCATATCAGGCACCTGAAGGTCTGTCTCAAAGCTGCCCATCCGGCCGGTTTGGTTTTCGCGTACGACAAACTTCAGGTGGTAGCGTCCGGGTGCCAGGGTAAAGCCAGTGGAGTACTGAATATTCTTGTGTTGCACCTGCTGCGACTGATCCAGAGCAAGCTTTACCGTGTCGCGCACATTGCCAACGATGATGCCCTGTGCATTCTTTACCTGTCCCATCACGTCGATGTTTGCCTTATCGCGGTCGCCATTCTTCAGGAAGGGAATCTGAGAACCGGGCACGATCAGCGAGACTGGCACGAAGAATTTGTTGTCGTCCAGCCGGAAGTAAAGCGCCTGCAGATATACCGCTACATCGGTTGCGGGGAGATCACTCTGCATCTGCTCTGTCAGCGCCTGTTCCCGGTCTTCGGACTTCTGATGCTGAAAGTCTGCCGGAGCGTAGTAGCCGGGACGATACTCGAGCTTTACATCTTTGCGATCCAGTCTTACTGTCAGGTGTCGATAGCTTCCGTCTCGCGCGGTGTTGGTTGAGTGGAAGCCGAGGATGTAATACGCTTCCGTGTCATGTTGAATCTGCTGAAAGGCTGGTGCGAAGTCGTTGGAGTCGAAGAAGGCTTTACCGCCGGTATCTGAGGAGAGCGTTGCCAGCGTCTCCTGCGAGCCGAAGTTCGCATCGAGCTGACTCTGCATGGCGGCGCCGCTGTAAGCGGAGGTGCCGCGCAGACTTCCGGTGGAAGCGTCTCCTACTGCGGAAAGGGCCTGCAATCCACGCGAATCGACGCTGTAGATCGCCATATTGGCGCGCACGGCCTCATTGGTAGCGGCGCGCATGCTGGCCTGATTTTCAATGCCGTTCCGAGTCAATCCGCCGCTGAAGTAGAGCATGCTCTTGCGTTCACCTACATGCTCCAGCGACTTGGCAATCGCGCGGATGGCGTAAAGCTCGCGGTCGGTGTTCAGGCTGTTGTATTCCGTGTCGTCGGCAATAAAGCTCGACGCATCATCAGCTGTTCCTTCCGACGATCCCGTTGTTCCATTTGCGAACCCTGTTCCTTCAGTACCGTTGTAGACGCCAAGCTTTTTCAGCAATACATCTTTGTCCGCGGTGAAGTCCTGGTCCATGCTCAGCGAGGTGGACATGCTGACCAATGCAACCAGGTCCGCCGGCTGCATCTTGTTTTTGATGTAGTCCTGCGCCGCTTCTACTGCGCGGTCGATGTCCTCCGGCTGCATGCTGCTCAGGTCGAAGAACATCACAATCAGGCGATGGTTCTTCAGGTCATCAGGGTTTGCCGCAAAGTTCCGGTTTACCAGGTCTGCGACAGAAGTTGTTCCAGCAGTTCCGCTAACGGTGGACTTTTCGTGCAGCACTGCGGCTTCATCAACGCTCTGGTAGTCGAAGGTAGCGATCTTCTGCGGCTTTCCGTTCTCCAGAATGGTAAAGTCGCTGGCCTTCAACCCCTTTACTACCTCGCCCGTCTTTTTATCGCGGACGACCACATTGGTCAGCACAATGTCCGATTGCACCTTTAAGGTAAAGGTTCCGTCGGGAGCCTGTTGCTGCGCTACACCTATTCCTGCCGGTGCAACCAGAAGCGCAATCACGAGTGCTGCTATTGTTTGCCGTATCTCTCTCATGGCCTAGAACCTGTACCGCGCTATAACCGTTATCTGCCGCATTGGAGCAGCCGAAGTTACCTGTCCAAATGTCGGGGAATTCAATGTCGTGTCGATACCCGAATACTGAACTGTATTGAAGACGTTCGCCGCCGTTACGCGGGCCTCGAACGAGCGCGTCTCTCCCAGAGGAACCGTCCGTGAGAGAGAGGCATCAACGGAAACTGTTCCCGGTCCTTCGATTGATCCACGCGATGCCGTTCCGTACTGGCCTGCCGGTGCAGTGAAGGCGGCTTTGTTGAACCATTGCCGAATCGTTGCATCGCCCGCAATCGGGACGGTGAACACCCTGTCTGGCCGCAGCGAGTCGTTGCTTCCAGTCGAGGTTTCGGCCACGGTAGCGACATAGTGCGGCGTATAGTAGGTTCCCGTGGCGAAGGTGTAATCACCAGAGAAGGAGAACCCATCGAGGGCCTTCGACCAGAAACCACCCTTGGAAAGGAAAGCGCGATTTGGGCCGAAGGGGAGCTCGATGACCCAGTTTCCCCTTACCTTGTGGCGTATATCGAAAGAGCTGTTGCCTTCTTCCGCATTTAGATCGAGGTCATTTTGCGCCGGCACAACTGTCGTGCCGCCGATTGACGAGGCATCGTCGATGGAGTGTCCGTACTGATAGCTTGCCTGTAGCGAGATGCCTTTCTGCAGCCGCTTACGCACATTGATGCTCAACGCGTTGAAGCGTGAGGATCCCAGTGAGTCCTCATAGTTGAAGGCTTGCGCCAGCGGATTCAGCACACCACCGGTTGTGCGGTTCGGAGCACGCACGATGTCCAGCGCGCCGCCCTTCGCTCCGTTGTAGCCAATATTGGCGACAATCCCCATCGGGAATGTCCGCTGAATGTCGATCGCCCATATCTGAACGTGACCCAGCCGGTAGTTAAGGTTCGCCGCATAGTTGTTCTGCACAGGAACGGTTGAGCAGTTGAAGGCGCTGGCAAGAGTCATGTTCTTCTGCGTGCATCCTGCTGTGCCGGAGAGGCGGTCCGTCGTTACCGAATTGGTCTGTGTCAGTGCAAACGGCGGTTGCGCGGCCAACTGGCGTGCAATGGTTCCATACTGGCTGGTGTTGTAGTTGGTGCCGTAGCTGCCGCGTATTACCAATGACTTGAAGAAGTCCATCTTCGGTCGATAGGCAAAGGCAAGCCGAGGCGAGAACATTGTCCGGTCAGGATTCACAAGCGAACGCGGAAAGTTGCCGCTATAGGTTCCCTTCTGGTCCGGCTGTACCGGTTGTACCTGGGTAAAGTCGGCGTTGTGATCCAGGTTCACCAGTCGGTTGTACTTCTCCGTGTAGGGCGAGAAATATTCGTACCGCACGCCAAAGTTCAGGGTCAGGTTTGACATCACGCGCCAGTCATCCTGTGCAAACCAGTCGATAACATTGGCGCGCAGATAGGTCTTGTATCCGCTCGCCTGGATCGACGATTGCTGCGGCAGCCCAAACAACAGGTCGGCAAAGCCAGAGCCACTGGAGGCGACCGGCGGGCATGTCGTTGTTGAAGATGACGTGCAGACTGGAGCATTGGGGTCCTGCGTTGCATAACCGGTAAAGGTGAATGCGCCCAGTCCGTTCGTTCCGCCAACAGAGTCCGCATGAACGCGGCGCACATCCACGCCGAAGCGCATATTGTGCTTTTTGATCCGGTAGCTCACAAAGTCGGAGACGGAGATAGTCTGGTTGATGCTGTCGCTGGGAGCTACCTCACGCAGACCGGTAAATCCTGAAATCGTCAGAGATGGAATGCCGTAATAGATGCCCGGTGTTGCTGCGATTGTTGGTTTCGGAATCGAGATACCGGTGGTGGATAACGGATCGCTGGAGCCATTGGTAAAGTAGTTCCGGTTGGTGGCATGTGAGCGGTTCCAGCCGAGCGAGATATTGTTGGTCCATGCTCCATATCCAACGGAGTAACCCGCGCGGATGTTGTATCCGTCGCTCAGCGTCGCTCCTCCCAACGGCAGAAAGATGTTGGGAGTGTCCTTCGCAGAGTGAGCATAGCTTCCACCGAAGTTGATGTTCTGGCGCAGCGTCTTGGGTGCATTCGCCGCTGGTCTGCGAAAACCGCCAAAGCCACCCTGTCCGAAGTTCCTTACATAACGCAGCGAAATGCTGGTGGAGTTCTGCCCGGCATTGGTTACGGTTTGATAGTTATTCAGCGCACCCGCATTGGGAACGTTTGGCGCAGGATAGTAGTTCAGCAGCGCCAGTCCCTGTGCAGAGAGCGGTGTCTGCGCAAGCTTGAGATTGTTATTCGGGATTGGCTGTCCCGTTGCCGGATCGTAGAGCAAGCCGGAGGTTACTCCGTCTTTCGTGTGGACCAGTGCGGAAAAGTCTCCATTGCGTTCTGCCACCGTCGGCACGGTCCCGTTCAGAATCTCCGGGTTGATGTTGCGCATGCCGGTCACGTTGAGGAAGACGAACTGTTTTGTGCTCGGTTGCGTCAATCCAGGGATATAAGGCGATCCCGCAAAGCTGACACCGAAGCGGTTCGACATCGACGAAGGCTTCACCACCTGAGCTCCAGCCTCACCCAGCGCCTGCGCGACGGAGAACGGTGCAGCGTTCAGTGCGCCGTTGCCACCTTGATAGAAGACCGTTCCATGTGGCTGCGCAGGGTTGAATCTGCCAAATCCGCCTCGTCCTCCACCGCCGCCACCTCTTCCTCCTCGCCCGCTTCCGCGCGGGCCTCCCATCATGCCTCCAAGCATTCCGGCGACAGCGTCAGCTACATCGGCGGAGGCGCCTCCGCGCTGCCGTGCCTGCGCGACTGCCTGTTCAACCCGCTGTCGAATCTCGTCTTCGTTGAAGTTCGCCAGCCCATTCGTCTGCCCCATCTGTCCGCTTACTGTGACAGAATCTGTCCCGAGTTCGTCGCTGCTGCCCAGGTTGCCCAGTGAAGGCATCTGCGCCCCGGAAGCGCCTGTGCCTGCGCTGGCATCGGCAAGGTCGCTATCACCTGAAACGCTTAGCGATTGAGTTCCAAAACCCTGACCCAACTGTTGGGCCAGTCTCGTTCCGGCAGCGGCCTGTTGTGTCTGCTGTTTGGCTTCGCGCGAGGCCAGTTGCATGGTAAATTCGGCAACCTGCTCGGCCTTGCCGCCATTTAGTACCACTTCTTTGGTCTCTGGAGCGAATGCCGCAAGCTCTGCTTTGATGACATATCTGCCATTGGTTGGAATTGTCATCGCAAACGATCCGGTGATGTCGGTCGTTGTGGCGTACTTTTTTCCGGTCAGAGTATTGGCTGCCGTAATTGCTACCCCAGGCAGCGGTACCGATCCAGCCTTGACCGTACCTCGGATTGTTCCGCCACTTGCTGTTGCCTGAAGTGTTGGCGCAGCCGGAGCCGGACTGGTTTGCCCCACGGCATAGAAGCTGCTTCCAGCTATGGCGGCGCTCAGCACCGCCCATTGCATCCATCGATATGCTTCTTTACGCACTTCAACCTCGCCCTTGGCACAATCAGATCGAACCGGACAATCCAGATCTCGGATAAATTACTTCAAATTTTGCGTATTGCTGTTCGTGGCTGGAGCCGGGGCCATGTTTGCATGTCGTCGTCCCATGCCTCCCGGCGGCTGGTGCATCACCCGCAGTTCTGTCGGCACAAACATGCCGTTCTTTACCGAACCGCGGCCGCCGACGTAATCGCCTGTTTTAATGTCAGCCAGCGTAATGCTCTCTGCCGTTGCATCGGCAGCAGAGGATTCATTTTCAGAAGCCTGTTGTCTACGCCCACCGCGTTTGAAGGATGTGCTTTCGTCCGCCTGGATCGTCTGGCTCACGCCATCGGGCCGCTTCACGGTAATCCTTGCGTTGTCCATATCGACCGCGGTTACCTGCCCCGTGATGTAGGTCTTGCCCATGTCTTCCCGGGCCTTCTTTACCTGCTCGGCGTCCACTACAGCGACAAAGACAGCATGAACTGACTTTGTCGGGACATCCATCACTCCCATGGCGCCTACGCCGTCTCCAGTCTTTATGTCAGTTAGCTTGACCGGTGTGCGGCCTTTCATAATGCGCGTGTTATTGGATACGACGATCTGATATATCTCGCCCTCTTCTGTCTTTACCGCCAGGTGATCGGCGGCTACGGAGGTTACGGTTCCCCGAACCATCTGGCCTCCGGCAAAGCTGACTCTGCCGGGCGGCATATCATCCTGTGCGACTGCCATACCAGAGAGAACCAAAGCAACCAGCAAAACCAGGTAAATTCCCCGGTAATTCCAACC
>DASRSR010000071.1:0-59794 GCA_035656355.1 Edaphobacter sp.
GATCTCCGGCGGCAGAATACCCGGCGGCATCGACTTCAGCATGAACTGGGCGGTGCTGCTGACCTGCGAGTTCGCCATCTCCAGGCTCGCGCCGGGCTGCAGATAAATACGTACAATCGACCAGCCGCGAATCGTAGTGGACTCGATGTGCTGAACGTTATCAACTAGTGTGGTTGCGGCCTTCTCAAACGGTGTGGTGACTCGGCCTTCCAGCTCTTCGGGATTGAGCCCTGTATAGCTCCACGCAACCGAGATAACCGGAATATCAATGCTGGGGAAAATGTCCGTGGGCGTCCGCAGAATAACCACCGGCGCGGCAATAAGGATCAATATCGCCAGCACGATAAAGGTGTAGGGCCGGTTGAGGGCAAGTTTTACGATCCACATACAGGGAAAGGCCTTTGGCGCCAATGCGGGCGTTATTCCTAGAGTAAGCCAGTTCTTCGCGGCACACTGATTAGACACATTTGCAGGTAAAAAATGTGCAGTATGCGCGATTATCGCAATCTTATTCGAATATCGCGGAATTGTCGTAGGACGAAAGCCTTAGCTCATCCTCACCAAATGACGCGTGTCATCAATGACCCGAATGATAGGGATGCCCCGCCAGAATCGTCAGCGCCCGGTAAACCTGCTCGGCGACAATAACCCGGGCAAGCTGATGAGGCAGAGTAATCTTCCCAAGCGAAAGCAGCAGACTCGCGCGTTGCAGTGCTGTGGCCGACCAGCCATCTGCCGGACCCACCGCGATGACTAGCCGCTGCGTTGCTCCGTCACGCAGATCGCCCAACCGCTGGGCAAACTCCTCTGAAGAAAACTGCTGACCACGACTGTCCAGCAGAATGGCAACCGCCGGCATTCTTCCCGCCTGACGATCAAGCCAGTCCAAAAAATCCGCTTCATCATCGAAGGTCTGCGCTTCGCAAGAGACATAGCGGGAGCTGCGCGTGATGTAGTCCGCGAGCAGACGCTCTGCTGCCTCAGATTTGCTTCGGGTTCGACGAGGTGCGATAGCTGTAAGCAGAATCTTCATTCGACATCAGACAAACTGGCTAAAGAGCAGTATTGGATAGAACAATACCAATAACACTTCTGCAAAAAAATAATTCATCGCGAGAAGTCACAGCTCTGCCTCACTTAGCGCCATTCCCGAAAACGATAATACTTCTTCACCTATGAAATTCAATCGGCTCTTAGCCCCCGGCATTACATAATTTCATAGATTTTCTTTTTAAGAAGACAACCTACATTCATATTCACAACATCTTGAAGAACTTGGGAAATGGCAACGAAGTTGCCTAGAACCATGCGGCACTTTCTGTACGCCGTAAAGCGCCTTTGGATCCCAGCTTCGGGTCCAGAACGACCGTTGAATGGTTTTTTCAGGAGGCTCTTTTTATGGGTAAGTTTGCGATAAGCTGCTGCCTTTTCATCGCGATGATTGGCGCCGGGTGGGCACAAACAACAAGCGGCAATATGGCCGGAACCGTCAAGGATACAACCGGCGCAGTTATTCCCAACGCTACTGTCACTATCACCAACGAACAGACAGGAGCTATCTTTACCGCCAAGTCCAATACGACTGGCGATGTTCTCATTCCCAACGTTCCCTTTGGCGTCTATGACATCACAGCTTCGGCACCCGGATTTGCGAAGTATTCGCTCACAGGCTTTCGTATCGATGTAGGCAAATCTTCGACCGCAAACCTTACCCTCTCCGTCTCCAGTACCTCCACGGTTGAAGTCTCCGCCGTCGCCGCAGTCCCGTTGGACACGACAACAACCAACCTCACCCAGACCTTCGAGACGAAAGAACTGAACATCCTGCCCAGCACCTCAATGGGTCTCGGCGTGCTAAACGCTTCGTTGTTAAGCCCGGGTGTAGCTTCCAGTGGCGGCATCGGCGCAGGCTCTGGCCCATCCGTCGGTGGACAGCGCCCCCGCAACAATAACTTCACCATTGAAGGCATCGACAACAACGACAAAGGTGTTACCGGTCCGCTGGTATATGTTCCTGCCGATGCTGTGGGCGAGTTCACGCTCATTACGAATCAATTTTCGCCCGAGTTCGGACACTCTTCCGGCGGCCAGTTCAATACCAATATCGTCAGCGGCACTAATAAGTTCCATGGGCTACTTTATGAGTATTTCCAAAACCGGAACCTCAACGCCGAAGACGTTCCTGCAGGCCAGCACCAGCCCAATCCGCGATTTGACTACAACCGTTATGGCGGCCAGCTCGGCGGTCCCATCAAGCGCGACAAGCTCTTTTTCTTCGCAAACTACGAGCGGCAAACAACAGGCCAGAGCCTGCAAAGTTATATCTGCACACCGACTGCAGCAGGCATCAACATGCTGAAGTCCATCCCTGGGCTGAATGCTAATAACCTATCGCAGTATGTGCAGTACACTCCCGTATCGGGTTCGCAGATTGATGCCTCGAATGATGTTGCCTGCTTCAACCAGAAGACAGGACCGCAGACCATTGCGGTCTATGACGGTGTAGGCTCAGCCGGAAATGGCAAAGCAAATGGCCCGGTGCTATCGGCAAATGTAGGTGCTCCCAGCTACGCTTCAGGAACACGCTATGACATCCCCGCAGGCAACTATCTAGTCTCGTCGCCTACCTACATCAACTTCGGCGCGCTTACCACGAGCGGGGATTGGACCAATTCACCATCCGACAGCCTGCGTCTGCGTTACATTTACAACCGCAATACCCAGCAGGATACAGCCGCTGCGCTGCCCGTTTTTTATACTCCGCTGCCGTTGCGCTATCACCTCATTGCGGCCAGCGAATACCACACCTTTACTCCTAACCTGACGAATGAATTTCGTGTAGGTTTCACGCGCTTCACCCAAACATATCTGGCTGGCGATCATAAGTTCCCCGGGCTGGACTCCTTTCCTAACATCTATATCTACGATCAGAACTCCCTGGACTATGGCCCGGATGATAATGCGCCCCAGTCGACAGTACAGAACCTGTATCAGGTGACTGAAAACATCTCCTGGGTCAAGGGAAGGCACACGATCAAAGTAGGCTTTGATGGACGCAAGTACATCGCGCCTCAAACCTTTACTCAGCGCGTGCGCGGCGACTACGAGTACAACTACCTAACTGAGTATCTGCACGACCTTGCGCCAACTGGTTTTGGTCAACGTTCAACCGGTAACTTCATCTATTACGGTGACCAGACGGCACTCTATGGCTATGCCAATGACACCTGGCGCATGCTTCCCAATGTAACTCTGAACTATGGCCTGCGTTACGAGTTCACCTCAGTTCCGGTGGGCGAGCGCTCCCAAAGCCTGAATAGTGCTGCCAGCGTTCCCGGCTTAATCAACTTTTCCGCACCGCAACCGCAATACAAGAACTTCGCACCCCGCATCGGCGTCGACTACGCTCCCGATAGCAAGACATCGATTCGCGCTGCCTTCGGCATAGCCTACGATGTGTTGTTTGATAATCTTGGCCTTCTCTCCTTCCCGCCGCAGTACTCCTCCACCAATACCGTTGGCATTGGGAGCAGTCCGGCGGTCGGTGCACCCAACTTCCTTGCTAGTGGAGGTCTTCCTCCGGGTACAGGTACCCTCGCGACCTTTTGCAAAGATGGAACTGGCCCCGGAACCGGAGTTCCCTGCGATCCGGACCTTGCTGCACAACGGGCAGCTACCTCCGCCTACATGCCCAACCAGACTATCCCCTATGCGGAAACCTGGTCAGTCGGCATTCAACGTGTCTTCGCCCGCAACTACACTGCCGAGGTCCGTTACGTGGGAACGCGTGGTATCCACCTTCCCACTCAGGTGCAGATCAATGTGCAACCCCGAGTTAACGCATCCAACCAGCTATTCACCTCACTTGGTTCGCCCAATATCGTCATAGATCCAAGCGGGGATTATGCTACGACCAACACGGGGACAGACGTAAATACCCTTGCAAAAATTGCAGCCGGATCGAACATTCTTCCGCAATACGAGGCAGCGGGATTCATTAACACGATCACTTCCTATCAACCGTATTCCAGCTCGAACTACAATGGTCTGCAGACAAATCTGACCCGCCGGTTCCAGAACGGATTCTCGCTCAATGCTTCCTATACATGGAGCAAGACCATGGACGATGCAACAGCAGAGGTCTTCTCTACGGTGTTGAGCCCGCGCCGCCCGCAGGATTCGCAAAACGTTGCTGCTGATTATGGCCGTTCCGCGCTCGACCGCACTCACCGCCTCAGCATCGCCGCTGTCTGGGATATGCCTTATTTCAAGCATTCCAACTGGTTTGCAAAAAATCTGGTCGGAAACTGGGAATTCGCCCCTATCTATACCTATGAATCACCCGAGTACGCCACCGCTCTCTCCGGTGTTAATTCAAATCTGAACGGCGATTCCGGAACAATCGATCGGCCCATCGTAAACCCCAAGGGCAAAAGAGGTACAGGCAGTGGAGTGATCCCGGTCTACAGCAATGACCCGACTCTGACTGCGACCTGCCCAACGAAAGATGATCCAACTGCAACGCAATGCAGCGGCAACTTGGTTGGCTATGTGGCTATTGATCCGGGTGCGTACTACATCCAGGCACGCGCAGGTACGCTGCCGAACGTGTCCCGCAACACTCTGCCCATTCGTCCCATCAATAACATTGATATATCGGCCTCCAAGCGATTCAATATCACTGAACGCACTGCAATCGAATTCCAGGCACAGGCATTCAATCTCTTCAATCATCCCCAGTACATAGCTGGTTCACTCAGGGACGTTGGACCGGTTTCGACCCAGACAACCTCCACGCAATTCCAGAACGTGGGTAGCCCTGCTTTCAACCATCCAGAGCTGCTGTTCAAGAGCAACGCACGACTAATGCAACTGGCTGCCCGATTCAGCTTCTAAACCAATCAGCTTCAACTCATCTTAAAGATCCCTTCATCATTGATAATGAAGGGATCTTTTTGGGTTATTGTGATTAGTTCCTAAATCAATTACTACCAGGTCCACCGCAACTCGAATAGACGCAAGGACAGACATAACAATCTTCGGCTTGATCACAAGCGTTGGCTGAGCGCAGGTTTGCGCAATAATCACTAAAGCTACTGGATTCAAAATAATCACTGTCTGGACGATCTCGGCAGTAGCTGACACCGGCAACACAATCGCGATTACAAGTGTGGTCAAGATAACAGTTACTTGCGCGGGCCTCGTTAGGCATAGTGGCAGTAAACACCATTACACCTGTAAGGAACGCCAATGCTACTAAACGATTGATCAATGGCTTCATTGCCTTCTCTCCTATGGGAAATGTTAATTAAGTGCTTCTAAGACTTGATTCTGAGCGTGCGAGCTCAATTCACCGCGCCACACACTTTTTACATTGCCAGCCCGATCAATGATGAAAAGAGTGGGAGTTCCGGTGACCTTAAGGTCGCTAAAATTAGCTTTCTTTACCGATGGGACAATTACGGACAGAGTATTTAAGTATTTTCGACTTTCATCTTCTGCCTGGGGAAATAAAGCAACCATGTTCTCATTGCGCGTCGTTACGAAAGCAGAAAGCTTCCTATAAAAAGGAGCGCTATCCTCACAGAAGTGACAGCCAACTTGTAAAGCAAGAACTACCGTATACCGGTATGGTGCCCAATTTTGTTGAAGGGGAAATTGTTTTCCAATTAATTTCTGGGCAGTGTCTTTGGGTTTATTCCTATTGAACATTTCATTTCTGACAAGGAAGAAGACTGTGAGCACCGCTACCACAATAATGCAATAATTCGCGATAGTATTGAGACGCTGTTCCATCGGCCATAACCTCTAACTATAGGTTTGGTACTCGATCTATTGCTGAAGCGGATTTTTACCACATAGAACATAGTTCTGCAACTGTTTTAACCGTGTCCCATCCATCTCGGCCTCGTTGCGATGAGGGATACACAACTTCATATGCTCCACAAAGAAGTGCAATGACTTTTACCAGTCCGGAGGGATAGCCGGACGTAACGGTTCTCCTCAACCTAAAGAAGAATCGGCCGCTCGCACCGCATCCATCAACGCGCGCGCCTTCGCTCCAACTGCCTGAGCATCATCACCCGGTTTATAGATCGCCGTGCCGATGCCGAAGCCATTCGCTCCGGCGTCGTGCCACGCGGCAATCTGAGCTGCGCCGATGCCGCCTACCGGAATCACCATGGCCTCCTTCGGCAGCACGGCGCGCATCGCCTTCAGCATCCCCGGCCCCAGAACATCTGCGGGAAAAAGTTTGATCGCATCCGCGCCGGCACGCAGCAGACTGAATGCCTCCGTCGGATTGAAGAAGCCCGGCACTGCGATCAGCCCAGCCGCCTTCGCCGCGCTTACAACCGCCGTATCTGCATGAGGAGTAACGGCAATTCTCCCCCCCGCTGCAGCCACCTGCGCTGCCTGCGAGGGCTCGGTCAGCGTGCCTGCGCCAACAAGCATCTCACCACCAAAACGGCGCGCCAGTCGCGCAATGCTCTCCAGCGGCTGCGGTGAATTCAATGGCACTTCGACAATGCTGATTCCTTCTTCCTGCAGCGCCGCGCCAATCGACTCAACCTCCTCCGGCTGCACACCGCGCAAAATCGCAATCAACGGCGACCGCTGGAGCCACACCTTCAAATCCATCCCATCCTCCTGGCAACCACGGTCAGCCCGCGCGCCGCTGCATCTTCGTCTTCGATTGTCGCCGAACCACCACACGCCTCAATGGCGATCCGATACAACGAGCACAGCGCCTCGTCACCCACCAGATGCACCTGCGCGCCCTTCGGCATCTCCGACCCAACCTCGTGCCCTATCAGCAAGCCGGAAAGATACCCCGCCGATGCCTCAGCCCTCAGCTCATCCATCAGCCCCAGAGTCCGCACACCAAACAGATGATGCAGCAGCCCGCCCGCAGTTGCCGCGCGTTCTACGCCATGCAGAAACGCCTCACGATCAACATCGCCCGCCACCATGCTCCTGCCCAGGATCGTGTGTTTGCGCAGCGCTCTATAAACTTCGCCCGTCATGCTGGTGGTGAAGCCCGCAACCTTTCCGCCATGTAGCCGGACCCACTTCGAGTGCGTCCCTGGCAGACATAACAAAGCATCGTCGCTGCATGTATCCAGCAGCCCCGCCACCTGCGTCTCCTCGCCGCGCATCACCTCTGGAACGCCATCTGCATCGCGCGATTTCATTCCCGGTACCAGGCGCACCTCAGCACGATCAAAAGGCACGCCGACCACCGCCGCAGCCAGCTCATCGGCTCCTGCGGGACACGCAAGATACTCTGCCTCCACCCATCCCTGTCGGCTTCCCACCATGCCGCACAGCAACACGTGCTCTTCGCCCTCACTCAGCCACTCGCCAATCTCGTTCTCGAGTGCTTCCGCAAATCCGCCAGGCTCTACCTGCAGAATTCCGCGCGCCGAGCTGCGCCGGCCAACAATACTTCCATCGCTCGCCAAGCGAAAGGCGCGAAAGTTGCTCGTCCCCCAATCAACGCCAATCATGCTCAGCCCTCAACCTCTTCCACACTCACCTGGGCCTGCATGGTGTGCGCCTGTCCCTGCGCCAGCGTAATCGCATTCTCCGCTGTGTTCGCCGTCTCGACGCATAGCATCTTCGGCCACTCCTCTGCGCCCAGGTCGGCCATCTCCTTCCACGGATTCCACACCACGGTCGTATGCGAGTTCTGCTTCGCTACAGAGATGCGCCGTCTGCCTGCTGCATCGTGAATCACGCATGTAGCCGCCGTGTTGTCGTAAACCCGATCAGTCTCGCCGGTAAATGTCACCGGCTCATGCGCCGCTGGCTTCTCGCGCATGTCATCGGTCTTGTCGCCATAAGCTGTCGGCTCCAGCCCTGTAAGCTTTACCTCGCGCACATCGCCTACGGCAAAGTAGGTGTGCAGCGCCTCTTCTATCACCAGCGGCTCCGCCCCGTTATTGGCCGCCGTCAACCGCATCGTCAGCGTGCGGCCAATTACAAGCTCATACACCAGGCGAAAGTTGTCATAGCCCAGCCCGCGGCTCACCTCGGTTGGCCCCAGCGTAAATGTCAGATGCAGATCATCTCCGGCCACGGCGGCAAAAGCCAGCTCCCACTCTTGTGTGCGGGCAAAGCCATGCGCTGGGCCGGCTTTGCCGTCATGCCGTGCTCCAAACCACGGAAAGCATATAGGAACACCACCGCGCATCGCGTGGCCCGGCGTAAAGCTCTCATGGCTGCTGAAGAACAATACCGGATCATGGCCGGCTGGCTGCCACGCAGCAAGCTGCGCTCCCTGCAGATAAATCTTCGCCGTCGCCTCCGGCGTAACTACATCGGCATAGACGAAACCACTCTCTGTCTTGTGAAACGACAGCACACCAGGAATAGCAAAATTTTCCGTCAGAAAAGCAATATCCATTGTGCCTGTGAGTATCGCATGACAGGCAAATGGAGGTTCACGAGCAGGAGTAGTTTTGCCAAATATTGCCAACTTTTTATCATTGCCGCAGAGGATCGTTTTATGCCGATGCGCAATATCAATCTCACACCAGAGATGGATCAATTTGTCGATGCAAAGATTCACAGTGGCCAGTATGCCAATGCTAGTGAGGTTCTTCGTGCCGGATTGCGGGCACTGGAGCAAGATGACCGGGAAGACGAGGCCAGACTTTATGCTCTACGCACAGCAGTACAGGCGGGTATCGACAGCGGTGCCGCTGAAGGTGACCCCATCCGTAGAATCCGCGCACGGATACGCCGACGTGCAGAAGTGACGGAAAGGCGCACGGCGTGAGCCGTTACCGGCTCTCCGTTCTGGCAGAACTGGACCTTGCAAATATAGCCGACTACACAACGGATATGTGGGGCAGCCAACAGGCTCTCGTTACCTGGATGACCTCGTGGCTTGCTTCAATCGTATTGCGGAGATGCCGAACCTTGGGCGCGCCTGCAATTCCGTCCATCGCGGCTTCCGGCGCATCGAACAGAAGAAACACGTGATCTTTTATAAACAGGAGTCCACCGGTGTCTTCATCAGTAGGGTACTGCATCAAAATATGCTTCCAACGAATCACGCCTTAATGGAAGACAAGAAATAGCCTGTTGACGTGGCTTCAAAGAAAAACCCGGTCATAAGACCGGGTTTTTGTAGTTCAAAGGCGGAACGCTTCTACACGTTGATGGCCATGCCCTCAACGCTGCCGAACCCATCCAGCAGGCTCTCTGCCAGCGTCGGGTGCGCATGAATCGTGAACATCATCTCTTCCACCGTTGCCTCAAGCTCCATTGCGGTCACACACTCAGCAATCAGCTCGGTTGCATTCGGCCCAATGATGTGGACACCCAGCACCTCGCCGTACTTCGCGTCTGAAACAACCTTCACGAAGCCGTCGTGCGAATCCAGAATCGTTGCCTTGGAGTTGCCGACAAACGGGAACTTGCCCACCTTCACCTGGTAGCCCGCTTCCTTTGCCTTGGCTTCGGTCAGGCCCACGCTGCCAATCTGCGGATCGCAATAAGTGCAGGCCGGGATACGGTCGCGGCGCACAGGACGCGCATACTTGCCCGCCAACCTGGCCGCCACCACCATTCCGGCCATCGCGCCTACATGCGCAAGCTGCGGCAGACCGGCAACAATGTCGCCAATGGCGTAAACGCCAGGCTCGGAGGTCTCCATCCACTCGTTGGTGGTGATAAAACCGCGGTCCGGCGTGATCTTCGTCTTGTCCAGGCCGACATCAGATGTGCGCGGCGCGCGGCCTACGGCCACCAGCACCTTCTCCGCCGACTTCACCTCACTCTTGCCGTCTGACTTGGTGAAGTGAATGTTGACACCGTCCTTCGTCTTCTCAATCTTGTCCACCTTGGCCGAAACATGCACATCGATGCCGCGCTTCTTGTAAAGCCGCAGCAGTTCCTTGCTGACGTCCTCGTCCTCTGCGGGAACAATGCGTGGCAGCGCCTCGATAATCGTCACCTCGGTGCCAAAGCTCTTGAACACTGACGCAAACTCCACGCCGACTGCACCGGAGCCGATCACTACCAGCGATTTCGGCTGCTTGTCGATCGAGAGCACCTCTATATTGGTCAGAATCGTGTTGTCGGCCTTGTAGCCCGGCAACATGCGCGCGTCCGAGCCAGTGGCGAGCACTACCTTCTTCGCCTTTACCGTCTCCTTCTTGCCCGCCTTGTCTACCTCGACGGAGAAGACGCCTTCCTTCGCCGGTCCAGTCAGCCGGCCATAGCCGTTGACCACCGTAATCTTGTTCTTCTTCATCAGGAAGTCGAGACCCTTGGTGTGCTTGACCGTAATCTCGTTCTTGCGTGCCAGCAGGTTCTTCCAGTTCAGCTTAGGCTGGCTCACTCCGTCGATGCCGTACTTGTCGGCATGTTTCAGGTGGTCCCATACCTCGGCGGAGAAGAGCAACGCCTTTGTCGGAATGCATCCCACATGCAGACAGGTGCCACCCAGCTTGTCGGTCGACTCCACCAGCGCCGTCTTCAATCCGTACTGCGCCGCCCGGATAGCGCAGGTATAGCCTGCCGGTCCGCCGCCAATCACTACCAAGTCGTAAATTGTCTCTGCCAAAGTCTTTGCTCCCTTTCCTGTGCTGCCGTTTCTATGCCAAACACTTTATCTTACCGCCATCCGGTCTGGCTGCTGTAAAACCACATCTTTTTGCGGGCGAATATCGTAATTTCAAGACAGAAAGCCGGATAACACCTCTCCAGAAGCACGTCATCTCTATCGAGTGAAGCCAGTCGAATGGGGAGTGGAGGAACCCTGTATTCTTAAGTTGTCATCCTTCCGCCGTAGGCGGGAGGACCTGCTTCTGCCTCTATCCATAAGGCGCCAATGGCGCGACAATATACCAGCCTGGGGCGCGAGCCCCAGGTAAACAGCCTTGAGAAGACAGAGGGCTGAAAGCCCGAGACTCATCAATTCAGCAACCCTGCTCGGGTGCCATCGAAAAGCTCCATCCTACGTCATCTCGACCGAGCCGAAGGCGAGCGGAGAGACCCCTGTATTTCGCTTTTAATTCCGAAGGAATCTGCTTCTAATCACAATCACGCCACCGCCTGCTCAATCTTCTTCTGCAACAGCTTCAGCAGCGACTCTTCTTCTCGCCGTAGAACTTCGGCTGTATCTTCATCTTCGCCATGCACCGGCCGCTTCACCGCAGCCAGCATCTCGCCAGCCATATAGCACTCCAGCACTGCCGGATGCACATAGCACTTACGGCAGACCGACGGCGTATTCCCCAGCTTCGCTGCCACTTGCTTAATCGCCTGCACTACATTCCGTTTGGCCTCAGTCTCCGATGCAAATGCCGTTGCCTCTCGCAGCGCTACACAGGCAAGAACTGTCCCCGCCCAGGTTCGAAAATCCTTGGCCGAAAAATCTTCGCCTGAAATCTCCCGCAGATATTCGTTCACATCGGCAGAATCAACCGAATGGATTGTTCCATCCTTCTCCACGTACTGGAACAGCTCATAACCCGGAATGTCTTCGCAACGCTGCACAATCCGCGCAATGCGCCGGTCGGTTATATCGACCGTGTGTTTCACGCCGCTCTTACCCTGAAACTTGAAGGTCACCGTCGAGCCCTCAACTTCGACGTGCTTGTTTCGCATCGTCGTCAGTCCATAGGACTTGTTCTCGCGCGCATACTCTTCATTGCCTACCCGAATCAGCGTCGTCTCCATCAGTCGCACAATTGTCGCCAGCACCTTTGGACGCGGCAGTCCAGGCAACGCAAGGTCTTGCTCCACACGCTCCCGAATGCCCGGCAGCGCCATTCCGAACAGGACCATGCGCTCATATTTCGTCTCGTCGCGCACCTCGCGCCACCGCGGATGATACCGGCTCTGCTTTCTCCCTTTCGCGTCCCTTCCGGTCACCTGCAGATGTCCCTTCGGATTCGGGCAGATCCACACGTCTGTCCACGCCGGCGGAATGACCAGCGACTTGATGCGCGCCAGGGTCTCCTTGTCCCGCACCGGCTTTCCCTCAGGATCGATATAGCGAAAGCCTTTGCCCGCGCGCCTCCGCTGAATTCCCGGCTTCGCATCCGATATATAACGCAGTCCTGCGCTCTTCGCCGATTCCACCGGATCGGTAACAATCTCTGTTATTTGCTTCTTCCTCCGCAATTCTTCTTCCCCAAAGCACCTTCCCGCTTCTCTCGTGAAGAGTTTGGATGCAGAATTCAGACCCGGCATTCACGGTGCTTCTGCGGAGTACGCTACCGCTCAGTAGCCGCCGTTGTCCGACTGCAGATTTTCAAACCGCGTGTAATCCGCCAAATATGCCAGATGCACGCTGCCGGTTGGACCATTTCTCTGCTTGGCAATGATGATCTCTGCCTTGCCTTTCGATTCCGGATCTTCGTCGCCGTTCTCGTCCTTGTTGTAGTAGCTATCGCGATGGATGAATGCAACCACATCGGCGTCCTGTTCGATCGAACCGGACTCGCGCAGATCGCTCAGCATTGGCTTTTTGTCGCCGCCGCGCTGCTCGCTGGAGCGTGAGAGCTGCGAGAGTGCAATGACCGGAACCTTCATCTCTTTGGCTAAGGCCTTCAGTCCGCGAGAGATGGATGAGACTTCCTGCGTTCGGTTCTCGAATTTCTTTTGGTTCGGTCCCGCCGATCCCGTCATCAACTGCAGGTAGTCGATCACGATGAGGTCGAGCCGCCCCTCCTGCTGGTGCAGTCGTCGCGCTTTGGCGCGCATCTCGGCCAGCGTAATGCCGGGTGTGTCGTCGATGAAAAGCTTCGATTCCATCAGCCGCTCAAGAGCTGACAGCAGCTTGCCCTTATCTTCTTTCGGTAGAAAGCCGGTCTGAATCTTGCGCGAATTTACCAGCGCCTCTGATGCCAGCAAACGGCGCAACAGGCTTTCTTTCGACATTTCGAGCGAAAATACAGCGACCACCTTGCCGCCATGCACGGCCGCATTCTGCGCAATGTTAATCGCCCAGGCCGTCTTGCCCATCGAAGGCCGCGCCGCGATGATAATCAGCTCAGAGTCCTGCAGACCGCTGGTCATACGGTCGAACTCGATGTAGTGCGTTGCCAGACCAGTGATCTCGCGCCCCTGCTCATACAGCTTGTCGATTGAGCCGAAGGAATCGCGCACAATCTCGCTGATGTCGGAGAAGCCGCCGGTCACAGCATGTTCGGATATCTCCATGAGCCGGCTGCTGACATTGTTCAGGACATCGAGTGCTTCCTGACTCTGGTCGGCTGCATCGACCATGCCCATATCGCAGACCGTCATCAACTGGCGCATCAGGCTTTTGTCGCGCACTATGCGCACATAGCTCTCAATGCTCAGCTTGCGGGGCAGTCCCTCGCTCAGCGATGCCAGATACGGCAGTCCACCGATGGAATCCAGCTCCTTGCGTTTGCGCAGCTCCTCGCCCACGGTGACGATATCGACTGCGTGGCCTGCCTCGGAGAGTTGCAGCATCGCTGTGTAGATTCTGCGATGGGAGTCCAGGGCGAAGTCGTCTGCCTTCAACAGCATGGTTGCGTCGTTGATTGCGAGCGGCTCAACCAACATCGCGCCCAGAATTGTCATCTCGGCATGTAGCGAAGCCGGACGGCCTTCTTCGCCAACAATTTGGGGATATGTAGCCATGATTCAGTACCCTAACGAAATCTGTCCTGCGGATGCAGAGCGTTTTAGTGGATAACGTGGAAAACACGCCTCGGAAAAGTCTACTCTTATATTTACAGTCCGCAGGCATTGAGAAAGGCATCATAATGGGTTCAGAAAAGACTCTCAGCATCCCGCCCGTCGCACAGCGTGACCGGGCATCTTTCGAGGTGATGCGCGTCTGGATCGCCGAGCAGGGGCAGCACGTTAGCATTCGCAGCGGCGCATGGGAAGATCCGTTTGCCTGGGGAATTGTGCTGGCGGACCTGGCTCGTCATATCGCGCTCGCCCACGAACTACAGGGCGAAACACCGAATAAAGATGCCTTCCTTGAACGCCTTCTCGAAGGCTTTAATGCCGAGATCGAGAACCCCACCGACGAGCCCGAGGGCGAGATCACACAGTAGCTTTATCCTGCGCTTTAGCGATTCCGGAACAACTCTGGAAAGTCGCGCTTCAGCGTCTCGATCTTCGGCCGGTCGCAGACCATGATGTAAGGGTTGTCAGGGTTCTTGTCCGCATAATCCTGATGGTATGACTCGGCATCGTAAAAGCCTTTTAATGGAACCACCTGAGTCACAATCGGTTTTGCAAACACATGTGCCGCTTCCATCTGGGCAATGTATGCTGTCGCAATCTTCTTTTGCTCGTCATTGGCGTAGAAGATGGCCGAGCGATACGACGTACCTACATCCGGTCCCTGCCGGTTAAGTTGTGTCGGATCATGCACCGTGAAAAAGATCTGCAGCAACTTCCCATAGGTGAGTTTGGACGGATCGTAGACCACCTTCACCGACTCCGCATGACCGGTTGTCTCCGTGGTCACTTGCGCATAGGTAGCCGTCTCGGCAGAGCCGCCAGAGTAACCTGCCGTCGTTGACGTTACTCCCTTCACCCGCTCGAAGACCGCCTGTGTTCCCCAGAAACATCCGCCCGCAAACACCGCTGTTTCGTGCTTTGAAATCTTCGCCAGAGGTTCATCGAGCACTGGTGCCGGAGCCTTCGCCTGCGCGCTGACCTGGGTCATCTTCATCCCCCTCCAGACGATCAGAGTTGCCACCACTGCAAATAGCGCAATCCATATCAACCGTATCGTCAACCTGCCCGTCTGCATGTCTCTATTCTAGATCCCGGCGCCAGAAGCGATGGTCACTCCACCGTTCGAACTGGCATCTGCTGTTTGCCCCTTTCGTATAAATAATTGTCATGTGTACCATAACTGTGGTACAGTCATTTCGTGATCTTTCGATTGAATACATCTGCCGGTCAGCCTCTCTATCTTCAACTCATGGAACAAGTCCGTCATGCCGTCGAGACTGGCGTGCTACAGGACGGCGACCAGATGCCTGGGATTCGTACCCTCGCCGAAGAACTGGTGGTGAGCCACAACACTGTGGCTAAGGCATATACCGAGCTCCAGCACGAAGGTCTTCTCGAACTTCGTCATGGAGCCGGCGCCTACATCAGTGCCAAACGCCGGCAGAAGACGCGCACGGAGCAGGTGCGCCAGGCTCAGCGAAAGGTTGCCGAAGTTGTTGAAGAACTCTATGAGGACGACTTCAACGCAGAAGAGATTCGCCGTCTATTTGAGGCGCAGCTTCTGCAGGTTGAGGAGCTCGCGAGGAAGCGATGAGCATGGAACGAATTATCCAAACCGAAGATCTGACGAAGCATTACGGTGCATTCAAGGCTGTTCAACGATTGAACTGTCGCGTGCGGCGCGAGCGCATTACCGGCTTCCTTGGCCGCAATGGAGCAGGCAAAAGCTCCACCATCAAAATGCTGCTGGGAATGATTAAGCCGACTTCAGGCTGCGGTACTGTACTCGGCTATCGTATCGACGATCCAAAGGCGTCGCTCGAAATTCGCAAGCGAATCGCCTATGTCGGCGAAGACAAGGGTCTTTACGGTTATATGACCGTCGAGCAGCTTATCCGATTTACGCGCTCGTTCTATAACGACTGGCGCCCGGAGGTTGAGCAACGACTGCTCCGTCAGTATCGTCTGCCGCCGGGCCGCAAGGTAAAGGCGCTCTCGAAAGGGATGCGCACGAAACTTGCGCTTCTGCTCGCGCTTTCGCGCCGTCCCGCTCTGCTTATTCTCGATGAGCCGACGGAAGGCCTCGATCCGGTCTCAATTGAAGAACTGTTGCAGACGCTGGTAGGCGCGCCGCCTGAAGGAACAACCGTCTTCTTCTCTTCGCATCAGCTCTCTGAGGTCGAGCGCATTGCCGACGACATTCTCATGATTGACCAGGGCAGATCGGTGCTCGATATGCCGCTCGACCAAATTCGCGAGAACTACCGCCGTGTCACTCTTGGTTTTGCCGGTACGCCGCCGGCGCTGCCATCGGCCTTCGACGGTGTGGAACGCACACACGTCAGCGGCCGTCAGATTACGATTCTGGCCAGCCACAATACCGAATCTATCGCTCAGTTCGGACGCGAACATAACGCTATCGATATTGATGTCTCCCCCATCAGCCTGCGCGAAATATTCCTTGAGACTGTTCAGGAGCAGAACCGCATCGAGCAAGAGGAGCACCAGGATGTATTGGTATAAAGCATGGTGCGAAACTCGCACCGTCATCCTTCTCGGTATCGTTGCCGTCGCCATCGCCTGTGTATTCATCGTTTTTAATCAACAGGCCTTGCGCGAGAGCGTTGGTCATCCTATGAGCTACGCAGCCTTCATTTGGAAGAGTGTCTACGACAGCTTTGGTCGCGATCTCTTTATCTTTCTCTCCATCATCCTTGGCAGTGGCGGTCTCCTGCAGGAGAAAGCACAAGGGACCTCCGGGTTTACTCTCGCGCTTCCGGTCAGCCGCAGCTGCATTCTTTTTACTCGAGCGTTCATCGGATACCTTGGCGTTATCGCCATGGCACTCACACCTGCCATTGTGCTTCCGCTGGGCTCCCATTTCATCGGGCAGTATTACTCGGCTGCGCAGGCCCTCGGTTTCAGCCTGCTTTGGTCCTGTTGCGGAGCCATCTTCTACAGCTATACCTTTCTTCTCGCCCACGTCATGGAAGGGGAGTACACCGCAATGATCGTTGCGGTGCCTTCGGTTATGGCTTATGGATTTCTTATGGCGGTTCCCTGGCTCAGCCGGTTTCCCATGCTCAATATTTTCAGCATCATCAATGGCGAAGACATGCCATTCTTCAACGAGTCGTCGCACCTGCTCATCGGCCCAATGCCCTGGTTTGCGCTCGCCTTGATGCTGCTCATCGGCGTCGTCTTTGTCTTCTATGCGGCGCACCGCATAGAACCAATAGATTTTTAACCGCAGGAGCCACACTCATGCTCTGGTACAAAGCCTGGCGCGAAAGTTACATTCGCTTCTTTATCGCCGCCGCTGCCATTATCGCTATTTGTCTGGTGCGTGTCCTTTTCGAGGCCAGATTTTTCCCCGACATTGCGCGCGAAGACCATGGTGTCCATAACTACATCCAATATCTCTTCTGGACTGTCTTTGCCGGCGGCGCGCGTGGCATGCTGCAACTCTCATGTCTGTTGCTTGGCCTCGGCGGTCTGCAACGCGATCGCAGACAGAACACCGTCGGCTTTACTCTGGCTCTTCCCGTCAGTCGCCTGCGCCTTGTCGTTACGCGTGCTCTTGTAGGCGCGCTGCAGGTCTTCGCCCTGTCCCTGATGCCGCCCTTTGTCGTCTGGGCAGCATCGCCCCTCGTGCATCAGTCAATGCCGCTCTCTTATGGTCTGGGTTTCGTACCCTTCTGGGCGATTGGAGGCCTCGTCACTTACGGCATTACTTTCCTCTGTTCGGTCATCTTTACAAACGAGTACACTGCGCTCACAGTCGGATATGTGTCATACGTGTTCTACCTTGCAGCTTGTCGCTATCCACCGCTTCGTCCTTACCCTCTGCACGTTGCCGATTTCATGAGCGGACGCCTGGGCAATGTCCTCTCGTTCCATACTTTACTCTGGACCGGCACAATCCCTTTCACATTGATTGCAGGATTCGCGCTTGCAGCACTCGCCCTGATCGCAGTTAGCACACTGATTACGGTGCGTCAGGACTTTTAGCCGCGGCCGGATGCTATTGTCAACTGCGCCAATGCAATAAAACCGGACGTCGTATTTGAAAAGATGTAGACAATCTACTTCCCCTGGATGTAGATTGCCTACATCCTTATGACGCGTAAAGAACGGTACGAAAATCGAATTGAGCTTCTGCAAGGCACATTGGACATGCTCGTCCTCCAAACGCTTCAGTGGGGACCGCAACATGGCTACGGCATCAGCCAGGCATTACGGATCAGTTCCGGAGAGGCGCTCCAGGTTGAAACGGGCTCACTTTATCCCGCGCTGCACAGGCTTGAACGCCAGGGCTGGGTCAGCTCTGAGTGGAAACAGAGCGAAGCTAACCAGCGCGCCAAATACTATCGGATCACGCGCGCGGGAAAGCAGCAGTTGACCGCTGAACACAGTCGCTGGCAGCAAATGGTCGACATTATTGCTCTCGTTATGCAAGCCCAATCCAAGGCAGGGAACCAGTGAGACTGTGGCGATGGCTTCACCAGCGGCGCGAAGAAGACGATCTCGATGAAGAGTTGCAATCGCATCTTCGCATGGCCATAGCGGAGAGGCGCGAGCGAGGCGAATCGGAAGAAAGTGCCCGCGCAGCAGTGTTGCGCGAATTTGGCAATGTCCTGCTGGTGAAGGAAGTTACCCGAAATCAATGGGGAAGTCGGTGGGGCGAAGCACTCATGCGCGATGTGCGGCGTGGATTGCGTCAACTGCGCAAGAGTCCGGCCTTTACGATCACAGCTGTTGTGATGCTGGCGCTGGGTATAGGCGCGAACACAGCAGTGTTCAGCATCTTTAATCAGGTTGTTCTGCGCACCCTGCCTGTCAGAAACCCGCATCAGCTCGTCTTATTGAGCCAGAAATCGGCGAGCACTGAAGGCTCATGGAGTAGCTGGGGAGACGATACGCTTTATTTTTCTTATCCTGCGTATGTCGCCCTTCGAGACGGCAATCACACTCTCGATGGCCTCGCTGCAAGTGCGTTCAGCGGCATAACGCTGGTTACCCAGAATTTTGCCGACAATACAATCGCCGAGTACGTGACGGGAAACTATTTTGATGTTCTCGGAGTTCGCCCTATTCTGGGGCGGCTGATTAAGACCCAGGATGATCGCCTTCACGCCGGAAATCCTGTCGCTGTTCTGAGCGAAGACTATTGGCAAAGCCATTTCGGCAGCGATACTTCCATCCTTAATCGTGTTGTTAAAATCAATGGCCAATCTTTTACCGTCGTCGGCATCGTGGGCTATCGCGGGCTCACAGGCGAATATATTCCTGCCATATTCATTCCTATGGCGATGCAGCACGCTGTTATGGCGGGAAGAGACCACGGACACGATCGCTTGACGGACGATCTCTTCTACTGGATTAACCTGATTGGCCGCCTGAAACCCGGAGTTACGCAGGCTTATGCGCAACAGGAACTTAATTCACTCTGGCTGGACTGGCACCGGTCGGCATTCGTTCTTCTGCAGCACCACCATGGCAAGAAATTTGATAGAGAGTGGATGCAGACAAAGCTTTCTTTGCGCGATGGCTCTCAAGGGCTAGGTTTTCTTGAAAGCGCTTTGGGTGATCCGGTGCGCGTTCTCTTCTGGATGGTGAGTATCGTGCTGCTAATTGCCTGCGCGAATCTGGCGAACCTGCTTTTGATCAAAGCCAATGCACGTCAGCGCGAGTGGGCTGTGCAACACGCTCTTGGAGCGAGTCGATGGCAGTTGTGCCGGCAAACGCTTGTTGAGGGCCTTCTTCTTGGCATTCTGGGATCTGTGGTGGGTCTGCTGCTGGGCATGGTGACACTTCGAGTGATCCTCAGAATGATTCCCGATACCTATGCGCTGAAGCAGGCACTTCTGCCTGGTCTCGACTGGCGCGTCATGATCTTTGCTGTTCTCCTGGGTATTACGACCAGTCTCGTCTTCAGCCTTGCTCCAACGTTGATCAGTTTGCAAGTTGATCCGTTACAGGCGCTGCATGCCGGCTCGCGCACCGTCATTGGAAGGCGCTCAAATCCTCTCAACTTTATTGTCATCGGCGAGATAGCGTTGAGTATGACCCTGTTGGTCAGTGCGGGCCTGGTGGCCATGACGCTCTACCGGTTGCGGACACTCAACCTGGGATACACCACGACTCATCTCACGACGTTCTCTGTGGACGCATCGCTTCTGAATAGACAGAATGCCGAGGTAAAGAACGAATATAAAGCGATTGAGACCGAGCTGCGCCACCTGCCGGGTGTCACGAGCGTAAGCTATGCCTCCATAGGAATGCTGGCTGGAGATGAGTCTGGGAGTAGTGTAGCGGTGCGTGGCTTTACCGAGACAGGGCCATCGATAGAGCCGGACCGCAACTGGGTGACTCCGGGCTTTCTGCCGGGCTTACAGATTCCTCTGCTTGCAGGCCGTAACTTCGCAGAGCAGGACAGCGAGACGTCGCAAAAGGTAGCGATCGTTGATGAGGACTTTGTAAAGCATTATTTCCATGGCAATATAAGCGCCGCGCTCGATGGCCAGATGGCCTGGGGTAATGGGACAGGAGTAAAGACGGATATTCAGATCGTTGGGGTCGTTCCAGTGGTGCGCTCCGTCAGCCTGACGCACAATGCGAACGGTCCAATGGTTTATATGCCTTATGCGCAAAGCTGGTCGAATGGCCGCTCTCATCCGGCGACCTTTTATCTCCGCACTATGGCCAGTTCGGCGGGGTTGGCGGCAGACATACGAGCTGCAGTGCGACGCGTTGACCATGACCTGCCGATTACCGATGTTGAAACAATGCAGGAAAGAGTCAACAACTCCATCTTTCAGCAGCGCCTAATGGCAACACTCGCGTTCGTTATGGGCGCTCTTGCGTTGCTGCTCAGCGCCATCGGACTCTATGGGGTTCTTGCCTATGCGGTGGCCCAGAGAATACAAGAGATTGCCATCCGGATTGCGTTGGGTGCGAGCAAGCAGCATGTCTCACGAATGCTGATGCAACGGATGCTGATTCTAGTAGGAACAGGCGTCCTTGCCGGTGTGCCTCTGGCGTGGCTCGGTACCCGTTTTATGGCATCGATGGCTACACTGACTGGCAATGCAACATGGGTATTTCTCTTCAGCGCTTCTCTACTGTTCTTTGTCTGTATGCTGGCGGGGTCATTACCTACGCGCAGAGCGACATCTGTAGAACCAATCCGGGTGCTGCGCGCCGAATAAAGAGATGATGGGGAGTGCTCACTTCAACTACGCCAGTGCAACGTAACCGGGCTTTGCAGTGGATGTTCGCTTGATCCCTTCAACCGTGCTTGCTTCAAGGCAAAGTACCACTTGGCAGGTTTGTCCGCATCGTCGATCAGCATGAGGGCGGGATGGAAGCGCAGCCCCTGGGCCTGCTCGATCATGGTCTGCTGGTCCTGACGCACGAAACGCGCCCCAAAGAATTTAGCAATCGGAGTGACGAAGGGAACACGATAAAAGACGTTCCACGCCGCGATAACGTCGATGCGGCAGGTTGATGCCGTCACCGGAGTAATTGTCGTCAGGCTGGAGAACCATTTTGCGCCGCAGCGGATGGTTTCATAGCGCCGGTTCGGCAGAACAAAATCAATCGTAGTTGTAATCGGTTCACCGTAGACGCCCAGTAGCTTGTAAGGAGCGCTGTTGCCGGAAGGCGTATGGGCCGACATCCGAAAACCGGCGTTGCGGCCATTGTGTTCCCGGTCTTCGATTGGCTCAAAAATTTTGGTCTTTTCGTGGATGCTGGCCCGGCTGCGCCACCACCACGCCTGATGCACAAAAGGACCATGCGCCGGGTCCATCAGACCGATGATGCCATGGTCTACATTGCAGGGCAGGTCAGCCGTCAGATGAGCGCTGCGGTAGTGTGCGGAAAACTTCGGTAGCTCGGGGACTGGCGGCATTGCGTCGCTGCTGCGGCTTGAGCCCGCTTCGGGAACATAGACCCAGGCGTATCCATCGCGCTCCTCGCACGGATACGCGCCGGCAAAGATCTTTCCCGGTTCCAGCGAATCGTGCGTAGTAAGGGATGGAATCTCCATGCACTGGCCGCTGCAAGGTTCAAAGCGCCAGCCGTGATATTTGCATTGGACGGTTTCGCCATCGAACCAGCCAGCCGAAAGCGGAATGCCGCGATGCGGGCAAAGGTCGCGCATCGCAAAGATTTTGCCGTCGTTTCGACGTCCCAGCAGCAATGGAATCCCCAGCAACAGTGCGGTCTTCGTCTTTCCCTTGTGCAGCTCCGAAGCGCGCAAGGCGGGGTACCAGTCGCCAAAGATCAGCTCTGCAGGCGGCGCGGAGGTGTTTCTAAACTGGGCGAAGTCATTCTTCATGCAGACAGCCTGAGTCTACACAATTGCAGTGGCTCAAAGCTCGGATTCATATCCAGACCCTATTTCGCAAATACACTGGTGACGTGCCCTCCACTGCTCCCATCGTGCGCCGTAACCGGCTCATCCTGCTTGCGCTCTGGTTCTTCTTTTATGCCAGCTTCACGTTGCTGGCGCCGCCGCTGCTTGACGATGCAGATTCAGTGCATGCCGAGGTCGCGCGCGAGATGCTGGTCCGGCACGACTGGACGACGTTGTATGCGAATGGCATCCGCTATCTCGAAAAGGCCCCGCTTCTTTACTGGAGCATGGCCGCCAGCTTCAAAGTTTTCGGCGGGCACACCGCGGCTGCACGGCTGCCGCTGGCTTTCAGCGTACTTGCACTGGCGCTGGTAATGGAGGCGTTTGCCCGCCGCGCTTTCGCCAGTGCGGAGCAGCCCGAATCAGGCCCACGCGCTGGCTTATACGCTGCGCTCATCCTGCTCTCCAGCTTTGGCATCTTCATCTTTACCCGCATTACGATCCCCGATGTCATGGTTTGCCTGTGGCTGACATTGGCGCTGTTCTGCTATTGGCTTACCGAACAGCAGGAGCGGCCAAGTCGCTCCCTTTGCTGGGGCTTCGCCATCTGTTGCGCTCTCAACGTGCTTACGAAAGGGCTTATCGGGATCGTCTTTCCCGTTCTCATCGTTGGTTTGCATCTGCTGCTGACACGCGGCGTTCGTGGAGCTTTCGTGCGGTTACGACAGCTCTTTCCTCTGTCGAGCTTCATCGCCTTCCTGGTCATCGCGGTCCCATGGCACGTTCTTATCGCATTCGCCAATCCAAGCCAGGGGCATCCTGGACACCTTTCTTTCAATCATGGCCACTGGCATGTTGCCGGGCCGACGCAGGGCAATGTGCACGGCTGGCTCTGGTTTTACTTTGTTAACGAGCAGGTGCTGCGCTATCTGAATCTTCGCGTTCCGCGCGACTATGACACGGTACCGCTGGTCCTCTTCTGGGGGTTGCTGCTGGTCTGGCTGATGCCCTGGAGCGCCTATCTCTTCAAGGCAGTTGCTGCAGTACCATGGCTGGGATGGCTGAAGTCACGCCGCAGCTCGCTAACCGCAATGCAGAGCACACTGCTTCTGCTTGGCGTGTGGGCGGCGGTGCCGATGCTCTTTTTCAGCTTTTCTACGCGGCAGGAGTATTACGTTCTGCCTTCGCTGCCTGCGCTTACGCTGCTTATTGCCGCGTGGCTCACAGCCGAGGCCGCCGAAGCCGAAGCCTTCACCGTGCCTAACCGTCTCGTCATCGCCGGACAGCGCATCTCGGTCGTTCTGCTCATTCTGGGAGCCGCAGCCGCTCTTATCGCCGGATTCTTCGTGGTGAACTCCCAGCCCCTGCCGCAAGGTATGGATCTAGCCGCGGTTCTGAAGCAGAATCCCGGCGACTATGCGCTCTCCTTCGGCCACTTCCTCGATCTCGATACACGCGCCATGGGAGCCTTCCGCACGCCGCTTATCCTTACGGCGATTGCTCTCTTCGGCGGAACACTTGCGAACTGGCTGTTGCGCCGCAATTACAAGCCGCACAAAGCCAATCTGTGGCTTGCCACTGCAACCTTTGGGTTTCTGCTTGCCGCGCACCTGGGGTTGCAAATCTTCGCGCCGGTGCTCAGCAGCTATAAGCTTGCAATGGCAATTGCGCCGCAATTGAAGCCTGACGATTTGATCGTCATCAACGGTGAGTATGAGAGCGGCAGCACGTTGGGCTTCTATCTCCAGCGCCCATCACCCGGCACAATGCCGATTCATATCCTCAACGGCCGCAGCTCGAACCTCTGGTATGGATCGTTTTTCCCTGATGCGCCACCCATCTTCGAGGACAATGAGTCAATTCGTCTGAAGTGGCTTGGCGTGCGCCGTGTCTTTCTCTGGCAGGACCTCGACAAACCTCTGCCCTCGTTGCCCGGCAAGGCATACTTCATTGCTCAGAGCGGCGGGAAAGAGATTGTAAGTAACCGCCCGACCACTTATTAGGGCTGTGCAATTAGCGACGGCGAAAGGCGCTGCGAATGGCGCGGCTACGCTCGTGTGTGCTTGGTTGCTGAGGTTGTTCGATGGGTTCTTCACCCTCCGGATAAAGAACGACGAAACGCCGTGGTCCAAGGCCGCTGGAGGCTGTCTTCAGGCCGGAGTCGCGCAGCGCAAGGTGCAGCAGACGACGTTCGCGGCTGTTCATGGGAGGAAAGGCGAAGGGGCGATGGGTATGCCGGACGCGCTCAATCGCAGCCTCGGCGATCATTTGCAGTTCGCGCTGACGGAGCAGCTTGAAGTTTTCCGCGTCGAAAGAGATACGGTCATGCTCTTCGGGTTCCAGCCGAAGCACCTTCGCGGCGAGATGCTCGATTGCGTGCAATAACTCGCCATTACGGGCGACCAGCAAAGCAGTGTCCGGACCGGTGAACTCAACTGAGACCTCAGGCTGCGAAGATATGGCAGGACGAGTGGCGGCTTGCGTTTCAGAGGAAACCTCTGTCTGCATCTCACCGTTACCGGCAGTGATTTGAAAGCGCAGCCGAAGACCACTGGAAGTAAGAAGTGTTTGTAGAAATTCTTCGATTTTTTTTGCTGCGGGGCCCTGGGAGTTGATGGAAGTCATTGCAGTGGTGGTGTCCAGAATAATCGTCTCACGGTGATGGCATTGTTTCCAGCGATATCGCAATGCGACCTGGCTGGAAACTAAAGATCAATTACAGGTAAAAAGAAAACTTAGCTGAAACGACAAAACCCGCTCAAAGGTGAGCGGGTTCCAGTCCTTCTTGATAGAAGAAAATTAGTCGCGGTAGCCGGCGCTGACGGCGATCTTATGGCGCCCCTTAGCGCGGCGGCGGCTCAGAACGGCTGCTCCGGCCTTTGTTTTCATACGGCTGAGAAAACCGTGGGTCTTGGAGCGGCGGCGGCGGTTGGGCTGGAAGGTACGCTTAGGCATGAGACAAAACTCCTCAGGAGCAGGAACAGTTCCTGCATGAACTTTCAGGTTGTAGCAACAATCTCTGAGTATACCCGATCCGCAGCGATTTTCCTACCGGAATGTAGCCTGATATATCGAAGCGGCTTGCTCGGGAAGAGCTAAACCGTAGTTACTGAATTGCGCCGCTTCCCCTGAATCTCGATATATCCATGAATCAGGCTCACCGCTGCCGGTGTCACTCCCGCAATACGGCTGGCCTGTCCCAGGGTTTGAGGACGCACGCGCGAGAGCACCTGCTTCATCTCGGTCGAAAGCCCACTTACTGCGCTGTAATCGAACCACTCCGGAATAGCTTTGCGCTCTGCCTTGCGCAGCCGCTCAATCGAGCGGCGCTGCTGATCGAGATAGCCGGCATACTTGATCTCCGTCTCCACCGTCTTCATCTCGTTGCGAACCCACGCTGGAAGGCGCGACTCTCCGGCACTATCCATTGCAGCTACCCATGCCATCAGCGCGGGCTCTGCTGCGAGGCGCCCGCGCAACACCGAAACAAGCTCCTCCACTACCAGCTCGGGCCGCTTCAGCAACTGAGCGAAGGTCTGTCCTGCAACCCCTGTGCCGTTACCCTCGAGCTTCGCCGTCAGTTCCGAGGGGAGCTCGCCCGTCTCAATGCGGGCTGTCGCCAACAGCTTTTCAAATGCAATGGCGCGCGCCTGCTTGGCTTCATAGACTGACCATGCTTCATCATCAATCAGTCCCAGCCTCCGCCCATGCGGTGTAAGTCGGCGGTCTGCGTTATCGATGCGCAAATGCAGACGAAACTCCGCCCGCGAAGTGAACATGCGATACGGCTCATTGGTACCCTTGCTGATAAGGTCGTCAATCAGGATGCCGGTGTAGCCCTCGGTGCGGTCCAGCGTAAACGGAGCTTCCCCTTTCACCGACAGTGCGGCGTTGATACCAGCCATCAAGCCCTGACACGCCGCTTCCTCGTAGCCGCTGGTGCCATTGATCTGTCCCGCGAGGTATAGCCCCTGCATCGACTTCACGCGTAACGACCGGTCGAGTTCGGTTGGATCAATCGCGTCATACTCAATTGCATAACCGGGTCGCAGCATCTCCGCATTTTCGAGGCCGGGAATGGAGTGCACCATCGCGGCCTGCACGTCCATTGGCAGACTTGTGCTCATGCCGTTGATGTAGACCTCGTGCGTATTCAATCCTTCCGGCTCCAGAAAGAACTGGTGCCGCGTCTTCTCCGGAAAACGCACGATCTTGTCTTCAATTGACGGACAGTAGCGCGGCCCGATGGCCTCGATCTGCCCGGTATACATCGGCGAGCGATGCACGTTGTCGCGAATCAGCCGCAGCGTCTCATCGGTCGTGTAGGCGATGTGGCACTTTATCTGCCGCAATGGAATCTGCTTCGTGCGGAAGCTGAAAGGCGTTGGGTCAGCATCGCCCGGCTGCTCCTCAAACTTCGACCAGTCAATCGTGCGGCCATCAAGCCGCGGCGGCGTTCCCGTCTTCAGACGGCACTCGCGCAGCCCAAGCTTCTTCAGACTCTCACCTAACAGAACGCTGGCCGGCTCGCCGCTGCGCCCTGCGGTGTACTGCTGCTCGCCGCAATGAATCAGCCCATTCAGAAACGTGCCTGTGGTCACGACCGTGGCTGTTGCATAGACCACCCGCCCATCCCGTAGCTTCAATCCACGCACAACTCGGCGTGTTTCCTGATCCCTGTTTTCTGATCCCTGTTCTTTCTCCTCTACAATCAGGTCCACCACTTCAGCCTGCTTGATGAAGAGGTTCTTCTGTCCTTCCAATACCTCGCGCATCTTTACGCGATACAGCGCCTTGTCGCATTGCGCTCGCGGTGACCATACTGCCGGACCACGTGATGTATTCAGTAACCGGAACTGGATGCCGCATGCATCGGCTACCTCTCCCATCACGCCACCCAGTGCGTCCACTTCGCGCACCAGATGTCCTTTAGCGATGCCGCCAATTGCAGGGTTGCAACTCATCTGTGCAATCAGGTCGAGGTTCAGCGTAAAAAGTGCTGTGCGCAATCCCATGCGCGCAGCAGCCATCGCCGCCTCGCAGCCTGCATGTCCCGCGCCTACAACCGCGACATCGTATTTTTCCGTAAAACCCACACTCCTATTTTAGGCTGCGGCATCAAAATGCTGGAATCTTCGCCAATCCAACAAGACACCCACCTGCAAGTCTCTGCATCCTAGAAGACTTAAGGAAAAATCCACTCTGGAGTTTTGATGATCGCTGTTCTTCATGCTCACCATGCCTGGTTCTTCGCTATCTTTCTCTTCTGCGCTGCGCTCGTCATCTTCAACCTTGCACATTATGTTCTTTTCCGAATCCTCAAGCGCAAAGAGACACAGAGAGCAGGCATGGGGTGGGGTCTGCAAAAGTATCTGGGACATCCTGCGCGTGCCGTTTTTATCCTTACCTGCACTTTAATCGCGTTGCCCTTTGTTCCTTTGCCCGGTAAGGTCCAGCACATCATCCAGCAGGTCCTTGTCATGGCGATGGTTGTTGCCCTGGGATGGTTTGTTGTCGGCTGCATCTATGTTCTGCAAAATGTCATGCTGCGCAAGTATGACATTACCGTCGCCAATAATGTCCGTGCTCGCCGCATCCATACGCAGTTCCAGGTCTTCCGCCGCATGCTCATCACCTTTGTTGTGGTTATCGACATTGGTGTACTGCTGTGGACCTTTAACGATCCGCGTATATGGCACTACGGTTCTGGCCTGCTTGCCTCTGCAGGCGTTGCAACTCTTGTGCTGGCAGCTGCGGCCAAGTCTACCGCGTCCAACTTTCTCGCCGGGTTGCAGATCGCCCTTACTGAACCTATTCGCATCGACGACGTCGTTATCGTTGAAGGCGAGTGGGGTCGTATTGAAGAGATCACTTCGGCATACGTCGTAGTACGCATCTGGGACCTGCGCCGGCTTATCGTGCCGCTTTCCTACTTCATCGAAAACCCATTTCAGAACTGGACTCGCGAGTCCGCCGACCTTCTGGGTACGGCCTTCCTCTATGTCGATTACTCAATTCCTGTGGAGGAATTGCGGAAGCAGCTTGAAGTTATTGTTCATCCTGCGCCGCAGTGGGACCAGAAGGTTTGCGTATTACAGGTAACGAACCTCAGTGAACACACCATGGAGATCCGTTGCCTGATCAGTACACGAAACTCCGGAGATGGCTTCGACCTGCGCTGCATCATTCGCGAAAAGATGACTGCCTGGATTCAGCAGAACTATCCCAATGCATTTCCCACGACCCGCTTCACCACGCACCCGGATACTCAATCGCAACAGTTGCCCTTCCAGCAACATTCCACGCCGTAACCTGCAAAAGCAGATTATTTCGCCTCAGCGTGTCATAACCGCATGTCATCTCGACCCGAAGTGGAGAGATCCCTTGTATTTGCTTCTGACCGTCCAAGTGAAAGTAGAAATCGAAGATCCATAACTTGTATGGCGTATTCAAAAAAGCAAAGGCCCGCTCCGGGAGAGCGGGCCTGCTTGTATGCATGTTCCGCGAAACTACTTCTTTGGCGGAGCGATGGTGTCCTTGGCAACCTTGGCCACGCGGAACTTGACCACGGTCTTGGCCTTGATCTTGATGGTTTCGCCGGTCTGGGGGTTGCGGCCGAGGCGCGCTTTGCGCTCTGCCTTCACCAGCTTGCCGATCCCGGGGATGGTGAACTCGCCGTTCTTCTTGGTTTCCTTGACCGCAGTCTCGGCCAGCAGCTCGAGGCCGGCTGCCGCCTGCTTGTTGGTGATTCCAAGCTTCTCCGCCATGTGGCGAACCAGTGCTGTCTTGGTCATTCCCTTTGCCATGTCTTGCTCCTTATTGGTGCATTGAAAAATAAACTTCTGGGTCCGCTCGCCTGGCCCGCCCCAAACATGAGGAGAAAAGATGCGTAATCCTCAGTGTTCATGCGGGTGCGGAGAACCGTACCGCAATTCACCATCGCCTTTTCCAGACACTTTGTCAACCCGAATTCTTCGGTTTCCACAGGTTTTTTCCGGTTTCTTCGGGTTTTGTCCGGTTTTTGGTTCGTTTCGCTCGAAATATACCCAAAAATCACTCGTCAAGCTGGGCCTGAAACGTCTCGCCAACTGCTTCCGATTCATACAGCCGCGTAGCATCTCATCATGCGGAGACGACCTGAACAAACCTCTGGCGCGTATGCGAAGGCAGGTCTGCGCCAGCGAGTCTTTGCCTGGGCGCTCGCCCGCAACCACCGTTACGAGCGGTTCGCCGCGCCTTACAAGCAGCGGCTCTTTGCAGGCCTCAGTGGAACTGTGCTCGAACTTGGGCCTGGCACCGGAGCCAATCTGCGCTATCTCGACTCGGCGAAGGTCAGGTGGATCGGCGTGGATCCGAATCCTTTTATGCAGTCGTATCTGCTGGACGAAGCAGCCAGATTAGGAATCACCGCCGACCTTCGGACTGGCACTGCATATCAACTACCGGTTGAAGACGAAAGTTGCGATACAGTCATCAGCACTCTGGTGCTTTGTTGTATCGACGAACCGCAGCGCGCTCTGCATGAAGTGCTGCGCATTCTGAAACCGGGCGGAAGGCTCATCTTCATCGAACACGTCGCCGCGCCAACAGGAAGCCGTCTGCGTCGAATTCAGGACTGGATTGTGCCACTCTGGCGTCAGCTCGGCGATGGATGTCATCCCAACCGCGAAACCGGAGATGAGCTGCGGCGCGCCGGGTTCTCGAGCGTGGAGTATGAAGAGATCACCGCGCCGCTGCCAGTGGTGAGTCCACAAATTGTCGGCATTGCCAGAAAGGCTGGTTAAGAAATGATTACGCCGGCTGCACGTGCTTGCCGGCGGCTATGTCGCAGGCGCGCCAAAGATACCAGCTCGCTACGGATGACCACGGCTTCCAGCGTTTAGCGCGGCGGCGCATTACATCGGCCTTGGGCAGCACGGCAGGCGTGACTTTATCTGTGGGCTTCAGTCCCTGAAAGGTCAACGCGAAGCCTTTGCGCACGCCGTAGTCGTCAACCGGAAGAACGTCGGGGCGGCCAAGGCGAAAGATCAGCAGCATTTCAACCGTCCATCGTCCAATGCCGCGCACCTGGACGAGATGCTCGATGATGGCTTCATCGGACATGCGGCGAATCTGCGCCAGTGTAGGCACGGTGCCGTCGAGCGTTTTGGCGGCAAGGTCGCGCAGCGCGAGGCTCTTGTTGTGCGAAAGGCCCGCAGCGCGAAGCTGTTCGTTAGGGCAATCCAGCAGATGTTGCGCGCTGGGGTGCTTCTCTCCGCAGATGGGATGAAAGCTTTCGAGCAGCCGACGATGAATTGTTGCTGCCGCTTTGCCATGCAGTTGTTGGTAGATGATGCTCTCAACCAGCGCCTCAAAAGGAGACTGTGCGCTGGCAATGCGCAACGTAAATGGGCCTGCACGTTCGATCAACCGGCCCAGCTTCGGATCGGCGGCAGCGAGTTGTTTGCAGGCGAGCGCATAGTCGTAGCGGGGTGGTCGAGGATTGTTGAGCGGACGTGGCATGGTGTCTTGACCCTATCGCAGATGTGGTGGAATGTCTCGATCGAAACATTGGATGTTTTCGCAGCGTCTTTGATGGGAAAAGAATGTCGGACTAAATTGGTTTGTATTTACAAGGGCAATACCTTTTTGGCAGGGTAGATGTTGTGGTTCGACTCCCCCATCCAACAACCTTGTACGAGATGTTGTGCAGGTGCGGCGGACGCGGCTTCATGTGATATTTCGATAATCGAATTGCAGGCAGAAAATTTTGTCTGTGAGCGCCGCGAACGCTTCCGGGAAGGGTTTTTCCACTGCTATACTCGGAGTTTCTTAGAGAAAAATTTTTCGGGCGTTGCTGTACGAGCGCCTCAAACGCCGGTCCCACGCGGGCAATTGGCAAAACAGTGAGCAGCAACAGAAATAATTGAAGGCACCTTCCCGGCCTTAAGTCAGGTAGAGCAAAGGAAGCAGGAACGCACTCATGGCGCAAGTTTTTGACCGCAGTTCGAACGCGCTGATCCGGATGAGCCTGGTGTTGACGGGCATTATCGTCATCGCGCTCGGCGTCACTTTGAATGAGCTGCAGCGATCGCCGTGGGTCACACGGCAGGGCCAGCGGCCGGATCAGCCCATTCCGTTCAGCCACAAACACCACGTTGAGGGGCTGGGTTTGCAGTGCCAGTACTGTCACACGTCGGTCGAGGAGTCGAGCTACGCCGGCATTCCGCCGACCAAGACCTGCATCAACTGCCACTCGCAGATCTGGACCAATGCCGATCTGTTGGAGCCGGTGCGGCAGAGCTGGGCAACCGGCGCTTCCATTCAGTGGATTCGCGTGCACGATCTTCCCGACTACGTTTACTTCAACCACGAGATTCATGTGAACAAGGGCATCGGCTGCGCCAGTTGTCATGGGCGCGTCGATGAGATGCCGTTGATGTATCAGCAGAACACGCTGCAGATGGAGTGGTGCCTCAATTGTCATCGCAATCCTGCAACGAATCTGCGACCCACAAGTGAGATCTACAACATGGCGTGGGCGGGTCCGTCGGAAGCGAATCCGGTCTGGTGTACTCAGACTGGACAGAGCGGCCCAACTTCGCAGGCGGTAAGCTGCACCACAACCGATCCCAGCGGTAACGGAAATCCGCAACTGGCGCAGGTTGAGCCAACGCATCCGGCTGGACTTGCCGCTCCGACGACGGGCGTAAACATGCAGCCGCATCCGGTTGAAGGCGGTGAGGGTATATCCGTTAGCGCTCCGCTGCCGCTGCAACTGAAGATGCCGCCAAACTACGAGAAATTCACCAGCCAGATGGAGCTGGGCAAGTATTTGACTGCTCAGTATCACATCCGGAACCCGGAACAGCTTTCAAGTTGCGAGACATGCCACCGATGAAGACGACCGGGATTACAACGACTGGAATTGGAACAGAGCAGACGATGGCTGAGACAAAAGCACCAGCAGATGCACAACCTGTAGTCGTCACCGAGATTGCTCCGGCAAAGCTGACGCTGGCCGAGGTCCGCGCAAAGCTGGATGGCAAGACGGGACGGCGCTTCTGGAAGAATCTGGACGAGCTGGCCGAAACTCCGGCGTTTCAGGAGTTGATGCAGACAGAGTTTCCGCGCCAGGCTGGCGCGGGCGAGTGGGTGGATGCGGTCAGCCGACGCGGCTTCCTTAAGGTAATGGGCGCGTCTCTGGCGCTCGCTGGCCTCGCCGGTTGCACCAAGCAGCCGGATGAGCCGATTTATCCCTACGTGAAGCAGCCCGAAGACCTGGTCCTGGGCAAGCCGATGTACTTTGCCTCGGCACACCCGTTCCCAACCGGCGCGATTCCGGTGCTCATCAAATCCGACGCGTTCCGGCCCATCAAGGTCGAGGGAAATCCTGAGCATCCGGTATCCAAGGGCAAGACCGATGCCTTTACTCAGGCAACACTGCTCGATCTGTATGATCCCGACCGCTCGCAGCATGTGCTCTATCGCGGACAGAGCTCTTCATGGGGCAGTTTTCAGCAGGCATTTGCCACTGCGGTCAAAAAGACGAACGGCGGGCAGGGCGTCTACTTTCTGAGCGAAACCATTACATCGCCCACCCTGGCAGCCCAGTGGAAGCAGGTCCAGGCGGCCTATCCGCAGGCGAAGATGGTGCAGTGGGAGCCGGTAAACTCCGATTCCTCGCGTGCGGCTTCAAAGGCGGCCTTTGGCAGCTATACCGATGCGCAGTACCGGCTGGAAAACGCCGATCTCATTCTCTCGCTGGATGCCGACTTCCTTGGTGGCATCGCGCATCCGGGCTTCCTACCCATGGCTGCGGCCTATGCTGAGCGTCATCGCTACGAAGCCGGCAAAACCATGAACCGGATGTATGTCGTCGAGAGTATGCCGACAGTCACCGGATTCAAGGCGGAGCACAGGTTGGCATTGAAGCCGAGCGATATTGTCGCCTTTGCGCAGGGCCTGGTGCATAGCGCCGCTCCGCAGGGCCTGAATGCCGACCAGCAGAAGTTCTTCAATGCTCTTCTTGCTGACTTGCGTAAGAGTGGCGGGCGTTGCGTTGTCATCCCGGGCGAACAGGCGTCGCCTGCGGTTCATGCCGCCGCCTATGCGCTGAATGCTTCGCTGGGCGCAATCGGTAAGACCGTGGTTTACACCGAGACGGTAAACCCAATGCCGTCCGAGCAGGTGACTGATCTGAAGGCGCTGGTCGCCGATATGAATGCCGGCAAGGTGCAGTGGCTGGTGATTCTCGGTATCAATCCGCTCTATTCGGCCCCCGCAGACCTGAACTTCCTCGATGCCTTCAATAAAGTGCCGAACACTGTCCACCTTGGCAATCATGTGGATGAGACTGGCGCTCTCTCGGTCTGGCACATCAACAAGGCGCATTATCTGGAGAGCTGGTCGGATGCGCGGGCATACGACGGCACCATCTCGATCATCCAGCCGATGATTGATCCGCTGTACGGCGGCAAGTCGGCGCACGATGTTCTTCAGGCGGTTCTGGCGAATCCACAGCTTTCGGCCTACGACGTGGTTCAGGCCAATGCGCGGACATATATCAAGGGCGACTTCGCTGAAGGCTGGCGCAAGGCACTGCACGATGGCTGGGTTGCCGATACGGCGTTCACGCCCAAGACTGCCTCTCCCTCAACGAGCGCCGCAGCGTTTCCTGTGCCAGCATCTGCGGGCGGTTATGAAATCGCATTCCGCTCCGATCCTTCGCTCTACGACGGACGCTATGCTAATGTTGGCTGGCTACAGGAGCTGCCCAAGCAGGTCACGAACCTGAGCTGGGACAATGCTGCGCTGATGAGCATGGCCACAATGGCCGACCTCAAGGTCGAAGAGACCGATCTCATCGAGCTCAACCTGAACGGCCGCAAGGTGATTGCGCCGGTACTGTTCGCTCCCGGGCACCCCGACGGAGTCATTACGGTTCATCTTGGCTTTGGCCGCCGTGCTGAAGCAGGGCGTGTCGGTGCTGGCGTCGGCTTCGATGCCTACAAACTACGCACAGCGGATGCCCCTTACTTCCAGGGTGGTGCTACCGCGAAGAAGTCGGGCAGCGGCTACGATCTCTGCGTTACCAAGGTGCACAACATCGAGCATCGTGGCGGCTTTGCGCAGCATGATCTTGAGCGGAAGCTCTATGACGTCAATGGCACCTATTCGCTGGCTGGTCATGAGGCGATGGAGCGGTCGATCATCCGCTACGCTACGCTCGAAGAGGTCAAGCAGAACCCCGACTTCGCGCACGACGGCGGCGCAAAAGACACGCTGATCGGCAAGGTTGGCTATGCTCCGCAGGGCGAGAAGCCAGGCGATGACGAGACCTTCTTCCCGACGACCTGGAACTATAAGGAAACCGATCCGTCCACCCTGAAGGTGCAGAACGCCTGGGGTATGGCAATCGACCTGAATAGCTGTATCGGCTGCAATGCCTGCATCGTAAGCTGCTATGCCGAAAACAACATCGCGGTTGTCGGACGCGAACAGGTCAAGATCGGACGCAACATGCAGTGGCTGCGTATCGATACTTACTTTGAAGGCGACCTCCATGCGCCAAAGGCGCACTTCCAGCCCATGCTCTGCCAGCACTGCGAAAACGCAGGCTGCGAGCAGGTCTGCCCGGTGGGAGCGACGGTGCACACGCCGGAAGGCCTGAACACCATGGTTTACAACCGTTGCGTGGGTACGCGCTACTGCTCGAACAACTGCCCATACAAGGTTCGCCGGTTCAACTTCCTGCTGTTCTCCGATTACGACACCGAAAGCCTGAAGTTCATGCGTAATCCGGATGTCACGGTGCGCTCGCGTGGTGTGATGGAGAAGTGCAGTTACTGCGTCCAGCGCATTCAGGAAGCGAAGATCAAGGCCGACATTGAAAATCGACCGATCGCCGATGGAGACATCGTAACGGCGTGCCAGCAGGCCTGCCCGACCGAGGCCATCGTCTTTGGCAACATCAACGACAAGACCAGCAAGGTAGCCAAGCGCAAAGCGGAAGAGCGTGACTATCAGGTGCTCGCGGACCTCAACTATCGTCCGCGGACAACCTACACGGCTGGCGTCATCAACCCGAATCCGGAGCTTGCATAGGCATGGCAACCAAAGGACCAATCCACGATCCAGCGCGGGACCCCGTTGTTGACCCGATGATCGACCCGCGCACGGGCGAGTACGCGGTCATCGCGCCAGGTCACAACTTTAAGTCGATCACGCACATGATCGCCGATATCGTGCTCACCTCGAACACGCCTCTGGGCTGGTTCTTTGGCATGATCGTGGCCGGCGCCGTCGCTACCCTTGTTGTGATCGCGCTCACATGGCTGTTCCTGAAAGGCGTCGGCATCTGGGGCGTCACCATTCCGGGCGCCTGGGGCTTCGCCATCATCAACTTCGTTTGGTGGATCGGTATCGGTCACGCCGGCACGTTGATTTCGGCCATTCTTTTGCTGTTCAAGCAGACCTGGCGTAACTCGATCAACCGCTTCGCCGAAGCGATGACGATCTTTGCGGTCTGCTGCGCGGGTATCTTCCCGTTGATCCACGTGGGCCGTCCATGGCTGGCGTACTGGCTGTTCCCGTATCCGAACACGATGAACGTCTGGCCGCAGTTCCGCTCGCCTCTGGCCTGGGACGTCTTCGCAGTCTCGACCTACGCGACCATCTCCATCGTCTTCTGGTACGTCGGCATGATTCCCGACTTCGGGACTCTGCGCGATCGGGCCAAGCTGCCCTTTGCCAAGTACTGCTACGGCATCCTGTCGCTCGGCTGGCGCGGTTCGACGCGGCACTGGATACGTTATGAGTCGGCATCGCTGCTTCTGGCCGGACTCTCGACTCCCCTGGTGCTCTCGGTACACACCGTCATCAGCTTCGACTTCGCGGTCGCGGCCCTCGCCGGCTGGCATACAACCATCTTCCCGCCCTACTTCGTTGCGGGCGCTATCTATTCCGGCTTCGCCATGGTGATCACGCTGGCGGTTCCCATCCGCAAGTTCTATCACCTCGAAGACCTGGTAACGCTTCGCCACCTGGACAATATGGCGAAGGTCATGCTGGGAACCGGCGGCATTGTGGCCTACGGCTATGCCATGGAAGTCTTCATGTCGTGGTACTCCGCCAGCCACTGGGAGTTCTTCATGATGTGGAACCGTATGTTCGGGCCGATGGGCTGGGCATACTGGATTCTGATTCTTACCAATATCGCGATTCCGCTGACGACACTATGGTCGCGCAAGCTGCGGGTGAATGTGACCTACCTGTTCATCCTCTCGTTCATCGTCAACACCGGAATGTGGTTTGAGCGTTTCGTCATCGTCGTGACCAGCCTGTATCGCGAATATCTCCCGTCCAGTTGGGGAACCTATGTTGCGACACGTTGGGATTACATGACCTTCATCGGAACTTGGGGACTGTTTACTTTCCTCTTCCTCGGCTTTGTCCGCTTCCTGCCGATGATTCCGATGTCAGAGATCCGGATGATGCTTCCGCAGACCAAGGTGCGGCGCGGCGGTGCCGATGCTGAAACCGTAGTAGAGGAGTCGCTCTAATGCCACCGAGAGAAGGAATTTACGGTCTTCTGGCCGAGTTCAATACGCCGAGTGAGCTGGTGCATGCGACCGAAAAGGCGCGTGAGGCCGGGTATCGCAGGATGGAGTGCTACACGCCTTATCCGGTCGAAGAGGCGGCGGTTGCGCTGCACTTCCATAAGACCCGTGTCCCGCTGGTCTGTCTGTTAGGCGGTCTGATGGGTGTTACCACGGCATTTCTGATGGAGACCTGGATCGCGGTGTGGGCTTATCCCCTGAATATCGCAGGGCGTCCGCTCTTCTCCTGGCCTGCATTTATCATTCCCGCCTACGAGTGGACAATTCTGTTCTCGGGCCTCGCGGCTGCGTTCGGCATGGTGATGCTCAACGGTTTGCCGCAGCTCTATCATCCGGTCTTCAACGCGCCGAACTTTCGCAACGGCGCAACGACGGACAAATTTTTCCTGTGCCTGGAAGCAATGGACCCGAAGTTCTCGGTTGTCGAGACGCGGGCCTTCCTGGAGCAGTTCCCCGCGGTCTCCGTGGTGGAGGTGGACCATTAATACTCGATTCACAAATTCTCGGGTTCCTGCCAGCCTTCCGAAACTGGTTATGGCTGCTGCAACCACGGTTCTGCTGCTCTCGGGCCTTGGTTGCCGCCAGGACATGCACGATGAGCCGAAGTTCTTCCCGCAGCGCGGCACGGACTTCTACGCCGATGGCCGTTCCGTGCGTCCGCAGGTAGCGCATACAGTGGCGCGCAACCAGCTCCATGAGGACACCTACTTCTACACCGGCTTCGTTGACGGCAAAGAGGGCAATGGCCTTCCGTTCCCTGTGACGATGAAGGTGCTTGAGCGTGGTCAGGAGCGTTACAACATCTACTGCACTCCCTGCCATTCGCGCGTCGGTAACGGCATGGGCATGATCGTCGATCGCGGCTACGCGCACGCAGGCGACTATCATACGGCGCGGCTTGAGAATGCTCCGCTCGGTCACTTCTTCAACGTAATTACCAACGGCTACGGAGCAATGCCGGAGTATGCGGCGCAGATCGCTCCGGTCGATCGCTGGGCAATTGTGGCCTACATCAAGGCCCTGCAGTTGAGCCAGAATGCCACACAGGCTGACGTACCTGCCGACGCGCATGTTGAGCCGTTGTCGAGTATCGCCGAAAGCCAGGGCTTGCCTGCGAACTTCGCTTACGAATGGACTCTGCCGCCAACTGCTGTGCGCGGTACGCCGGACGATCAACCCTTTGTGCTGCCAGTCGCGCCGCCGGCTTCTCAAGCGGGCGCCTCCACTTCAGCTAAGCAACCGGCCGCTGCGGCCGCCGGCAAAACCGCAGCAAAACATTAACCTCGGAAGCTTCCGAACGAAGGCTTGAAACGCATGTCATTTGGACACGAACATCACGGAGAGGCTGGCGGAATCCACGCGCACCACGGCCCGCGTCCGCTTCCTGCAACTTTTGCTGCGCCGGAGGCTGTCACCGTCTGGCGGACCCGCCTGCTGATCGTCGCTGTGGTGGCCACGCTGGTCTCGGTGCTCTTCGCCTTTACCCACGAGGGCCGCAACCACCTGTTGCGCGCCTATCTGATGGGGTTTATGACCTGCTTCGGATTTGCCGGTGGCGGTCTGGCGATGCTGATGCTTCAGTATGTGACCGGAGGCAAATGGGGCCTGCTGATTCGCCGCCCCATCGAAGCCATGAGCCGGACCATGTGGCTGGTCGCACTCATGTTTGTGCCCATTGCCATCTTCATGAAGCACCTCTACCAGTGGGCAGCTTTTCCCAATCAGGCAGCGGTCGCTGTGGCCTTGCAGCACCACCTGGTCACTCTTGAGCAGGCCATGACCATCGTCGACAAGCACGCCATGCTGAACCCGGTCAGCGTGATCGTTCAGTCGATCATCATCTTCGGCGTGCTGATCCTCATTACCTACTTCCTCAGCAAGTGGTCAGTGCAGTGCGATGCAGATCCCATGGCCGGAACCCAGCAGAGCTACGATCGCTGGCGGACGAAGTTCGAGAACCTCTGCGGCATCGGCATCTTTATCTATGTCGTTCTGCTTACGGTCGGCTCCATCGACTGGATTAAATCGCTGGACGTTACCTGGTACTCCTCAATTTATGGTCTTCAGTTTCTGGTCGGCCAGGGATACGCTGTTCTCGCGCTCGGCGTGTTGACAGTTATCCTGCTCTCCCGATGGGAGCCAATGAAGACGCTGCTTCGCATGACCGAGCAGCACGACCTGGGCAAGCTGATGCTCGCCTTCGTCATGCTGAACATCTATCTGTGCTTTGCCGAGTTCCTCATCATCTGGTCCGGCAACATCCCCGACGAGATTCCCTGGTATCTGCACCGCATCTATGGCGGCTGGTGGGTCATCTGCTCGCTTGACTTTGTGTTCCACTGGCTGGTGCCCTTCTGCCTGCTGCTGTCGCGCGACTTGAAGCGCAACAAGCGCAAGATGATCTGGCTCTGTGTCTGGATGCTGGTTGCGCGCTTGATCGACATGTTCTGGCTGATTGAGCCGAACTTCGCCGACGCTGCCGGTAATCTGCACATCCATAACAACATCGGCATTCTGGCTTACGTTACGGTTCCCATCGCTGTATTGGCGGTTTGGGGTGCCTACTATCTGACACTGCTCAAGGGCCGTCCGCTGATGGCTACGAACGATCCGCATCTGGAAGAGATGCTGGAGGCTGAACATGCCCACTAACGATCACGAACTGCACCAGCACGGCGAACCGCCGCAGAAAGACCGCAGCACAGAGTCGCCCGGTTATGAGACGACTGACGTCAATATCAATGGCGTCCTCGTCTTCCTGGCCGGTCTTGGCGGCTTCCTCGTTGTCTTCTTTGTCTTCTGTTTTGTACTGGGCAAGGTTATCAACGGCGCCATCCAGAAGGCGGACGGTCCCAGCACGAAGTGGAACCAGACAACAGTGTTTGAGCAGACAGGCAAGAAGCGCCAGGACATGGCCAATGCCCCAGAGATGGAGCAGCGGCAGCTTCAGCAGCTGACCTCAGCCTTTCCCACGCCGCGGCTTGATACCGACGACGGCGAACAGAGCACGGCTGATCTCCACGCGCGCGAAGATCTGCTGCTGAAGTATTACAGCGTCTCTCGCCGTGAGAACGGCAAGATTCGGATTCCGATTACACGCGCTATGGAGCTGATCGCCCAGCGCGGGCTTCCGGTCATCACCGGGCAGCGGCCCGCGCAGGTGATGGTAGGCGACGACAGGCCGGTAATCCTGGCCCCATTGACTACGGGGTTTGCGCGTACCGGTTACGAACTGGACACGCTTAAAGCACGCGCTGAAAAGATGGCCTATGGCCGCGCCGAAAGCGAAGCCCATGGCGAGGCGCACTAACGAAGGACGAAGCAGAGCATTACCATAGAAGAAGACGATGAAGAACTGGCGGACATTTCGGATTGGATGGAGAGCAGCAGTCGCTTTGATCTGCGTGCTTCTGCTGTCTGCGCCCCTGTTCGCCCAGGTCTCTCACTATGGAGAAAAGCAGGAAGGCGAAAATGTCGGTGATGAGTTGCCGCAGGTGCTCAAGCACGTCGGCATTGCTCAACATCTGAATCAGCCACTCCCGCTGGATGCTCAGTTTGTCGATGACACCGGGAAGACGGTTCGGCTCGGCGATTACTTCGGTAAAAAGCCGGCGATTCTTGCGCTGGTCTACTATAGCTGCCCCATGCTCTGCTCCGAAGAGATGGACGGGCTGACCAGTGCGTTGATGATGGTCAAGCTCACGCCGGGCAAAGATTTCAATATCGTCGTCATCAGCATCGACCCAAGCGATACACCTGCGATGGCCGCTAAAAAGAAGGCACTCTACGTTAAGCGTTATGGCCGGCCGCAGACTGCTTCCGGCTGGCACTTTCTTACCGGTCAGACCCCGGCGATCGATGCGGTCACCAAAGCGGTAGGATTCGGCTATGTTCGCGTTCCCGGTCCCGATGGCAAGATGAATCAGTTTGCGCACGCCAGTTCAATCGAGATTGTGACGACCGATGGCAAGCTGGCACAGTACTACCTCGGAGTGGAGTACTCGCCCAAAGACATGCTGCTTGGCCTGGTTGAGGCCTCCGGCAACAAGATCGGTTCGCCCGTAGCGAACATCCTGACCTACTGCTATCACTACGACCCCCAACGAAATAAACACTCGCTCATCATCGCGCGTGTTGTGCAACTCGGCGGTATGGTCACAATGGCATGGTTGGGTGGATTCATGTTCCTGATGTTCCGCAAAGATCTTCGGCTCTCGCGCGACCACGACCTGACTAAGAAAGAGAATGGATAAAGGGTAACGATGCATATCAGTCCAGTCCTGTGGCAATTTCTGGTGAAGTGGCTCAACGCCTCCGCGCTGTTCCCGCGCGAAGCCTCGACCATTGCGCCCTACGCCGACGCGCTTTATTTCTTCCTGCTGTTCATTACGCTCATTGGCCTCACGGTCGTCGGCACGCTGGTCTTTGGCTTTGCCATTCGCTACCGCAAGGAAAAGCATCCGGTGGCGACTCAGGTAGAAGGCTCGACCCTGCTCGAGGCTACCTGGACCATCATTCCGCTGGCCCTGTTTCTGATCACCTTTGTCTGGGGCGCGCTGCTCTACTTCCGCATCTACAATCCGCCGACCAATGCCATGAACATCTATGTCGTCGGCAAGCAGTGGATGTGGAAGGCCGAGCATCAGGGCGGCCAGCATGAGATCAATGCGCTGCACGTTCCCATCGGGCGTCCGGTACAACTCACCATGATCTCGCAGGACGTCTTTCACAGCTTCTCGGTGCCGGACTTCCGCATCAAGCGCGAGGTCATTCCAGGGCGTTATTCAACCGTATGGTTTGAGGCTACCAAGCCTGGAACGTATCACATCTTCTGCACTCAGTACTGCGGCACCAATCACTCGCAGATGATTGGCGAAGTCACGGCCATGACTCCCGATGACTTCCAGAAGTGGCTCCAGTCTTCCACCAGTGGCACTTCGTTGGCGCAGAATGGGGAACGGCTATTTGCCAGCATGGGCTGCAACGCCTGCCATACTGGCGCAGCCGGTGCGCGCGGCCCGAACCTCGCCGGTGTTTATGGCTCTAAGCTGCAGTTGAGCAATGGCCAGCAGGTTACGGTGAACGACGCGTATCTCCGCGACGCCATCCTCAATCCGTCTGAGCATATTACCGCGGGCTACGCGCCAATTATGCCTACCTATCAGGGACAGATCAGCGAAGACGGCCTGATCGACCTGGTCGAATACATCAAAACACTGCAAACGAACTATCGGATCCAGCAGACGCTGGTCACGTCACAATCTGACCAAACGGCGCCTACAACGCCAGGGACGGCAAAATGAGTGCAACCACTTCCACCATCGTCAATCTTCCCGATCAGAGAACGGCAAAGCTGCCGAAGCGGAACTATCTCAATAACGAGAGCGGTCTGCTGAGCTGGCTGCTGACCGGCGATCACAAGCGTATCGCGATTCTGTATCTCATCTCGATTACGTTCTTCTTCTTTATCGGCGGAGCGTTCGCTGGCCTCATTCGGCTGGAACTGCTGACTCCTCAGCCGGACCTGGTGGCATCGGACACGTATAACAAGTTCTTCTCCATGCACGGCATCATCATGGTCTTCTTCTTCCTGGTGCCATCCGTGCCGGCAACGGTGGGGAACTTCCTGATGCCAATCATGATTGGCGCCAAGGACCTGGCCTTTCCCAAGGTCAACCTCTTGAGCTGGTATCTGTACTGGATTGGCGGCCTCTTTACGCTGGCCGCTCTCATCCTCGGCGGCGTCGATACCGGATGGACCTTTACCACCCCGCTCTCGACCCACTACCTGAATACACATGTGGTCACTGCGGCGCTGGGTATCTTTATCGCCGGTTTCTCCTCCATCTTTACCGGGCTCAACTTTATTGTGACCATCCATCGAATGCGCGCTCCCGGCATGACCTGGTTCCGCCTGCCGCTATTCGTCTGGTCAAACTATGCGGCCTCCATTCTGATGGTGCTTGGCACCCCGGTTCTGGCCATCACGCTGGTTCTCGTTGCCCTGGAGCGCACCATCGGCCTCGGCGTCTTCGACCCGACCCGCGGCGGTGATCCGCTGCTGTTCCAGCATCTCTTTTGGTTCTATTCGCATCCTGCCGTGTACATCATGATTCTGCCCGGCATGGGTGTCATCTCCGAAGTGGTCAGTACCTTCAGCCGCAAGCGAGTCTTCGGCTACACGGCGGTCGCATTCTCCTCGGTGGCCATCGCGCTGTTCGGCTTCTTCGTTTGGGCGCACCATATGTTCATCATGGGTGTCTCCAACTACTCAGCGCTGGTGTTCTCGCTTCTCACCATGCTGGTTGCTGTGCCTTCGGCCATCAAGATCTTCAACTGGGCATTCACGCTGCAAAAGGGTTCCATCACCTTTGAGACGCCGATGCTCTATGCCTTCGGCTTCATGGGGCTGTTCACCATCGGTGGTATGACCGGCGTCTTCCTCGGCGCGCTCGGTATGGACATCCACCTCACCGAGACCTACTTCATCGTGGCCCACTTCCACTTCGTTATGGTGGGCGGAATGTTGATGGCCTTCCTCTCTGGTGTCCACTTCTGGTGGCCGAAGATGACAGGCCGCATGTATCCGGAATCGCTTTCGAAGCTGGCGGCAGTCACAACCTTCATCGGCTTCAACCTGACCTTCCTTCCGCAGTTCGTTCTCGGATACCTTGGCATGCCGCGCCGCTACCATGCTTACCCGCCGGAGTTCCAGGTGCTGAACGTGCTCTCGACGGCAGGCGCTACCGTTCTGGGCGTCGGCTATATGTTGCCGCTGCTCTACCTTGGCTGGTCGTTGAAGTATGGTGCCATCGCCGGCAACAATCCGTGGCAGGCTACCGGCCTTGAGTGGCAGATTCAGTCGCCGCCGCTGACCGAGAATTTTATTGAAGTTCCTATCGTCGATCATGAAGCCTATGACTACGAGTGGCTCGCCCACAAAATGGAACAAGAGGTGACGACCGTTGGATAATGTGATCGTAGCTACACACCCCCATACGCACGAGACGGCCCAGCCGGAGGAGCACGGACACGTCGCTCTGCCGCAGCATCGCCATCACTTCGAGACGCAGGAGCAGCAGCGCGAGGCCGGTACCTTCGGCATGTGGCTCTTCCTGCTCACCGAAATCATGTTCTTCGGCGGCCTCTTCTTCTCGTATCTGTTATATCGCAACTGGTACTACGATGCGTTTGTCGTTGCCTCGAACCAGCTCAGCGTGCCGCTCGGTGGAACCAATACCGCCGTCCTGATCACCTCGGGCTTCTTTATGGCGCTGGCTGTCTGGGCCTCCGAGATGAAGAAGAAGGGTTTTCTGGTGTTGACGCTCGTCCTCACCATGTTCTTCGGCGGCATCTTTATCGGCATCAAAGGCGATGAGTGGCACGAAGAGTGGGTGCACCATCACATTCCCGGCGACCACTTCGACATCTCCGAGTTCGTCAACCCGCATGCCTACGGCATCAAAGAAGAGCCAATCTCTCCCGATGCCGCGAAGAAGACACAGATATTCTTCTCGCTTTACTTTGCTATGACCGGCCTGCACGCGCTGCACATGCTCATCGGGCTCGGAATCCTTGTATGGCTTACCGTCCGAGCGCATCGAGGCGACTTCACGGCAGGTTACGTCGCACCGATAGAAAACTTCGCTTTATATTGGCACTTTGTCGATATTGTGTGGCTATTCCTGTTCCCATTGCTCTATCTCATCAATCGACATCCGGTCTATTGACGACCCCATTCGATTAACGCGAGACACTGAGACGAAAGCCGCAGATTTGACTGGAGACAAGCATGACCGAGCAGCACTACCACGACCCATCGAACGTCACTAACCCGGAGCACGCCGAGCACCACATTGTGACGCCGGTTACCTATACGATCGTATGGGTGACGCTGCTGATCTTCACCGGCCTAACGGTGATCGCGGCCTATGTTGATCTCGGCATCTTCAATCCTGTCGTCGCGCTGGCGATCGCCAGTATTAAAGCAGTCGTCGTCATCCTCTTCTTCATGCACGTCAAGTATCAGTCGAAGCTCATTAAGATGACGGTCGCCGCCGGCTTCTTTACCTTCTTCGCGCTGATCACCATGACCCTCAGCGACTACATCAGCCGCGCCTGGGGCCTGTGGTAAACAACAGAATTCTTGCTTAGAAAGTGCGGCCTGCGGGCCGCATTTATTTTTTAACGTGCAACTACAACTATCAGGAGATTGCTCCACCACTGCGCCTGCGATAGATTCATCCCTGCATCATTCAATATCAGAAGGCAGGGGAACCAAGCAGAGCAGTCCATGAGATCCCTCTTATCCCATTGCGGAATTCTTAGAAATTCTTTAGCCGCTTCAGCATTGATTTTCGAGAATACTCCCCGGAGTATCGGAAGCAGCGATCTGCATTCCACCGAAACGATGCTATGAATCCAGGCGCAAATTCCGGCTCCGTCTTCGGACGCGGCGCGCCTTTCTTGTGCGCCCATAAAGCCGTGTATCTTGCAATCCTGCTCTTCGCAGCATCGACTGCATCGCTTCTCGCACAGCAAAGGCAATATGCGAGCAGCGCTATAAACAATGAAACGCCGCGTCTCCGTGCGCAGAACTTTCTTCGCGGCCGTGGATTATCGCATCCCACGACTGCAGCACAGAGCATGTCTGCGGCACGCACCCAGGAAGCTGAGTTGCTCAGTGGCGTCGCTCCCGTTGCGCACGATGCACAATCGCCCTCCGGACTCAATGCTGCTTGGCAGCCCCTCGGGCCTGCACAGGTAGAAAGTCTCGCCTATGGCAAAGTCACCGGTCGTGTCACCGCGATTGCGGTCGATCCGGCCGATGCCTCCGGTAACACCGTATACCTCGGCACGACCGGCGGCGGAGTGTGGAAGTCCACCAATGCAGCCGGTCCGCAGAGCGATGTTACGTTCGCCCCGCTCACCGATACGCTGCCGGTCTATAACCAGAATTCCGGCAGCTACGTCATGCCATCGCTCAGCATTGGCGCAGTCAGCGTGCACTCCGGCATTGTGCTGGCCGGAACAGGCGACCCCAATGATGCGACAGACTCTTTTTATGGCGGCGGTATTCTCCGCTCTGACGATGCTGGCCTTACCTGGACGCTGATCCAGCAGTCCGATGACGGCGTTAACGGCCATCATTCATTTATTGGCCTGGGTGTCGCGGGCTTCGCCTGGAGCAGCATCTCTCCCAACACTGTTGTCGTTGCCATCTCGCAGGCGGCCGAGGGAGCTCTGGTCAGCGCACCCGATGCCAACAACAGCGTGATGGGGCTTTATTACTCGTCCGACGCAGGTGTTACCTGGCAGATGGCAACCATTATGGATGGTAGCCAGAGGGTGCAGCGTCCATTGTCCTTTAAGCAAGGCGGCAGTAATGCAGTCACTGCCGTAGTCTGGAACCCGGTGCGCCAGCGTTTCTATGCTGCCGTCCGCTATCACGGATATTACGAGTCTGCCGATGGCGCAACCTGGACACGGCTGACCAGTCAGCCCGGTATAAATCTCGATCTCACCACGTGTCCTACCAATCCAGATGGAAGCGGCAATCCCTCCTGCCCTATCTTTCGCGGAGCGCTCGCCGTTCAGCCCGTCACCGGAGACACCTTTGCGCTCACCGTGGACCGTAACAACGTAGATCAAGGATTGTGGCAGGATGTCTGTGCGCTCTCCGGTACAAGTTGTTCCAGGCCTGTCACCTTTGGTACCCAGCTCACGTCAACGCCTCTTGAAACCGGCTCCGGCAGGCGCATTCCGCAGGCCGACTACGATCTTGCATTGGCGGCTGTGCCTGCCGTGACATCTGGCGCGCCGGACACGCTGCTCTTTGCCGGAACCGTCGATCTCTATCGCTGTTCGCTGGCCAATGGTTGTTCGTTACGGAATACAACCAACGCGGTCAACGGCTGCGTCGCTCCTGCGATGGTCGCTCCTGCGCAACACGCCATCGCGGCGGTTGCCAGCTCAAGCACGCTTTATCTGGGCAACGATGGTGGTCTATGGCGCTCCACCGACAATGTGAATCAGCAAGCCACCCCGTGCTCTGCCGATGACGCAACGCACTTCCAGAACCTGAACGGCAGCCTCGGTTCGCTGGCCGAAGTGGTCAGCTTTGCGCAGCATCCAACTGACCCCGGCACGTTGCTCGCTGGTCTGGGAGCAAACGGCACCGCTGCAACTTCGTCAGCTTCGCCTGCCGCTTCCACCGCGTGGCAGCAGCTCTCACCCGCTGAAGGTGGCACCGTCGCTATCGATCAAAACAATCCTCTGCTTTGGTATATCTCCAATGGCGCAGGCGTAAATATTAAGCAGTGCGCCAATGGTGCTGCCTGTACTGCGCTCGACTTCGCTGGAGCGTCAACCATCGGTGCAGCGCAGACGGCAAACGACATCTCGCTGATTGACGTTCCCTGGCTGCTCGATCCCGCGCTTAGTTCCAATGTTCTCATCGGCACATGCCGCGCGTGGCGCGGGGCCGCCGCTAACGGAGCCGGATGGTCATCTGCCAATGCCATCAGCCGTTTCTTCGGTGGTTCCCCCAGCTCATCGTGCAGCAGCAATAATCCCATGGTCCGTTCGCTTGCAGCCGCTGGCCCTGCAGGCACTCGCGGCTCACAGGTGCTCTATGCAGGAATGGCAGGCGCGCTCGACGGCGGCGTAAGCACCGCTTTTGGCGGGCATCTCTTCTCAACCGCGCAAGCCGATACGGCTGGCAGCACAACGGCCTGGACGGATCTGGCCCTCTCGCCCGTCACCAACGACTTTTCCTACAACCACAAATTCAATCCCGGTGGATTCGACATCTCCTCGATTGCTGCCGACCCGCATGATCCTACCGGCAAGACCGTGTATGCCACGGTCATGGGCTTTCGCGTTCCTCACCTCTACCGTTCTACCGATGGCGGAGCTAACTGGACCAACATCAGCGGCAACCTGCCCGATGCTCCGGCAAACAGCATCGTCGTCGATCCAAATAATGCCAACACGCTTTACGTTGCGCTCGATACCGGCGTCTATGTCACGACGCAGGCAAGCAACTGCGCGGGTGTCAGTTGCTGGAGCATCTATGGCTCCGGCCTGCCCAACGCGCCGGTGACACAACTTGCCGTTGCCTCCGCAATGCCTACCGGCGACGGCCGCACCGGAATGTTGCGCGCAGCAACCTATGGCCGTGGCATCTGGCAGATTCCTCTACTCACAGCAGGCAGTGCTGCCAATGCCGCAATCTCACTTGCGCCCGGAGCTCTCAACTTCGGCTCTCAGACGATCTCTACAGCAAGTGAAGAGCAGGTCATTACCGTCACAAATTCAGGAGATGTTCTGCTGAACATCAGCGGCATCAATCTTTCCGGCGACTTTGCAGAGACGGATACCTGCACCTCTGCATCCGTTCCAATTGGCGCGACATGCCTTATTCACATGCGATTTCTGCCCATCGCAATCGGCTCCCGCACCGGCTTGCTCACCATCTATGCCAATGTCTCTGGTGGACAGATCACCGCAGCACTCTCCGGCACCGGCACTGATCCCGCACCAGTTGTTATCAATCCGGCAGCGCTCAGCTTTCCTGCAACAACTGTAAACAGCACAACCGCTGCGCAAAACATCACTATCTCCAACACCAGCACAACCACCATTACGCTACAAAATCCCACAGTCACAGGAGACTTTCATCTCACGGCGAACACCTGCGGCGCAACGCTTGCATCGCAAACCGGCTGCACCGTCGCAATTGCATTTACCCCAACCGCAAATGGTGTGCGCACAGGAACCTTCAGCATCGGAACCGGCGCAGGACCGCAGACCGCCGCGCTCAGCGGTACCGGAACATTGCCCGCGACAGATGCCCTCTCTACGTCAGTATTGATCTTCGGTCCGCAGCAGCTTACGACCGTCAGCGTTGCCCAGCAGGTCATCCTCACTAACTCCGGCGATGAGCCGCTCACCGGCATTGCTGCCCGCATCAGCACTGGCGACTTTACCGTTGCCAATGCCTGTGGCAACTCGCTCAATCCGCACTCCAGTTGCGCTATCAATGTCAGCTTTCAGCCGCAGAACATCGGCCCCGCCAGCGGCACACTCATCGTCTCCGATCAGTATCGCGCACAGACCGTCTCGCTCACCGGCACCGGAGTCGCCCCTCCGGGTGTCTCGCTCTCGCCGTTGTTCAACCTTACCTTTCCTGCAACCGGCGTTGGACAGAGCGCGTTGCCGCAGACCGTCACCCTCAGCAATAACGGTGGCGTTCTGCTCAGCATTAGCAGCTTCGCAACCAGCGGAGACTTCAGCATCCTGCCCGGAAGCAACACCTGCGGCTCCGCGCTTGCGCCTGCAACCGCATGTACCCTGCAGATCATCTTCGTCCCCACAGCCAGCGGAGCGCGTTCCGGCACCCTCACCGTAACCGACAGTGCTCCCAACTCGCCGCAGACATTGCGGCTCAGTGGAACTGCCGTCGATTTTGCCATCGCAGCCGATGGCGATACGACAGTCACCATACCGAGCGGCGAAAAGGCCACCTTTCCGCTTCTGTTCCGTTCCTCTTCTACCGGTGGCGCAGTTGCATTCACCTGTACCGGAGCGCCCGTCAACTCCTCCTGCACGATCACGCCATCCACTGCCTCGCTGAACGGCTCTCCCCTTACCGTCTCCGTTGTAGTGCAGACGGGAATTGCGGCCTCTGCCGGCACCGCTGCTCAAGGCAAGATGCTCTGGCTCGCCATGCTTCTTCCCCTCAGCCTCTTTGCTCTGCGTCGCAGGCGGATTCCACCTCTCATTTGCCTCCTGCTGCTGGTATCCGTACTCTTTCCCCTCGGCTGCGGAGCAGGCCGCAAGATTCCCACGGACTCGCCCCCGGGAGGTGGCCCGTCATCTTCAGGCTCCGCGACTCCGGCAGGGACATATCCCATTGTCGTCTCGGCAACCAGCGCCGGGCTGACGCGCACCATCCAGCTCACGATCATCGTTAAATGAAAGTGCGTTCCCGCGGCAACTTTTGTAGTATTCAATCCGTATCCAGCTCAGAACTTTGTGAGGCGTCGAAAAATGAATGCAGGTCTTCGCAGAAGCTCTCTAACCTATGCGTTTGCTGCTGCTCTGGTCCTTCTTCCTTCTGCAATGCTGGCAGCTCCCCCTCCAGCTCACCGCGAACTGCCCAAGCCCACCAATCTTCAGGTGCTGCCCAAAGACATCTCATCCAAAGATCTGATGGCAACCATGCGTCAGTTCACCGGCGCGCTTGGAGTGCACTGCAACTTCTGCCACGAGCAGAACGCGCAAACGCACCGTCCGGACTTCGCCTCCGATGCCAAGCCGGAGAAAGCAGCCGCCCGCGTCATGATGCGCATGACTGCCGAGATCAACGCAAAGTACCTCACCCAGCTCCCCGACAAAGGCGGCATGATGCAGGTCTCCTGCGGAACCTGCCATCGCGGACACTCGACTCCGGAAGAGTTCATACCCAGTCCTGAAAAAGAAGGCTCGCATAAGAAGTAGACAATGCTTGGGAACGTATAAATCCCGAACCACGTCATCTCGACCGGAGCGCAGCGTAGTGGAGAGACCTCTGTATTTATCTCTCGGCCGCGGATTATCACGGAGAGAGCACTGATTTATCGTGCATATCCGCGTTCATCCGTGGTCACGTATTTTGCCAGTTAGCTAAACCGCGCGCCCTGCGCTTGCGCCCGAGGCCCATGCCCACTGGAAGTTGTATCCACCCAGCCAGCCGGTTACATCCACTACCTCGCCGATAAAGTAGAGTCCCGGAACGCTGCGGCTCTGCATCGTCTTCGCATCCAACTCAGCCGTGTCCACTCCGCCTGCTGTTACTTCCGCTTTGGCGTAGCCTTCGGTACCGGCAGGCAGAATGCGCCATGTATGAATCTTCCGCTCCATCGCCGCAATGGAGCCGTTCGTCCAGTCCGGCGGCAGATTCAGCGAGATCCACCGTTCTGCCATTCGTGCTGGCAATACTGCGCGCAGCGCAGCCACAGCGGCAGCAGAGTCCCGCCGCGCATTTTTAGCCAGCACCGGAGCGAATACCTCTGCCTCCGGGGCCAGATCAATCTCCACCGCACTGCCGGGCCGCCAATATGACGATGCCTGCAGAATCGCCGGGCCACTTAACCCGCGATGCGTTACCAGCATCTTCTCGCGAAAGCTGGCGCGTCGTTTGCGCTCCCCGGCAGTCGCATTCACTGCCATTGAAAGTCCAGTCAGATCGCACCACGCTGTGGCGTCTTCCGTTGCCAGAACCAGCGGCACCAGCGCCGGTCGGCACTCCACTACCTTCAGCCCAAACTGTCGCGCCAGGTCGTAGCCAAATCCCGTCGCGCCCATCTTCGGAATCGACAGCCCACCGGTCGCTACGACGACTGCGCTTGCGCGAAAAACTCCCGCCGTGGTCTCCACCACAAACGATGCATCTCGCTTTACCGCGTTCACCTTCGTTCCGGTTAGCACGCGTAAGCCAGCCGCAGCGCACTCACGCTCCAGCATGGTTACCACGTCCATTGCAGAGCGATCGCAAAAGAGCTGCCCAAGCGTCTTTTCGTGATAGCGAATCCCATGCTTCTCCACCATCGCGATAATGTCCGCCGGGGTAAACCGCGCCAGCGCCGACTTGGCAAAATGCGGATTCTCAGAGAGAAAGCTCTCCGCCCGACAGTGAATATTGGTAAAGTTGCAGCGGCCTCCGCCCGAGATCAGAATCTTTTTGCCAACGCGCTCAGCATGGTCCAGCAGCACCACGCGCCGTCCCCGCCTTCCGGCTTCGATGGCGCACATCATGCCCGCCGCGCCCGCTCCCAGAACGACTACATCAACCTGTTGCACACACACTCCCATTACCTTTATAGCTATTTCCGCTGAGGGGTAGTTTTCCGTGGTTGTCATTCCCGAAGGGACTCTGCGTTTGAACCCTTCTCTATTATTTTTCTTTCCGCATTGGTTATTTCTGATTGAGAGTGCAGGCAAACTCATGCCTTAAGCCATGAAAAGCGCCAACGGCGCGTCTCATACCAACCTGGGGCGCAACCCCAGGTAAGCAATATTGCAAGAACAGAGGGCTGAAAGCCCGACTCACCGTAACAGCCACAGACACTTGGTACCCCATCCTGCGCGGTTTTATCGCGCCTAAGGTGGGATGACTCACACAAAAGCACGTCATCTCGACCGAAGGCGGCGCTTTTGCGGCCGGAGTGGAGAGATCCCTGTCTTTCCTTTGCATTTCATTCCGCACCCTGAGCGCAGTCTAAGGGGAAAGGAATCCGCATCTTGTCATCCAGCCACAAACGCTCGAATTGCTCTATAACCTCTATATGCGAAATTCTCGGCTGACGTGGCTGCTTGCTCTTACCATGCCCATTGCAGGAAATTCTGCACTGTCTCAACAAAATGCAGTGACACCCGACATGCGAGCCAGGATTGAGACGCAGGTAGCCTCCACGCTACAGAAGTCCGGCAATCCAGGTGCCGTTGTTGCACTCGTGCAGCATGGGCAAGTGGTCTACACCGGAGCCTTCGGAGATGCACGGGTCAAGCCGGAAGCAAAGGCTTCGGTCGAGATGCCGTATGGGATCGGATCAGTCTCCAAGCAGTTCACCGCAGCGGCAGTCATGGTGCTTGTGGAACGCGGCAAACTGCGGCTCGACGATCCAGTGTCAACCTGGTATCCACAGCTTGCGCATTCGCACGAGGTCACGCTCCGCAATCTTCTGAACCAGGTCAGCGGATACGCCGACTATTACACCGAAGACTATCTGACACCGGAAGTGGCATCGACAACGACGCCCATGGCACTCGTGCGCGAGTGGACATCGAAGCCATTGGGGTTCGCCCCCGGAACCCGCTGGGAATACAGCAATACCAACTATCTTCTCGCAGCACTGATCGTTGAAAAGGTGTCGCAACAACCATTCTTTGAATTCCTGCAGGCGAACGTGCTGCAGCCAGCGGGTATCGAGCATGTAGTCAATCTCGACGGCGACAAGGTTCCACCACTTCCTGTCGGCTACTGTCATTTTGGGTTCGGTCCTGCACGAGAGTGTCCACGAGAAGGAAAAGGAACTCTCTCCGGTGGCGGATCGCTGGCGATGCCCATCGGTGAACTCGCCAAATGGGACACGGTCGTCCTGAAGCGGCATGTGCTCAAACCATCCAGTTGGCAAATAATGGAATCTGAGTTCACGCTGCCCGACGGCACCGGTACAGGCTATGGCATGGGTTTCTTTCTTCGCGTGCAGAATGGCAGAAGGACGCTTGCTCATGGCGGTGAGCTAAGCGGCTTTACCACGCAGAACACAGTCTTTCCCGCTCAGGACACGGCAGTCGCGGTCATCGTGAACGGAGATGGAGGAGCGGCAGAGATAGCCAGCGCAATCGAAGACATCGCCTTCGCACCGGCAGCAAAGACTCCGGTTGCGAGCGATCCTTCCACAGAGGCTTTGGTGCGAAAGGTGATCGCTCAACTGCAGCAGGGGCATGTAGACAGGAAATTACTGGCTCCCAACCTTCAGTACTACTTCACCAAGATTGCACTCGCCGACTACCGCAATAGCCTGCAACCCTTAGGTACCGTCGTCTCGCTGGAAACGCAAGACCGGTTCGAGCGCGGCGGTATGTATGGATTCTCCTACAAGGTGAAAGGCTCGAAGAAGGACATATCGATCCTTGTTTATGTCACCAAAGATGGTTTACTCGATCAAATTATGCTGCTGCGATGATCGAGTATCTGTCTGCATAATGATTTATGCACAAAGCCTAGAACAGTTCTTCTTTAGGGAAGGTCGGATTGAGTCTTCGTTTTGAAGGGGCGCGACTTCAGTCGCGCCACAAACAGCCCTGTCTGCAATGCGGCTTTAGCCGCCGAGGGAATATTCGAGACTTAATCAGAGCCTCCCTGACCAGTCCGTTGCATTTCCACGTCCATCGCATCCACATGCGACTATAGAAGAATGCCGAAGCAGCCCCCGCCAATTCGCGCCCCACGAACCACAGCCGCTCAACCTCATGGACCAGCGGCCAGTATTACGCGGCGTACGGCAGATCGCATTCGCGCCGGACATCTCTGGATCTATCGCTCCGACATCGAAACCCTCGTCCCGCCCATTGGCGCAGTTGAAATTCCTTCCGGCTCCCTCACTACGGTTATGGACAGCCGTGGCATCCCATTGGGCACCGCCCTCTATAGCAGCGCCTCGCAGATCGCGCTGCGGCTCGTCTCACGCGAAGCCGCGCTCACGCGTTCGGCATATCTGGCGCAACTTCAGGAGCGCGTCACAGCGGCCCTTACTCTGCGCGACGAGCTCGCTCCGCAATCGCCCCAGAACAACGCCTGCCGCCTCATCTTCTCCGAAGCCGATAATCTGCCGGGCATCATCGCCGACCGCTACAACGACCTCATCATCCTGCAACTGTTGACCCAGGGCACAGCGCAGGATGACGTCCGCGAACTACTCACGCATACCTTTCGCGACCGCCTTCATCCCGCTACCATCATCGAGCGCCCTGATCCTAAAATCCGTGAGCTCGAGCAGCTCGCCGCTCCTTCGCCGGAACCACTTCACACTACCACCCCCGCCAGTCCCAGCCTCACCACCATCTTCACGATTAACGACCTGCGCTTGCACTACGACGCCACCACCGGCCAAAAGACCGGTGCCTTTCTCGACCAGCGTCTCAACTATGCTGCTGCCGCAGGCTATGCGCGTGGCCGCGCCCTCGATGTCTGTACCTACCAGGGCGGCTTCGCGCTGCATCTGGCCCAGCGTTGCACGCATGTCAGCGGCATCGATGCCAGCCGTGCCGCGCTCGAAGTTGCCGACCGCAATTTTGAGCTGAACCCCGGCCTTCGCGCCGAAGTAGAGTGGATCGAAGCCGATGCCTTCGAGTTTCTGCGCGAGTTCGAAGCTGCCGGAGAGAAGTACGACACCATCGTGCTCGATCCTCCTGCCTTCGCCAAATCGAAACGAGCCGCCGAAGGTGCGCTGCGCGGTTACAAAGAACTGAACCTGCGCGCCATCAAGATGCTCAAACCTGGCGGAACGCTGGTGACCTGCTCCTGCTCACACCACGTCTCACTCGCAGAATTCACCGCCGTCGTTGCCGCCGCCGCTTCGGACGCGGGACGTCACGTGCAGGTACTCGAAGTTCGTGGCGCTGCGCCCGATCATCCGGCCATCCTCACCCTGCCCGAAACAACCTATCTGAAATGCCTTATCTGCCGCGTCAATTAGGCAGGAACAGGGAAGTTGTTAGTTGCTGGTGATTCCACCAGAAACCAACCTTGGGGTGTATCCATCGCGGCTTTATCGCGCTGAGTGGGAAAGTACAAACTTCAACCGCACGTCATCTCGACCGAAGCCGCGCAGCGGAGCGATCCCTGTATTTGTTTTTCGACTGCGGATTATCTCGGACGAACACGAATTTCAAAACTGCCAATGCTTTGATCCGCGTCTTTCCGTGTTAATCCGTGGTTGTACTCGTCCCGCTACAAGATGTACCGCGACAGGTCCTGGTCCTTCACAATCGACGCTACCTGCTGACGCACGTACTCCGGATCGACGACGATCACCTTCTCCGTGCCTGTCGTTGTCTGCCGCTCAATGACCGGCAGCGGCGTCGCCGGCTTGTCGCCTTCCTTCAGCGGCGCTGATGCGGCAACCTGCGCCACCACGCCCTCGTCGGTTGCTCCGGCGGTCTGGTTTTTCATCAGGTCGGGAGCCTGGAAGCTAATCTCGTCCAACACGCGCTCAAGAATGGTGTGCAGACGGCGCGCACCAATGTTCTCGGTTGTCTCGTTCACCTTGAAGGAGAACTGCGCCATCTCTGCAATGGCCTCCTTCGTAAACTCCAGCTTCAGCCCCTCGGTTTCGAGCAGCGCCGTTGCCTGCTTCACCAGCGATGACTTCGGTTCAGTAAGAATGCGTACAAAATCTTCCACCGTCAGCGACTGCAGCTCCACGCGAATGGGGAAGCGGCCCTGCAACTCAGGAATCAGGTCGCTCGGCTTCGAGACATGAAACGCACCGGCCGCGATAAACAGAATGTGGTCGGTCGAAACCATGCCGTATTTCGTGTTGACCGTCGTTCCTTCCACGATGGGCAGAATGTCGCGCTGCACGCCTTCGCGCGAGACGTCCGGTCCATGTCCGCCTTCGCGTCCGGCAATCTTGTCGATCTCGTCCAGAAAGACCATGCCCGAGTCTTCAACACGCTCCACTGCCGCCCGCGTCACCTGGTCCATATCCACCAAACGGCTCTCTTCCTCCTGCACCAGATACTCGAAGGCCTCGGAGACCTTCATCTTGCGCTTCTTGGTGCGGTTGCCAAACAGGCCCGGCAGCATGTCCTTCAGGTTGATGTCCATCTCTTCCGCGCTCTGGTTGGAAAAGATCTCAAACGTAGCCTGCGTACGGTCACGCACATCAATCTCGACCATGCGCTCATCCAGCTTGCCTTCGCGGAACTGCTGGCGCAGCTTCTCTCGCGTGCGCTGTTCGCGGTCGCCTGGCTTCTCATCGCCATCGGTGGAAGTCGTCGCCGGCAACTGGATCACATTGCTTCCACTCTCATGCGTCGTAGCGGTAGCAACGGGTGTTGGTGGCAGCAACAGGTCCAGCAATCGGTCTTCGGCGGCAAGCTCGGCCTTGTCTTCCACCTCGTCCATCTTCTCTTCGCGCACCATGTCGATGGCAATTTCCACCAGGTCGCGCACGATGGATTCGACATCGCGGCCCACATAACCGACCTCGGTAAACTTGCTGGCCTCCACCTTCAGAAACGGCGAGTTGGTCAGTTTTGCCAGCCGTCGCGCAATCTCGGTCTTGCCCACGCCTGTTGGCCCAATCATGATGATGTTCTTGGGCATAATCTCGTCGGCAAGTTCCGGCGTCAGCTTCTGCCGCCGCATCCGGTTGCGCAGCGCAATCGCGACTGCACGCTTGGCTGCATGTTGCCCTACAACGTACTTGTCCAGCTCGGCGACGATCTCGCGCGGAGTCATCTCATCGAGTGCTAATGCCTGATCGTCCGCTGTTCCGGGTAAAAAAATAGCCATAAAGTTTTTCCTAGCTGTTAGCCTCTAGTTTTTAGTTAGAAGCGTCATTTAGTGAATGCGGAATAAAACGAAGCTAATAGCTAACGGCTAAAAACTAATAACTGCTTTACTCCGCCTTCAGTTCTTCCACCGTCATCTGGTCATTGGTATAGATGCAGATCTGACCGGCAATCTTTAGACTCTTCACGGCGATGTCTCGCGCGTTCAGGTCGGTGTTTTCCATCAGCGCTCGTGCGCTGGCCAGCGCAAAGCTGCCGCCGCTGCCGATCGTGGCAATGCCTTCATCAGGATCGATCACGTCGCCAGTGCCGCTCAGCAGAAAGGTGTGCTTGGAGTCGGCGACAATCAGCAGCGCCTCAAGCTGACGCAGCATCTTGTCGGTCCGCCAGTCCTTAGCCAGTTCCACCGCGGCGCGACCCAGGTTTCCGGCGTACTGCTCCAGTTTGGTTTCAAACCGGGCAAACAGCGAGAAGGCGTCAGCGGTTGAGCCGGCAAAACCCGCCAGCACCTTATCCTGATAGAGCCGTCGTATCTTCTTCGCCGTGCCTTTCATCACTGTATTTCCCAGCGAAACCTGGCCATCGGCGGCCATTACAACCGAATCACCGCGTCGCACGCAGATTACCGTAGTCGAGCGGATGCGCCGCCCTTCGCCCAGGTCCAGCGGATGGGCTTTGGTTGGAGAGAAGGCTGCCTTGCGGATTTTCTGACGGGAAGTGGAAGAAAAAGACGGCTTCATGGGCACTCCTCAGTATATCGCCACCGCCGCGGCGTTCGAAGGGCTGAGCTGCTCGATTGTCTTATTGCCATGTTATTTTCAAGCAAAAGCCACATCATCCAAACCGCGTCATCCTGAGCGAAGCACGTAGTGCGAAGTCGAAGGACCTCTGCATTTAAAATCCGTGGTTCTCCGTGTTCATCCGTGGTCGTGCCTTTAGGAAAGCTACCTGGGGGTAGGATGCTAATCCTTTTCCGCCGGCCTCAACGCATCATCCACCGCTTTACGCGCTCGTTTCTCTCGCGCTTCCGGGCCCTGGTAGTAAAAGATGCCCATCAGATGTCCACGCCGCTGAACCGGCGTCATCGCATTCCATCCTTCGCGCGCCTTCGGGCGTCGCGCAAACTCGGCTTGGAGAATCGGCGGCAGCTCACGTTCGCCTTCCATGGCCAGCATCATCCGCTCGATCATCTGTTCGGCGCGGCGCTGGCGGGCATCTGCACTCTTAGGTTCACTGATGTTGCGGGCAATGTCGTCGCGGGCGGAGGGACTCAGCTGCTCATAAAACTTCTTCACTGCGCTGTGCTGCTTCAACAACCTCGCCAACTCCGGCGGCACAACAGAGGTACGCTCCTCAAGGTCCGGCTCCAACGCAATCTCGGCCAGGCTGCCCAGCGTGGCGCCTGCGCCTTTCTGCATCACTTTATTGACCGGCAGATAATGACCGCCCTGCGTTAAGCCGAAGAGCGACGTGCGAAAGGCAAAGCCATTAATGGTGCCGCGCACGCGCAGGCGATTTCGCTTCGGCCAGGCCTTAGCCACATCGAACGGTATACGAACGATGGTCCACTTCAGATTGGTGTTGTCCGGCTCCAGTACGCCGCGAAACTTCTTCACTGTGCTCATTGGTCAGTATTGGCGGCTCAGCGCACGATGGATCTTCTGGTTGGTCTTGTACTGGCTCAGCGCATAAACAGCCCAGATGGTTGCCGGAATCCAGCCCAACACGGTGACCTGCAAAATCAAACAAAGAAGTCCGGCCAGCGGACGGCCGATGGTAAAGAAGGTCAGCCACGGAAAGAAAAATGCAATGACAAGCCTCATGCGATATTTTACGTCCTTCAGAAGAGATCAGTTCACAAGTTCTTTGCTTACCCTGCTGTCAATAGCTTTCCTAGTCCAGGCGCTTCCTGTGTGGGGATGTGTCCCCCGCCAAAGAACGACAAAGACACCGATATTGAGTACCGATACCAGAGCCAAGGCCAGCATTCCGCCCGCACTGTGACCTCCCGCAGGCTGCAGTATCGTCATCGGGCTTTCACGCAGCCCGAGCAGGTTTTGCATTACGTTATTGGCTGCGTGAAAGCCAATGGCCAGCGGAACGCTGCTCCAGCGCAGAACAAGAGCGGAATAGACCAGAGCGCAGGTAAAGATTCCAGCCATGGCGTTTAGCCATGGCACTCCGCCTTGCAGGTGCATCACGGTGAATAGCAGCGATGTAATGAAGGCGCTTGCGAGTGCGCTGTGCGATCTGCTCATTCGCAAAAGCAGATAACCGCGGTAGGCAAGCTCCTCCGATGCGGCGAGAAAAAGCGTAAATGACAACAATGGCAAGGCACCGGCCAGGTGGAAGCTTCTTGCCCAGTGCCATTGGATGCCCATGCATATTGTCAGCAGGATTGCCCAAACCATGACCAACGCACAACCGAAGCCAAAGCCTGTAAAGAATTGGCAAATCCGCCTCCATGGCTGGTCTAGCCCAATTGCACCCTGCGACCAACCCTCGGCACGAAGAAAGATCAGATTCAATATGAGCAATACGCCAGCCAGCAAAAGCGGCGCAATTGAAGCAGCCGGTGCAGTCTGAAGGTCCTTTCCGTGAGAAAGGACACCGAACAGCGCCAGATATCCGATTACGCTAAGGATCGCAACTACTAGAAAGCAGGTGAGGCGTTGCCAGGGTCGCCAGTGTTCAAGCGTGGAAATCTTATGTTGCCATGATCGCATCATGAACAGTCTCTGTTGGAAAGGAGGTACGCACAAGCGACGCAAATTGTTCTACACAGGCAGAGATTTATTGTTCCGCGTCGTTATCGCCTTCTTCCACCAGCGACGCCGATCCAAGAACGCTGTATGTCGTTGCCATGCCACCCGTTGGCTGAATCGTCACTCGCATGGGCAATCGTTGCCATTTGGCCGGCTGGCATACAGGGATAAAGTGATTGCTTTGTGGCCAGTCGCCAATCTTCTTCTGTACAACGGCCCTGCGCGCTCCAAGCTGGGCCACAATGGCGAACAGGCCGCCGCGAGTTGTTGTCGAGATGCCGCAGTAGGCGGCGTAGTCCCGATACCACACC
>DASRSR010000072.1:0-9279 GCA_035656355.1 Edaphobacter sp.
ATCAACGGCCAGTCGTACATGCCTGGAAATATGGTCAAGGGCGAATATCCCGGCATGGTCACTGCAAACGAAGCCCTGGTGCACTCGCTCAACATCGCCACCATCGCGCTGGCCCAGCAGGTTGGCTATGGAAACGTCGCTGCACTTGCCCGCTCCGCCGGCATCTCCAATGCCCGCGCTACTCCGTCCGTCGCCATTGGAGCCTACGACGCTACGCCAATCGATATGGCCGGCGCGTATACAGTATTTGCCAACAATGGCGTGCACATTGATCCATGGATGCTTGCCTCGGTTCGCAATGCGAACGGCGATATCGTTGCTGACTTTTCTCCACAGGCACGTCAGGTGCTCGATCCGCGCGTTGCCTATCTCACGCAGTCGCTGATGGAGAACGTCATCAATCATGGCACCGGATATACCGTGCGTGCACGCGGATTTACCGCTCCAGCCGCAGGCAAGACCGGCACAGAACACGATGCATGGTTCGCTGGCTATACCTCTAATCTTCTCTGCGTTGTCTGGGTAGGCAACGACGACTACACCGACATTAAACTTCAGGGAGCCGATGCAGCCGCGCCTATCTGGGCCGAGTTCATGAAGAGCGCCGTCAAGCTGCCGGAATACTCCGATACAAAACCGTTCACTCCGCCTGAAGGTGTAACCACGGTCACGTTGGATAAAAATACCGATCTGTTGGCCGATGCATCCTGCCCGGATGACTTCACGGTCGCTTTTCTGGATGGCACCGCGCCGCAGAACTTCTGCAGCCAGATGGGCGAAAACCCACAGAACTTCCTCCAGCGACTCTTTGGCGTTGGAGCACATCCACCTGCGGTCCAGCAAAATAATCCAGCAGCACCTGGATCAGCTTATCCCTCGCATCCCGGAACGAATCCTCAGGTTCCAGCCCGTCCTGGCGCGACACCTGCTCCCAACGGCACTTCACCTGAAGGCAATAACAACGAAACTGCCGAACCTCAAAAGAAGAAAAGAAACTTCTTCCAGAAGCTCTTTGGAATCGGGGATAACGACAACAACAAAAAGCAGGAACAACAGCAGCAACCTCAATAGCAATTCAACGCACCGTTAGCGTCTGCTGTCTGCGCCGCACATGGAATCCCATCGCTCCGGGCGAGAACCCCGCATCCAGCAATGCCTTTGCCATCGGGTGCTCTGCGACGGCAACCCCATTAATCGTTGCAATTAGCATTCCTGCGCGCGGATTTTCTTCTTCCTCAGCGTAGGCATGTCCGGAGAGAAACTCCGCAACCGCACGCACAATCTGCGATCTTTGTGGCTCTTCTTCCGGAAGAAATACTTGGATATTCGGGTTTGCTCGTCGCAGATAAACTGTCAGCGCACCGTTGCACAAGATTACACGCGCACCGACACTGCGCGTCAGCGATGAAGTCATATCCACAGTTGCAGGCCATCGCAATAACGCGCCATAAGGATTCGCTGGATCGGGTGCCGCCAGTTGCACAATCTCAGGCTTCTCCAGTTCCGGCTCTGTTCGTAACGAACGCAGCAGATCGACCGCTGCTGGAAGAGCAAATTGAGTCGCGCCAAGATCCGCCGCGAAATATCCCCGACGAATTTTGCCTCCCTCTTCCATCGCCTTCATCACGTCGTAAATTGCCGAGAAGCCCCCAGGAAGGTTCTCCGCATGTGCTGTCTCGCGGAAGACAACTCCATACCGCACCAGCAGTTGCTGCGCCATCGCGTGACTCCATGCTGTAGCTGAATGGTTTGAAGCAAACGCTGCACTCTGCAGTGCCCATCTTCCCTGCGCTGTCGGCGGAGTTGTGCGCCGTGAGCGGAATCCTGTCTGCTGGTGCGTCCGTCGCTGCTTATGCGCGCTCGTTGACGGACGCTCGCAATAAGCGCGCAGAGCGGTCATTCCATCGTTGGTTATCATGCCCTTCCAAACAAGATTCCATAATGCATCCACTGTCTCTCCAGGGTAGCCGCCGCCAACTCCATCATGGAGGGCCTGAAAAAAGGAGGCTCCTCGCTCGCGCAGGAAGGCGATGATCTTCTTCTCTCTCTCACCAATCGGCTCCTGCTCCGAAGCCATCGGATTCCAAAGCAGTGGCAACTTATCTGCGAGATAAAGTGCAATTCTTCCATCGCGCTCGCCCAGCGGTTCCAGACCAACCCACACGACTTCGCCAGCGGCAATCAACATATCCAGGTCTGCCGGTTTGTATCCAGTCAATCGTGCAGGCAGAATCTCAGTCTCAAGAATCGATGCCGGCAGCGGAGCTCCTTGCAGACTCTCAATCGTATCGAGCAACGCATCCAGACCGCGTCGAGGCTGTATTACCCCTTGCCATCGCGTCAACAACCGCGCCAGCGTGCGCTGCTCCACCGGCTCGACTTCTTTGCGCAATCGGGCCAGCGACTTCCGCCGAATTGTTCGTAGTACCTCATCTTCACACCACTCGCGGTGAACACCGCCTGGACGAAACGCACCTTCGACAAGACGGCCAGTGCGCGTCAGGCGCTGCAATACAGCTTCCACTTGTTCCAGCGGCAGGTTGAATCGCCGCGCTGCATCTTGTGTTGTAAACGGCCCCTGCGTGCGCGCATATCGTCGTACGAGATCGATCATCGGCTCGGATACCGTTTCAAGAAGTGCTTCAGGCACACCCGATGGCAGACGAACTCCAAGCGCATCGCGGTACCGCGCAGCGTCTTCCACTGCAATAAACCGTCTTTCTCCAGCAATCTGAACTTCCAGAACTCGCTTCACACGCAGCAGCTTTGCTGCACTCTCCGCAACTGCATCGCTCGTACAGCGTACACGCAGCTCTGCTCTTGAAAGATCACCCAGTCGAAGGAGCAGATCATGCACTCCATCCATCGACTTCGCTTTGTAATTTTCAGCGATGCACTGCAACTGCTCTTCCGTCTGCTCAATCGCGCTTGCATCCAGCAATTCACGAAGGTCTGCATCTCCCATCAGTTCTCGAAGCTGATCCTGATCGATAGCAAGTGCCTGAGCGCGCCGCTCCGCAAGCGGAGCATCGCCATCGTAAATATAGTTTGCGACGTAGCTGAACAGCAGTGCCGAAGCAAATGGACTGGGAGTGCGGGAGTCCACCGTATGTACGTGTAAGGAGCGGTTTGCAATTAGTTGGAGAGTCTCCTGAAGCGCGGGCATATCAAAAACGTCGCGCAGGCACTCACGATAAGCCTCCAGCAAAATTGGAAACGAGGAATACTGACTGGCAACACTCAGAAGATCGTGTGAGCGCTTTCTCTGTCGCCATAACGGAGTCCGCCTGTCGATGCTTTGCCGCGGCAACAGCAGAGCACGAGCAGCACTCTCACGAAACTTGGTTGCAAACATTGCTGTGGAACCCAATTGCCGGAGCACCAATTCGGCAGCTTCTTTGGGATCGAGCAGAATCGGCTCTACTGATGGTGCATTCTCTGTCTCTGGAAACCGCAGTACAAAGCCATCTTCGCTCCACATTGTCTCGACATCGGGTCCGTCGTTGGCAAGAATCTTTGCAGATACAGCCATTGCCCATGGCGCGTGAATACGACTGCCGAAAGGCGTCAGAACACATACACGCCAGTCACCAAGCTCATCACGCACACGCTCAATTACGATATTTCGGTCATCCGGCACAATCTGCGTCGCCAGTTCCTGATCAAAGATGTAGCGCAGCGCGTTTTCTGCTGCGCCAGAGGCTAGATCATGTTCCAGAGTTAATTTCGCAGCCGCAGCGCCCTTCGGCATCTCGCGCAACTGCCGTACCAGCGCACCGATCTTGCGTCCGAACTCGAGTGGTCTTCCCTCACGATCACCATGCCAGAAGGGCATCTTTCCAGCTTCACCCGGCGCAGGCGAAACCAACACGCGATCAGGAGTTATTTCATCGATCCTCCAGGAAGATGCGCCAAGCGTAAACACTTCGCCAGGTTTGCTCTCGAAGACCATCTCCTCGTCCAGCTCGCCTACACGAACCGGCGAATTGCGCTCGCCTGAGAGAAAGACTCCATATAGTCCGCGATCCGGAATTGTTCCACCATTCAAAATGGCGATTCGCTTTGCGCCGGAACGCGGAGTAAGCCAGTCGCGCCTCCGGTCCCAGGTGATACGAGGACGAAGATCTGCAAATTCATCGGACGGATATCGCCCCGACAGCATATCCAGAACTCCATCAAAAACTGTCTTCGTCAGCTCTGCAAAGGGAGCTGCACCTCGTATCAGTGAGAACAAATCGTTGTAGCTGATTCCCGGACCTTCGTCATCTACTTTCCGCTCCATCCACCGATCTGCTTCAACCGGATCGAGAGGAGGATGTGCGACGATAGCCACAATCTGCTGCGCCAGAACATCCAATGGATTTCGCAGAAACCGTGTAGATTCCACAAGCCCTTCATGCATCGCATGTGTGACTGCCGCACATGCAATCAGGTCCGCACGATATTTTGGAATGATGATCCCGTGCGAAGGCGCACCAACCTGATGGCCTGCTCGACCAATCCGCTGCATTCCGCTTGCTACCGATGGCGGAGCTTCAATCTGAACGACAAGATCGATCGCTCCCATATCAATTCCCAGTTCAAGCGATGAAGTCGCGATCAATGCTCTGATCTTCCCCGCCTTCAGCATCTCTTCAATTTCGCTTCGCTGTGCCGCCGCTAACGATCCGTGATGTGCCCGCGCAATCGGTTCGCCTGCCAGATCGTTCAATGCACCGGCGAGCCTCTCGGCAACTCGTCTGGCATTTACAAAGATCAAGGTCGAAGTCCGCCGTTGAATAATTTCCAGCAAGCTCGGATAGATCGATTGCCAGATCGACGTTCGCTTAGGCCCCTGAGTGGCATTGCCGTCCTGCGACTCCTCCGTAGCACTGAGCCGCGCCATATCAATAACAGGAACCTCGACCTTCAACTCCAGTAATTTTCGCGCGCCAGCATTGACGATAGTTACAGGACGGAATCTGGCGGCAGGTAATGCATCGGACTCCAGCACTTCATTCATGAGTGCTGGCAGAGCTTCTTTTGTTGCGAGCACTTGCTGAACATTTGGTTCGTTTTCTGCTCCTCCAAGGAATCTGGCCACCTCTTCCAGAGGCCGCTGCGTTGCCGAGAGTCCGATTCTCTGCAACTTGCGCCCGGTAAGCCGCTCCAGGCGCTCCAGCGAAAGCGCCATGTGCGCCCCGCGCTTGCTCGGAACCAGCGCATGAATCTCATCGACGATTACTGTCTCTACAGTCCGCAAGGACTCCGCGGCCTGCGAGGTCAGCATCAGATACAGGCTTTCGGGAGTTGTAATCAATATTTCGCCCGGATGCCTGCGAAACCGGGAGCGTTCTTTTTGTGGCGTGTCGCCTGTGCGAATGTTGATCTCAGGGATTCGTGCCTTTACGCCTTCGCGTTCGGCCATTGCTGCAATTCCCGCAAGCGGAGCGCGCAAATTGCGCTCCACATCGACTGCCAGTGCCTTCAATGGTGAGAGATACACCACACGACATCCCTGTCTCCATTCCCCTACCGCAGGAAACATAAGTTGATTGAGACACCAGAGAAATGCCGTAAGCGTCTTTCCTGTACCTGTCGGCGCAAGGATCAGCGTCGATTCTCCTCGCGCGATTGCAGGCCATCCCTCGATTTGAGGAGCCGTCGGCTTTTTAAAGATGGACCTGAACCACTTTGCCGTAACGGGGTGAAATAAAGCGAGCGCCGCATTGGCGTCGGATGGTTTCGAGCTGGGCTTGGTTGGGGGCATCGTTGAACGTAAGCCGCAGATTTTAGTGGCTCACATCTAAGATGCACTGAAACATCTGTTGTCGCCTAATCAGATATTTGCATTCGGGTGGTAGCAGTAGGAGCCCGAAGCAAACTCCACCTCAAAAAGATCGGTAGACCCCTCTGCCTGCTCAGCATTACCCAGCATCAGACAGCCATCCGCAGCCATCTGCCGATACACCGTTTGGAAGAGAGAACTCCGGTCCTGCGGCGGAAAATAGAGCAGCACGTTTCTCAACAGCACGAGGTCAAATAACGGAAGACCGGTGAGTGGCCCGCACAGATTGGCATATTGGAATTCGCACATTGACCGGATGCGCGCAGAGATCTCCCACTCTTCACCATCACGGCTGAAATATTTCAATAACATTCTTGCCGGCAGACCACGATTGACTTCAAGTCTTCGGTAGCGCCCTTGTTGCGCTTGATCGATAACAAAACGTGAAATGTCGGTGCCTACGATTTTGATATCCCAACTCGCAACCAACGGAAAGTGCTCTGCGATCAACATGGCTACGCTATAAGCCTCTTGTCCAGTTGAACTCGCCGCACTCCATATCCGAAGTCTGCGCGTATCTCTGCGCAGTTCGATCAGACGAGGAATAATCGTTTCTCGCAACATCTCAAAGGGCTTGAGATCGCGAAAGAAACTGGTCTCATTGATCGTCATCGCTTCTGCAACCATACGGTGCAAATTTTCCGTGCGGTCCACTTTTAAAAGCTTGACAAAATCTTTGAGATTTGCCGCTCCTGTCTGCCGTGCAATGGGAGTCAACCGTGCATCGAAAAGAGCATTTCGCGATGGATCAATGCGATTGGCCGACTGCTCGAGCACGACTTCGCGAAGGTAAGCATAATCGGCATCAGAGCAGGCCATTCGTTCCCTCCCGGCGCAGGGCTCCGAACAGAGGCTCCGTGGATAGAGATCTTTCGGAACGTCCAACTGCGACACGCTGCCTCAACTCGCCGGCAATTGCCTGCAGCGGTAACACTGCGCGGGCGATACCCGCCTCGACAACACGTCCCGGCATACCCCAGACAGCCGAAGTTGCTTCGTCCTGTGCCAAAACCGTTCCTCCCGCTTGATGCACCGTACATGCTCCATCCAATCCATCGGCACCCATACCGGTCATCATGAGGGCAAGCGTGCCCGGGCCATAGATGTTAGCTGCAGAACGAAAAAGGTAGTCTACTGAAGGCCTGCAGTGATTCAGCGGCGCCTGTTGATGCAATTTAACTCTGGCGGCTCGCCCGGAATTAGCTTTATCGCGAACGTCGAAGCCGCTCCATCGCGGCGCAATCTCCATATGTGAGTCACCAGGAGCCAGCCAAATCGTTCCGGGAGTAATCGGAGCGCCCTCGTAGGCCTGCATCACTCGCAGCGAACAGCACCTGTCCAGCCTCTCAGCCAGCGCACCTGTAAATAGCTTTGGCATATGTTGCACGATCAGGACCGGTACAGCAAACGAAGCGGGCAGTCTGGGCAATAGATTTTCTAAAGCAGATGGGCCTCCCGTGGATAGGCCAATGACGACCACTTCGATAGGCACGCTTCTGGCTTCAGGCTCTTTATGATTCGCGGCAGCGGTTGAATGCAGTCTCGTACCGCCGCATTTTCTGTGTTGCACCAGGGCGGCAATCTTGGGTAGAAGCTGCTGAGAAAGAGGCTGCAATGCTGCTGCGAGATCGCGTTGCGCACTCGGCTTCATTACATAATCGGAAGCTCCGCGTGCCAGCGCTTCGAGTGTCGATCGTGCGCCAAACTCGGTATGCGAACTGCACATAATCACCGGCAATCCGGGACTCTGTTTCCTCAGTCGATCCAGAACTTCCAGCCCATTAAGCTTCGGCATCTCCAGGTCGAGCACAAGAACGTCAGGCCGAAGTCGGGCCGCCGCTTCAAGGCATCCCTGCCCATCCTCTGCTGTTCCGCAGAGATCCATCAGCGGTAGCCCAGGCGCTGGGGCTTCGCTGTGCATCTGGAAGAGCTTCCGCATAATTCCACGCACTACGGCAGAGTCGTCCGCCGCCAGAACGCGGAGCGGCCGTTCCCCATCGAGATTCATATTTTTGTCCCTTATGCTCAGGCTGCGAATCCCAGCAGGGCCATCTTTTCGCGAAGGCTCTCTGGGGTAAAAGGCTTCATCAAAAACTCATCCGCGCCGTGGTCCAGCGCCATCATGATGAAAGAGTGATCGGCTTCAGTCGTCACCATCATCACCTTCATCTCTGGGCCAAGTCGTGCTTCGCGCAGGGCCTTAACACACTCCAACCCATTCATCACCGGCATATTCACATCCAGCAGCATCAGATCGAACTTCTGCGCCGCAGCCAATACCTCCAGTGCATCGTTGCCATCGACAGCCTCTTCGCACACGACTCCCATCTGGTGCAGAAGCTTCCTAAGATAGTCGCGAATAAAGCTGGAGTCATCGACAATGAGTGCCCGCATCTGTTTCCTCGTTTGCATTATTTGAACAGGCCGGCATCGGCCAATCTGGATGGACGCAGTTTCTGAGGATCGAGTTGTACTACAAGGCCAGCCTGCAATTTGTAGGCACCATCAAATAACCATCTTCCGCGCGCATCAAGTGTAGAGGGATTATCCTCCAACTGCTTCTGGTTCACTGCAATCACGCCGCCAACCTCGTCAACTATCAATCCAAAGCGCTCTGCATTTTCGTTTTCTTCGAGCACCAGGACACAACTGGCATCTTGATGAGGAGCCATGCCCAGGAGAGCCCGAAGATTTACAGTTGTCAGAACTTCACCACGATATGGCACGACTCCACCGATGTATGGCGGCGCCATCGGAACTCGTTGCAGGCTTTTCTTTCCTAACACTTCACGAATCTTGCGCGTGTCGATGCCGAAACTCCCATCTCCCGCATATAGTGAGCACAGCGAAACCATGTCGTTTTCATTCTGTACGTGCTCAACCGCATCCGGCGTATTCTCAATATCCAGCCTCACGCGACTTCCTCCCACGTCTCCGAAGCACCGTGAACCATCGTCACTCGTTCTTTAACGAGAGCCAGTTCCATGCCATCTATCGAAGCATCCTTATCGAGAAGTTTGCCGGTAGATACATCAAGCACTCTGCGCACAACCATGCCAGTGCGGCGCTGTCCATTTGCGCTTGTACGTGAACAGATCAACACCGTAACCATCTCATCCTGCATCGAGCCATTCGCATCGAGTTCAGCCAATAGACCTCCATCGTCGCGCAAAGGCAGCAGTTCGCCACGATATTGCATAAGAATCCGCCCACCAGCATGTTCAATCTTCGCCAGCGGCACGCTTTCAATTCGCTCCACTACTTCGAGCGGCAGAGCAGTTCTTTCTTTCACACGATCTTCAAAGACCATGAACGAAGCCTCTGCATTCTCTTCGACTCTTTCGACTGGCTGAGCTATTTCTTTCGCCTCCTGCTCCGTCGGTTTCACACCGGCGCGCGTTGCAGTTGCAGCAATGTCGAGAATGAGCGCAAGGGTTCCGTTGCCCAGCACA
>DASRSR010000073.1:0-12810 GCA_035656355.1 Edaphobacter sp.
CGTCGATTCGAGCTGGTACTTCTATCGCTACACGGACGCGAAGGACGGTGCGGGGCCGTTTGCCAGCGACAAGGCGAACTACTGGTTCCCCATCGACCAGTACATCGGCGGCGTCGAGCACGCCATTCTGCACCTGATTTACTCGCGCTTCTGGACGAAGATGATGCGCGACATCGGCCTCACGCCCTACGACGAGCCGGTTCGCAAGCTCTTCACCCAGGGTATGGTCATCCGCAACGGCGCGAAGATGTCGAAGTCAAAGGGCAATGTTGTCTCGCCCGACGACATGATCGCCCGTTACGGTGCCGATGCTACCAGAATGTACGCGCTATTCGCAGTCCCCCCTGATAAAGACCTGGAGTGGCAGGAGGATGGTGTTGCCGGAATCAGCCGTCTCTTGAGCAGAATCTACCGGCTCATCACCAAGTATGGCGCTTCCAATTCAGAGGCGTTGGCTCAGCACAACGCCAGCGGATCGCCAACTGAACAGAAGCTGCTGCGGAAACTGCATCAGACAATCTCCAAAGTCACGCAAGATTTCAGTGGTCGCTGGCACTTCAATACTTCTATTGCTGCCACCATGGAGTTAGTCAACGAGATCGCTGCAGCCGAGTTAGCAATTGATGCCGGCGAGGTGTCGTCTCAGGCGATGAAGGAGATTTTCCGTAGCCTTGTGCTTCTTTTAGCACCATTTGCTCCATTTTTTGCAGCGGAGATGTGGGAGTACATCGGCGGCGAAGGTGTCGTCTTCCGTACATCATGGCCAGTTGCCAATCCTGAACTTCTACAAGAGACGGAGATGGAAGTTCCCGTGCAGATGAATGGGAAGCTGGTGAATGTAGTTAAGGTTCCGGCGGGAAGTCCTGAGGATGTCGTGAAGACTGCTGCATTGGCGGATGCGAAGGTAGCGGCCAGAGTTGAAGGCAAAACTGTGGTGAAGATCATTGTGGTCCCAGGCAAGCTGGTGAACCTGGTGGTGAAGTAATGGAGACATTGCCACAGGAAGGCGTAGTGATTGCTGCGGGAACCGTGAGAGGAACGCAGTCTTTCGTTCATGTATTGTCGCAGTGCTGGAAGCGGCCTTCATGGACGGCGCTTGAGGTCCTATGGCGATGGATTTACGGAATTCCGGCATTGCTGGTGTTGTGGTATGAAGCGACGCGGATCTTGAAGTTAGTGCCGCTGAATATAGCTGCCTTGAAGGAGATGTCGATTTTAGATCCCATGGCGACTGCAAAGACCCTATCCGACGCCATGGTTCTGCTGTTGCCCCCTGTAATGCATCTGCTGGCATGGCTAGGCCCGCTCATGGTGCTGGTGTGGGTACTGGTATCTTCTGTCGGCAGAACAGTAGTCCTGCGGCGTGTCGATAGCACGCTTCATGCACGGGTAGGCACGCTGATTGTGTTGCAGGCGGTCCGTGTCGTAGCGCTCATGGGCAGCTTTGCAGTGTGGTTTGTCGGAATGCAATGGGCGGCGAAGGTTAACATCGCTGCTCCTTTGGCGACCGGTGGCGAACCTAACCTGGTGGGTTACTTTGCGATGGCCATCGTTGGAACCCTGGCTCTGTTCTGTTTATGGGCCATCGCCAGCTGGGGACTCAGTGTAGCGCCACTGCTGGCCATGCTGCGAAATATTGGAGTAGCTAAAAGCTTCGCTGCAGCATTTCGGCTGGGACCTTTGAAATCGAAGTTGATGGAGATCAATCTCGTCATGGGCATTGTGAAGATTGCCCTGATCGTTCTGGCCATAGTGTTTTCTGCGACGCCATTGCCGTTTGAAGCTGTGGCAACACCCGAGTTTCTACGCTGGTGGTGGTCTGGGGTGACAGTCGTTTATTTCGTCGCTTCAGACTTCTTCCATGTGGCACGATTGGTGGCTTATCTGGAGCTTTGGCGGGCATACGACGGGACGGCGCTGGAGTAGGCTTCACGTGTCCGATTACACTGGATACGTGGATACTTCAACGATCGTCATCCTGGATTTTGGTTCGCAATATACGCAGTTGATTGCGCGGCGTATTCGAGAATTCAACGTTTTTTCTGTTGTGCTGCCCTGTACAGCTCCGCTGGAGAAGGTGCGTGAGCTCAAGCCAAAGGGTGTAATCCTTTCTGGTGGCCCCTGTTCAGTCTACGACGCGGATGCGCCAGCGGCAGATCCGTCAGTATTGGAACTCGGAGTTCCTGTGCTCGGCATCTGCTACGGATTGCAGTTCATCGTGCATCATCTTGGCGGCAAAGTGCAGGCCGCTTCGGCGCGTGAGTATGGCCATGCCGAGGTGACGGTTGTGGCGGAGACGCCGCTATTTCGTGGTCTGCCGCAAACGCTTGATGTCTGGATGTCGCATGGCGATCATGCCCAAAAGTTGCCTGAAGGTTTTGCGCTGACCGCGAAGACATCAAACGCCGTGGCGGGCATCGCTAATGAGGCCCGGCGGATCTGGGCGGTGCAGTTTCATCCCGAGGTCGCGCATACGCGGCAGGGAATGGAGCTGCTGAAAAACTTCTGTCTCGATATTTGCGGAGCAAAGCAGGATTGGACTCCCGAACACTTTATCCAGTCGACAGTCGCCAGAATCAAAGAGCAGGTTGGTAACGGTCACGCTATCTGCGGACTCAGCGGAGGCGTCGATTCCTCTGTGGCCGCGGTGCTGGTGGCGAAGGCCATCGGAGACAGGCTCACCTGCATCTTCGTGAACAACGGCGTGCTGCGCAAAGACGAGTTTGCCAAGGTGCAGACGACGATGCGCGGACAGCTTGGGCTGAGTGTTGTTGCAGTCGATGCTGGCGAGCGCTTTCTGGCGAAACTGGCAGGCGTTACCGACCCGGAGAAGAAGCGCAAGATCATCGGTAATGAGTTCATCGCCGTCTTCGACGACGAAGCAAAGAAAATCTTCGAAGCAGAGAAAAGTGCCGGCGAGGAGATTGCATGGCTGGTGCAGGGTACGCTCTATCCGGATGTAATTGAGTCGTCCAGCGTCCATGGTCCTTCGCACACGATCAAGAGCCACCACAACGTTGGCGGCCTGCCTGAGAACATGAAACTGAAGCTGATCGAGCCGCTGCGCGATCTCTTCAAGGATGAAGTGCGGCGTATTGGCCGCGATCTCGGTATGCCCGATGAAATTCTTGAGCGTCAACCCTTTCCTGGGCCCGGACTGGCCGTGCGCATCCTTGGGGAGGTCACGGCAGATCGTGTTGCCTTGTTGCAGGAAGCTGACGACATTGTCGTTTCCGAAATCAAGGCGGCTGGTCTCTATCGCAAGGTGTGGCAATCGTTCGCGGTATTGCTGCCAGTCAAGAGTGTCGGTGTTATGGGCGACCAGCGAACGTATGCCTATACTTGTGCGATTCGCGCCGTGGAGTCCGAAGATGGCATGACGGCAGACTGGGCGCCTCTGCCGTATGAGGTCTTACGCACCATTTCCAGCCGCATCGTTAGTGAGATTCGAGGAATCAACCGCGTCGTATACGACATCACATCGAAGCCGCCGGGAACGATTGAGTGGGAGTAGGCGTAACGCGTTGGCATTCAAATAGAACTGACGTAAATAACGAAAGGCCCTGGTATTGCCAAGGCCTTTCCCATTTTGAAATTGATCTTTACCCCAGTTCATCCATGCTCTTAGCTCCGAACTTCAGGAACCAGGGGCTGGCTGCCTTCAGAGCATTGTTGACGTTATTGATATTTTCAACGCCAGTTGTCTCCAGCCAGCGCTTAAAGGCATCCGCTCCCTGTTTAGCATAGATGGCGATGCCATCCTTCCAGGTGGCACGACCGCAGAGAACGCCGTTGAATTTGGTGCCGGACTCAGCAGCGAGTTCAAGGGTCTCGATAAAGACCGGATTGGAGACGCCAGCAGAAAGATAAATAAAGGGCTTGTGAGTCATGCTTTCGGCATCGCGGAAGTGTTGCAGTGCCTGCGCACGGGTATAGGCCTTTTCGCCTTTGAAGGCTTTAGTGCCTTCCACGTACTCCATCACGATGGGAACTTCGACCTTCAGGACGTCCACGTTATAGCGCGCCTTGCCAAACTCGGCCATAGCACCTGAGACGATCTCGGGTTTTTTCTTGGCATACTCAACTGATTTCTCGTCGCCACCCTCGGCGTCATATCCGACAAATTCGAGGAAGAAGGGAATGTCGTGAGCGAGGCACTCGTCACCAATGCGCTCGATCCATGCCTGCTTGTGATCATTGATGTGCGACTTCTCGAATGGAGTGTAGTAAAGGAGAATCTTAATGCAGTCGGCACCCGCTTCCTTCAGACGGCGAACGCTCCAGAGATCGAGCAGGTCGGGCAGGCGACCTGGAGTCTGGGCATCGTAGCCAGTCTTTTCGTAGGCAAGCAACAGGCCCTTGCCGTTACGATGCTTTGAGGCAGGCAGACCATATTCGGGGTCGAGCAGGATAGCGGACGCGTGCTTGGTAAGCACTTCAGTGACAAGGGTCTTAAATACTTCAAGATCATGAGCATCGGCTGCAGCGCCGCGCTCTTTTGCAAGGGACTTTTGCAGGGAGCCGCGCTGGTCCATCGCTGCCGCAGCGATAACGCCGCGCGCGTCGGAGACGGCTTTGAGGCCTGCTAGCTTACCGGGGGTCAACTTCGACATGTTGTAATTCTCCTGAAAGATTCTGCGTTATTTGTTTGTATGAGTGCCATTTTACACTCGTGGATTGACGAGAGCGGCGCTTCCTCATTCTGGCCTCTCTCTAAAAGAAAATGCCGTCGCTCAATTTGAGGGACGGCATTTCGGAGCACATTCCAAAGTTTTTAATTATCGACATTCGTGAGTGCGTCGATGTAAGCCACGTCAAGGGCTGTCCCTTGAACGGTGACAAACTGGTTGTCGATCTCGGAGGCATCCGTCGTACTGAATACGTGTACCTGGCCGCCGTAAGCGGTGTACATCTTGTGGAAGCCCTGGACCCAGCAAAGCCCGGTTAGATCGCCATAGTAGTACTGGTTCTGATTTGTATTGGGGTATTGGACACTCGAATTGGGATTGGTGGGATCGACGTTTGGAACAACCTGCGCGGTCTTGGCACCGCGATCAAAGCGAGTGAGACAGTTGTAGTTCTGATTCAGCTTTTTACGCTCACCAGTGGCGCAGTATTGCGATCCGATCCACAGCGTATTGTCGTCAGCAAAGAGCAGCTTGGTGTGGTTGCCGTCGGAGATGGAGTATTTCCCTGTAACTGCTCCAGCCGGGTTAGAAAGCACGGATTGAAGGTTGATGGTACTGAGATAGCCAGTGAACAAGCCGTCCGGCATCTGTTGTTGGCCTGCGACATAAAGTGTTGTGGGATCAGACAGCGCCACAGTTACACCACCAGGTACGGGAACGTCGGCAGTAAATGACGGGGTATCCGGCGAATGCGTGGGAATGCTATTTACATTGAGCGCAGACTGCTGCAAGAAGGTGACGCTGGCAGTCGTTCCACCGCACTCTGGACCGCAGTTCAGGACGTCGGCAGTTGTACCGTCGAGTGAGAAATAGACGCCGACAGGACGATCGAGACTGTGCGCATTGCCAGCGGAGTCTGAAGTATTCACCGGGACGATACAGTAGACAGGAAGATTCAGTGGCTCGCAGTCCGCCGCGCCAATCGCCTGGGTTGCCGCCAGCGAAGTTGGATATTGGTTGGCGTTGAGCCTGACCAGGCGGTAAATGGTATTGGAGTTGCGAACCAGGGCGAGAACAACTGTGTCTCCCTGGTTGGCCGCGACTTTATAAACGCCAGGAAGGTTGAGCCCATAATTGATGCCGGTCGTATTATCGGCAACCACAAGTTGCCCGGCAGATTCTTCCGCTGCATAGATACGTGTGAATGTGGGGGGAATAGCAAAGGATGCATTAGGGAATGTGAGGCCTTTTACCGCTGCACCAGACGCTGCTTCCTTGCTGTAGTCGATGACGGTGAGAGAGCCATCTGTCGAGGAATAGACGTATCCGTGGACCTCTTCCGGGAAGTTGAAGATGGGAGTTGGATTGCCGCCTGCATATCCTGCGATGGGGAAGGACAGAATTGTGTTCTGCACGTTGCTGCGAATGTCGCGCTTGGCATCCACGACCGACAAGCCACCAAGCCCGCCATCAATGGTGTACGAAATCATGACACGCTGCGCCAGCTTGCTGGGCGGTTTTGGCCGGTTAGCGAAGGTATATTTCGGGAACTTGTAAAAGTAGTAAGTATTGCTGTGGCAGGAGCTGAGGGTAAGGCTCGCGACTGCGATCAGCAGGCCGCAGAAGATCTGGGCGCTGAGGGACTGGGCAAAGAGACTTCGAATCTTCAACGTGGATAAACTCCAACCTGAGCGCAGCGGCGTGTTTTGCGAGGCCACGGCTATCGGCTAAGTATAACAAAGGATGCGCAGCGGACATTCGTCTAATGGCGCGTTCTGACGCGTTTGGAGAGCACACGGACAGTGGCTTAGGATGAATAGATTACGCGGAGTTAAGAATGGCAGATGCAGCTGGTGGTATTCAGGTGAAATATGTTGCTGAATCCGGCGCGGTGGAGAGACTGTTCCGCGGAGGAACGGTGCTGTGCGACGGCGCGATGGGCACGATGCTGTATGCACGTGGCGTCTTTATTAACCGCTGCTATGACGAACTGAATCTCTCACAACCGGAGTTGATCCGCGAGATCCATGCCGAATATCTTCAGGCTGGCGCCGAGATCATTGAAACCAATACCTTTGGAGCAAACCGGTTCCGGTTGGAGCACTTCGGGCTTCAGGACAAGGTGCGCGACATTAATGTCGCGGGCGTGGCTTTGGCACGCGCATGCGTGGAACAGATTCGAGAGAAGCAGGCGACTGAAGCGTTTGTGGCAGGCTCGATCGGACCTCTTGGAGTCCGTCTGGAGCCGTTGGGCAAAGTTGGACTGGAGGAAGCTCAGGCGGCCTTTGCCGAGCAGATTCGCGCGATGACCGAAGACGGACCAGGAGTTGGCGTCGATCTGCTGATTGTTGAGACGATGACTTCGCTGGTTGAAGCTCACCAGGCGATTCTGGCGGCCCGCAGCGTTGCTCCGGCAGTTCCGGTCATTGTGATGATGACAGTGGATGAAGATGGCAACTGCCTCGATGGCGCATCTGCCGAAACTGCCGCAATCAAGCTGACCGAATGGGGAGCAGATGCTGTTGGATGCAACTGCAGCGCTGGACCAGCGACGGTGCTGAGCGTGATTGAGCGCATGCGTGTGGTGACGTCGCAGCCGCTGGCTGCGATGCCGAATGCAGGAACGCCGCGCGCTGTGGAAGGCAGGACGATTTATTTGACCTCGCCTGAATATATGGCCAGCTTTACACGAAAGCTGGTGAAGGCAGGAGCAACTTTTGTAGGCGGATGCTGCGGGACCACACCGAGCTATACGCGGGCGATGAAGAGCTCGCTGCGCGCCCTGGATGCAATGGAGACTGGCGCGCAGGCGATGGAACAGGTTGGTCCGGGCAAAACGGAAGCAGTAAAGAACAAAGTGGAACCGCCGAGACTGGCTGAGCGTTCCAAGATTGGAGCGATGATCGCCACGGGCGAGTTCGTCACCATGGTTGAGATCGTTCCGCCGAAAGGGATCGATTGCAGCAAAGAATTGAATGGCGCAGCAGAGTTGCACAGGCTCGGAGTCGATGCAATCAACGTTCCCGATTCGCCGCGAGCGAGCGCGAGAATGAGCGCGCAGAGCCTATGTGTGCAGATTCAGCAAAATGTCGGAATCGAGACGATCCTGCATTACACATGCCGCGACCGCAATGTGCTGAGTATTCAAAGCGACCTGCTGGGCGCTTCATCGATTGGGCTGAAGAACGTTCTTTGCTTGACCGGCGACCCTCCGAAGCTGGGCAACTATCCGGATGCGACTGCGGTCTTCGATGTGGATGCGATCGGTCTGGTGAACATCGTCCGTAATCTGAACTGCGGGCTGGATATTGGAAAGAATTCGATTGGCGAATCGACTGGGTTTACAGTGGCGGTTGCAGCCAATCCGGGCGTGCCGGATATTGACCAGGAGGTGCGGCGGTTTGCCTACAAGGTCGAAGCTGGCGCCGAGTACGCGATTACGCAGCCGGTCTTCGATCTTCGACTGCTGGAGGCATTCCTGAAGCGGATTGAGTCTTTCCGCATTCCAGTAATTGCAGGCATCTGGCCGCTGACCAGCCTGCGTAACGCCGAGTTTATGAAGAACGACCTTCGGGTCAGCATGCCGGAGGAAATTATGGTCCGGATGGCCGCGGTGACCTCGCCTGAGGCGGCGCGCGCTGAAGGCATACGAATCGCGCAGGAGATGCTGGCCGAGGTAAGGCCAGTGGTGCAGGGAGTCCAGGTGAGTGCGCCGTTCGGCAAGTACTCGGCTGCGGCGCAGGTACTTGGCCTGATGGAAATGGAGGTAGCCTGATGGCCAGCTTTGAGCAGAAACTCGCCGCATTGGAGACGGTGGTCGAGAAGCTGGAACGAGGCGACCTGCCGCTGGAAGAATCGGTACGTCTGTTCGAGGAAGGCGTGAAGCTCTCCGATGCCTGCAAGAAGGAGTTGGAGGAGGCGGAGGGAAGAATTCAGATTCTCGTGGAGCGCGGAAATAAGATGCGTGCCGTTGATCTGGATGTAGAGGAAAGTGCAGGGAAGTAGGGTACCCCTCCCTTGTACTTAAGTACCAAGGTCTTGGAAATAAAGGACTTAGTTTCCAAAGTATTCAATAATAAAGACTTAGATAGATTATTGAAAATAGGTAACTTGTGATAAGAGCCTCGGGGATCCGAGGCCCTCATTCTTTCTATCTATAGACTCCATTTTAAATGATAGATGGGTGCAAATCGGCAGATTTATTCCTTTTGATATGAGGGAGTTAGATCGATTTGGGGCTTGACAGTAATTTTTAAGGGGAAGCCAGCACGATCCAAAGCAATATAGGGATCTCTCCACTTCGGCTCCACGGGCTTTCGGTTGAGACGTGGGCTGAGGTTGTTACATTCCCATCTATTGCGACGATAAAGCTTTCGGGATGAATGGGCCGCTCGGCATTGTTGCAGGAAGAGCCTTTAAATCGGATCCTCCCGTTCTCCGGACGGAAGAATGATAACAAAGGAGGCGGAAGGACGACCTGGAAAGGACCCGCTCTAACCCCGTCTACTTCCTAAGCCCTTCTGTATTGCTCGTCGGTGACGTGCTCCATCCAGTCGACTACTTTGCCATCCAGTTTTTCCTGAATAGCGATGTGAGTCATTGCAGATGTGGGTGTGGCTCCATGCCAGTGCTTTTCGTTCGGTGGGAACCAGATCACATCTCCGGGATGAATCTCCTCCACTGGTCCGCCAGCACGCTGCGCCCATCCGCAACCAGCCGTCACAATGAGGGTTTGTCCCAGCGGATGTGTATGCCAGGCTGTGCGCGCCCCCGGCTCAAAGGTGACACTGGCACCTGAGACCAGGGCTGGATCTGGCGCGGTAAAAAGAGGATCGATCCGGACAGTTCCAGTAAACCAATCTGATGGGCCCTTATTAGATGATTGCGATCCGATTCTTTTGATTTCCATGAGTACCTCCTCGAAGTTGATGCTCTAATGCGGGTTGACTTTACGGTTAGGTACAGTGACCCGGCCTGTGGCAATAAGCGCGGTAACAGACTCTTGAATCGCCTCAAGACTGGTGAATCGCGGATTATATCCAAGCCGCTGGCGGCTCTTCTCGATAGAAATGCAAGAACTGCGCATAATGTGTCCCCACGATGCCTCCGCGTCGCTTTTCGTCAGTCCGAGCTTCCATTGGTCGAAGGGGACGAAAGAAAGTCGAGGTTCCTGATTAAACCATCGATACATTGCCTCCGCGTAGCCGCGCAGAGTGAGGGAATGCGAAGAGACAGTATTGAAGACTTCGCCAATCGAAGCTGCTCTTTGGTTGATGGCGCAAATGATCCACTGCGCAACATCATCAGCATGGACATGGTGCAGCATTTCCAATCCGAGGTTAGGCAATGCGAGTTCCTCGCCTCGCGCGATCTGCGAGAAAACTTCGGGATTCGCATTGGCTTGCGGATTGATAGGTACCCAGCCCTCACCGACGATATGACCTGGCCGGAAGGATGTCGCAGGAAAGCCATCTCTGCGAGCCTTCTGCAAGAGCCACGCCTCGATTTTTGCCTTGTTGATTCCGTATGTATCGATCGCGTTTGTGCGATCGGTTTCTACCGAAGGAACTGTCGTGGCGTGGCCGTAAACCCAAGTGGAACTACAGAACAGATAATGCTCGATCCTCCCGCGTAGCGCTTCGACCAACTGCTGCGCTCCATCAAGCTCGAATGAAATCATGTCCACAACGATATCGGCGTTCAGCGCTGCGATTCGTGCTCCGAATTTGCCTTGAGCTTCTTCGGCCTTGCGATCTACCGACACCTGCTCAATGGACTTCCAGGCGGCATGTTCCCGGTATGGAGATGCTTTTCCACGGCTGACGTTTACAACCTCATGTCCGCGTGCAACGAGAGCAGGGAGGAGGTAAGTCCCCACATGTCCACTGCCCCCAATAACAACAATCCGAGCCATGACTTATCCTCAACTTCCAATAAAGTCATTTGATTCGGCCAGTAACCGAGTGTCAAACTCGGGATACTGAGTAGCAATTGAATTGAACTAGGGCACAGCTGCAAGAATTTCCTAACCTAATATGCTCCGTCTTTTGGGAGCATCGCGAGATGCTGCGTGAGTTGATTCTTCGCTCTTATAAATAAATAGCTGACGTGATTTCTACGCCAGCTATCTCTTTTGCGCGGCAAGTTTCTTCTGGGCTTCAAGGAAGCGGCGGACTCGGTCGAGGGAACGGGCTTTGCCAAAGACGACCATGCTTTCGAGCAGAGGCGGCGACATGGTGCTGCCGGTGATGATGGCTCGGAGCAGCATGAAGTTTTCTTTGACCGACCAGGATTTCTCTTCGCCTAGTTTCTTGAGGGCGGGTTCGAGGGCTTCGTGGGTCCAGTCGGTGGCTTCGAGCGTAGTGAGCTGGTCGGCGACGAAGGCGAGGGTCTCTTCGATGGTGCGCTTTTTAGGCAGGAAGACCTCTGGCGGGGGCAGGACGTCATCGCGGAAGAAGAAGCCGGTGAGGTCGCCGAACTGGCCGAGGGTTTCGACGCGGGTCTGGATGAGCGCGGCGATCTCGCGGAGGTAGTCGTCGGATAGGACGGTGCTGCGCAGGGCGGTGTAGAAGGCCTCGGGAGTGAGCTTGCGGAGGTATTCGCCGTTAAGCCACTTGAGCTTGGTGAGGTCGAAGACGGGGCCGCCGAGGCGGATGTTGGTGAAGACGAAGTGCTCGACCATCTCGGCGAGGGTGAACTGTTCGGTGCCGCCGTTGAGGTCGGCCGGTACGCCGCCACCCATGAGGCCGAGGAAGTTGATCATGGCTTCGGGAAGGAAGCCGGCCTGGCGGTAGTAGATGAGGGAGACGGGGTTTTTGCGTTTCGAGATTTTGGACTTGTCGATGTTGCGAAGCAGCGGCATGTGCCAGAAGCGGGGAAGCTGCCAGCCGAAGGCCTTGTAGAGCAGTATGTGCTTGGGCGTGGAGGAGATCCACTCTTCGGCGCGAATGACGTCGGTGATCTGCATGAGGTGGTCGTCGACGACATTGGCAAGGTGGTAGGTGGGGAAGCCGTCGGACTTCATCAGCACCTGGTCGTCAACGTTATTGTGGTCGAAGGTGATGTCGCCGCGGAGTTCATCGCGGAATGTTGTGGAGCCCTCGGTGGGCACAGCCATGCGGATGACGAAGGGCTTGTGGGATGCAAGATTCGCTTCGATCTGCGCGGGGGAGAGATTGCGGCAGGTGCCGGGATAGCGTGGGGGGAGCTTAGCAGCGATCTGCTGTTTGCGCGCAACATCGAGCTCTTCAGCAGTGCAAAAGCAGCGGTAGGCAGTGCCGTTGGCGAGCAGGAGATCGGCGTGTTCACGATAGATTTCAGTGCGTTCTGATTGACGATAGGGGCCGAAGGGGCCACCGACGTCGGGACCTTCGTCCCAGCCGAGGCCGAGCCAGCGAAGGGTGTCGAAGATCATCTGCTCGGAGGTGGGCACGAAGCGGGTGCGATCAGTGTCCTCGATCCGGAGGACAAATTTGCCGCCGCGCTGGCGGGCATAGATGTAGTTAAGCAGCCCAATATAGGCGGTGCCGACGTGAGGGTCTCCGGTGGGGCTGGGGGCGATGCGGACGCGAACGGGGTTTTCAGTGGTGGAAATCGTCATAAAGGCTAAACTTCGATGCTAGCAGAGGGCAGCCAGCATTAAAAGTATGTCGAAGGCAGGACATAAAATCAGATATTTCAGAAAGATTGATATTAAAACGTTTGAATTATTCGTCGAATTTTTACATTGCCTTCTGAAAGAGAAACGGGATATATTTTGCTGAATCAATCAGGAGCTTCATAGTCGCGCCGTAACGGTATTGTCTTTCAAGACAGACCGTACTCGGTTTATTTGGAAATGCACACTAGCTGCATATTTTAGGAGATAACAGGGATGCAAAAGACTTGGATATATCGGTTCGCAACGCTTGCCTTGCTGGCTGTTTGTTGCGTTGTAGGGCGAGCCCAGACTATTACCGGAAGCGTTAACGGTACTGTCACCGATCCTTCGGGCGCGGTGATTCCGAACGCGAAGGTAACGGCGACTAACGTCGCAACCGGCGTCACAACGCCCACTACAACCAATAATGACGGTATCTACAACATCCGCTTTCTGCAGATCGGAACCTACAAAGTAACGATCGATGCTCCGGGTTTTGCAACTGCGACCTATGGGCCGTTCACGTTGGAAACCGGCCAGAAC
>DASRSR010000074.1:0-20148 GCA_035656355.1 Edaphobacter sp.
GGGAGCCAGAAATGGTGCGATGGTGATGCGGGTGATCGTGGACCGTGAAGGGAAGGTGCGGTCAGTAGATGATTTCTTTTCTGATAATCCCGGCCTGCAACAGGCCGCTCAGGAGCAGATTATGCAGTGGAGATTCCGTCCTTATCTGGATCACGGAGTTCCAGTTCAGGTGATTTCGACGCTGACCTTTCCGTTTGCCTTGAAGTAGCCCGAATCAAAGACGGCAGACAAAGACAGCATATTTCCTCCTTCGGACGGGATATGATGAAGGTAGGGCGCTCGTTTCCCCGGGATGCTCGATCCGGCCATAACCAATCCTTTGGAGAACATACCTTTCGTGAGTCAACGCAAGTCAGCGGTAATTCTGGGTGCCCAGTGGGGCGATGAAGGCAAGGGCAAGATCGTCGATGTGCTGTCGGAGAAGTTTTCCGTAGTAGCGCGGTATGCAGGCGGTCACAATGCCGGCCATACGGTCATCATCAAAGGCAAAAAGTTTGTGTTGCAATTGATCCCCTGCGGCGTGCTGCGTCCGGAGTGCAAGGGTGTTATCGGCAACGGTGTGGTCTTTGACCCCATGGCATTTCTGGCCGAGGTCAAGAAGCTAAAGGATGCCGGGCTCAAGGTCGATGGCCAGCTTTTCGTCTCGAATCGTGCACAGGTGATTCTGCCCTATCACCGTATGATTGAGTTGGCTGCCGAGACGGCACCTGGACGGACAAAGATCGGGACGACGCGGCGCGGTATCGGTCCGGCGTACGAAGATAAAGTTCACCGTAACGGATTGCGTGTGGTGGACCTGCTGAACCCGGCGCTGCTTCGGACGCACATTAAGAACGCCTGCGATGAGAAGAACACCATCGCTCATGCATTGTTCGGGACCGAACCACTGGACCCGAAGACGATGTACGAGGAATATGCGCGAGCGGCAGAGCAAGTTGCTCCTTTTGTGACAGATACTGCCGTGCTGTTGAATGATGCCATCCGCAATGGCGAGAAGGTAATGTTCGAGGGAGCGCAGGGTGCGTTGCTCGATATCGACCACGGAACCTATCCCTTTGTTACGTCGTCGTCGGCCACTTCGGGAGGCGCAGCGATCGGAACAGGCGTTGCGCCGACGCGAATCGGCACGGTAATTGGTGTAACCAAGGCCTATGTGACCCGTGTAGGGGAAGGTCCCTTCCCAACAGAGATCCACGATGGTTCCGCCGACCTGCTTCGGGCGCGCGGGCAAGAGTACGGTGCCGTCACTGGCCGTCCGCGACGTTGCGGCTGGCTTGACCTGCCGCTGCTGCGCTATAGCAACATGATCAATGGAACGGAATGGTTGGTTGTTACCAAGATGGATGTAATGGACGAGTGCGACGAGATTCCGGTCTGCACCCATTACAAGATCGATGGCAAGCTGACCGATGTGATTCCGGCAGACATTCGCGGATTTGAATCGATTGAGCCGGTCTATACAAAGCTGAAGGGCTGGAAGTCTTCGACCGAGGGAATTACTGAGTTCGACAAGCTGCCGAAGCTGGCACAGGAATACCTGCACTTTATCGAAAAGGAGTCCGGAGCGAAGATCGGCATGGTTTCCACCGGACCGGACCGCGACCAGACTGCTCTGATGCCGGGATTTGATGACGCGCTAAAGGCGTAAGAATCGCAGCAGGACCAATAAATAATATGGTGAGCTTTATCGTACGCATGAGGTTCGTCGAGGAGGAGCGCGAGCAGATTGCCGAGATGCTGCGGCAACTGACGCTGGCGTCGCGGCAGGAGCCGGGGTGCGTAACCTATGTCGCGCACTTTGTCGAAGGTGACCCATGCACTGTGGCGATTTATGAACAATATAAGGACGAGGCGGCGTTGGAGCACCACCGAAACACGCCGCATTTTCAGCAATATGCGGCTGGTGGACTTTACCAGAGGATGCGTGATCGGCAGATGGAGAACCTGACTGCGGTCTGCTGAGTGCCATCCTTTGGTGCCTACTGGAGTCTAAGTCTCCGAGGGACGGATTGGGTTCCGTAGGCGCTGCAAAGGTTACGAAAGTTGTTTTGACTCTTAGCGGCGAAGCGGTCTACCATCCGTAGGCCATGATGTCCTTGCGTTTTCAGCCAATTCGCGGACCCATTCTTACGGCAACCGCTGTACTTGTGGCAATCGTCGGCAGCTACAGTTTGCAACCGGTACATGCGGAAGCATCACCTCGTGAAAAGTCTTCGGATGCGAAACAACAGGTAGAGGCGCTTGAGGAGCAGTGGCGGGTGGCCGAGCTTGCCGGCGATACGGCAACCATGGGCAAGATGCTCAGCGACGACTACCTGGGCATAACTGTAACCGGAGAGGTAGATACAAAAGGTCAACAGCTACGTCGTGTAACCGATCGCCGGTTGAAGTTAACCCGGATTGAGTTAAGTGACATGAAGGTGAAGCTGATTGGCCGTATTGCTATTGTTACCTCGCAGGCCAGGTTGGAAGGGACAATCGATGGCAGGCCATTAAACGGAACGTACCGTTATACCCGGATTTATCAGAGGTTACCGTCGGGGCACTGGAAGATTACCAGCTTTGAAGCTACTCGCGAGCATAAGCATCGAGATCATCTCGACGAGGCTGAGGCTGTACCCCGATAAGTTTCGCCAAAGAGAATGGAAAAAGGCCCTGCCGGTATTTCGCGGCAGGGCCTTTCAATGACTGAAACCTGATCAGGCAATCTTGATACTGCTGGCCATCGCGGTCTCCGGATAAGCCTGGATGCGAGGCGCGGAGCCGGGAAGATTCAAGGCCAGCAAGCGACGATAAAGAGAACGAGTGCAGCCGGTAAGACGTGCATCTTCCGATTCATGCGGAAAGAGTAGAGTCGATTGTTTGGCAGGTGCTGGCTGTTTCCGCTTTTGCCCTGCAATAAGGTACGGGCGCTGTTGAGGGGTCAGGCTACCGCGGTGCTGGTTGGTCACCGGGCCACCTTGTCTGATATAGGCAGGGGAAGTGTGCAAAGTGGACATAGTGCCCTCGGATGGCGACGTTTTCGCCGGGTTACAAAAGTTATGATGGCGGCTATGACCTTGACGTTGTATCTGTGGAAAAAGCTTTGCGCAGCTTGGCCCATGTGATGTCCAGAGTCTCAGGCAGAACGCGCGTCTCGGCAGTGACAGTCATAAAGTTGCTGTCACCGACCCATCGTGGAAGAGTATGAAGATGGACATGGCCGGCAACTCCGGCACCGGCTGATTCGCCGAGGTTCATTCCCAGATTGAGACCGTCTGGCCGGTAAACCTGACGCAGACAGCGCTCCATACGTTGCGCGAGGAAGATCATCTCATGAGCTGCCTCGGTGGGCAGACCGGCGAGCGTATCGATGTGCTGGTAGGGAAGGATCAGGACGTGGCCGGTCGCGTAGGGATATGCATTAAGGCAGATGAAGCAGAGTTGCCCGCGATGAACGATATGTGCGGCCTGTTCTGCTTTCTCCTGTGCCATCCCGTGTGTGATCGCGTAATCGGTGGCGGCGATCATATTGCAGAAGACGCAGTGCTTGTCTTCTGCGGCGGGCCAGTCCGCCAGCTCCGGTGGAACTCCCGTGCGGGCCTGCTCATCAGCACGAGTGATGTAGTTGTATCGCCAGGGAGTCCAGAGACGGTCCATGCAGCGAGTATAGCGGGACTGCACTGCGCGCCTGTTTTGCTCTCGCTCTTAAATAGAGATGGAATAGACATGGCTTTCGTTCAAAAGTCGAGTTTATCGAATTGCTCGGACACAAAATGAGCTGCGATTGGTGTGAATATCGGCCAAATTCATGGTGGTTTGGTTGACTCGGCTTCCTCAAAGTTCTATTCTTTGAAGTGAGCCACTGCGTGTGGGACCCAAGTGCAGCCGCTCCTCTGCAAGATGTAGTTCATTCCTGCCTGTCGAAGCCGGAAACGGGATGTAGAACCAGACGGCATCCGCTCCGGATGCTGGTCGCACCCCGACAAGCGACGCCTGAGATGGAATGGATTCTTGGATCCCGGAGTCCGCATTCACCATGGTAGACAACCATAATCCTGAACATACCGAGAGCAAACCCCTGATAACCGAACTGCAAACCCTAGCGCCCGAAGCGACAGCGGAAAATACCGAGCTGTCTTCCGAATCCACCTCAACCCCGCACGAAACTGCCGGTCATCAGGCTGAAGCCGAAGGCGCCGCCGAGCATGGCCAGGTCGCCACAGTAACAGCTTCTGCCGATGAATCGTCCGATGATGATCTGAACTACGACGCCGCCGACTTTGCTGCTGCACTGGCAAACTTCGACCGCGAACAGGCCGCCGATGCTGCTGCTGCCCAGAATCTGACTGCTGAAGAGGCAGTTGTGCCTGGCACCGTTCTAAAGATTACGGACAAGCATGTGGTCGTTGATATCGGCCTGAAGTCAGAGGGACTAATTCCGCTGGCACAGGTACTGGACATCAATGGCGAGCCTAAGTTCCAGGTTGGCGATACGGTTGAGGTTGTGGTCGAGCGGGAAGAACCCGAGGGCGGGTATCTGGTCAGCTACGAGAAGGCCCTGCGCCACAAGGTATGGGACAAACTGGAGCAGGCGGCCAACGAGAAGACTCCGGTCAAGGGTCTGGTTCTGAGCCGGGTCAAGGGTGGTCTGACCGTCGATATTGGCATCAAGGCATTCTTGCCGGGCTCTCAGGTTGAGATTCGTCCGGTCCGCAATCTCGACGGCTATATCGGCACCGAGATCGAAGTTCGCGTCATCAAGCTGAACAAGAAGCGCGGCAATGTTGTTATCAGCCGCAAGGAGCTTCTGGAAGAAGAGCAGAACGCGAAGAAAGACGTCACGCTCGCCACTCTCGAAGAGGGTAACGTTCTTACCGGTACGGTAAAGAACCTGACCGACTACGGCGCATTTGTCGATATGGGCGGCCTTGATGGCCTGCTGCATATTACCGACATGAGCTGGGGCCGGCTGACGCATCCGCGTGATCTGGTTAATGTCGGCGACGAAATCCAGGTGAAGGTGCTGAAGTTCGATAAGGATAAGCAGCGCGTCTCCCTCGGTTTTAAGCAGTTGACGCCTGACCCGTGGCTGGATGCGGTTGAGCGTTATCCGATTGGCGCTCACGTTCGCGGTCGCGTACTCTCAGTGACCGACTACGGCGCGTTCGTCGAGCTGGAGCAGGGTATTGAGGGTCTGGTGCACGTCTCCGAAATGACCTGGTCGAAGCGGATGAAGCATCCGTCGAAGCTGGTGAAGCCGGGCGATGAAGTCGACACCATCATCCTGAACGTGAATCCGAATGATCGGCGCATCTCGCTGGGCATGAAGCAGCTGCAGGAGAATCCGTGGGAGCAGTTGGAAGAGAAGTATCCTGCCGGTACGGTCATTGAAGGTCGCGTTCGCAATCTCACCGACTTCGGCGCGTTCATCGAGATCGAAGATGGAATTGATGGCCTGGTGCATGTCTCGAACCTGAGCTGGACCAAGCGCATCAAGCACCCCTCTGAGGTACTGAAGAAGGGCGAGAAGGTGAAGGCAGTCGTTCTCGGCGTCGAGCCGGAGAACCGCCGTCTGTCACTGGGCGTCAAGCAGTTGCAGCCGGATGTCTGGGATACCTTCTTCGCGCAGCATCGCGTAGGTGACGTCATCAAGGGCAAGGTTCTGCGTACAGCGCAGTTCGGCGCCTTTGTCGAGATTGCCGAAGGAGTCGAGGGTTTGTGCCACGTCTCCGAAGCAGTCGATGCGAACCATCAGCCGGTGGCGCTCGATGTCGATTCTGAGCATGAGTTCAAGATCGTCAAGATGAATCAGGATGAGAAGAAGGTCGGCCTGAGCATTCGCGCAGTTGGTGAAGAGGCCAGCCGCGCCGAGGTCGAGAGCTATAAGGAACGTGAAAAGTCTCCGAAGGGCTCAAATTCCTCATCTTCCTCCAGCAGCACAACGCTGGGCGATCTGATCAACTGGAAGCGTTCAGAGCGCGAATAAACGCTCAAGCGCAACATCTGCATAAAAAGGCCGTCCCCAGATGGGACGGCCTTTTTATTTACTTTTAGGAAGGTTCTGGTTAACTCCGAGTTCTGTACTTACGGAGCAATTCCGAGTTGCCGACAAAGTGGGAATAAGCGACGAGAAGGACGTTCATCGGCACTGACCTCTTAGATGGCCTGAACCCGAATAGGTTAGGATTATCAGAAACTTAGAAGCTTATTTGGTAGGTGACTTTAATGTCTTTTCCTCTCGCCTTGGCGCCAGAACAATTTATGCCTGCGGTCGGCCACGCAGCGGAGCTTCCCTGATAGCGGAAGACGAACTAATCGCCCTCCTGCAACAAGCAGCCGAATCAGAACTCGACGGTTTGGTTGCATGTCTTGTTGAGCGCGGAGGCATCACATGTCAGTTAAAGCGTCTCTCAACTTATAAATCCAATTATCCCCACCATCGGGTCTACGTGAATGACATCGCTGCTGAATTACAGAAGTTCGGTGCCAACACATTGGCATCAACGTTTCGCTCCGGCAGAGGCGTTCTCTATGAGGAAATCGTCCGAGATGTGGCTAAACGGCTTGGTGTTCGTCGTGAAGGCAGTACGGCAGAGGTGGAAAAGAGGATTACTCAAAAACTTGCCGAGAAGTACTGGGAAGGGGCAACGCCTGAGCAACGAGCTGCTCTTCTGAAGCAGGTTGGAATCCGAGATGTCGCGCTTGTGGCTCTGCCCGCGTTACCAGCAGCCGTGATCTCTGCCATCCACCTTTCAGGCTTTGCTGCTTACCAATTAACCGTGATCGTCGCAAATGCGGTAGCGCACGCTCTCTTAGGACATGGGCTTTCTTTTGCTGTGAATGCCGGTTTGACCAAAGGTGTGTCCGTTTTTGCTGGCCCTCCAGGATGGTGCTTAGTGGGCTTCCTTACCGCGCAATCTATCGCTAGTGAAGCGTACAGGGTCACTATCCCCGCTGTCGCCCAAGTTGCGATGATCCGAAGTGCTATTGAAGCGAGGCGCGAGCGAGAGTTCAACCGAAGTCAGAAGTGGTTCCACAGCGATGTGAAGTGTGCGATCTTCGCTTTTCTTGCTTGCGCAGCAATAGTTGGTGCGATTCTGGCGTTAGCTCGTTGAAGTCTGAAGCAAGAGCCAAGTCTCTCGCACCGCATAAGTGCTGGTTAGTCTCCATCGCATAAATAAACATTGGTACGGCGTTACTATGACAGTCAAGCCGGAAGCAGTTCCAAACCGCTAAGTACATGTTGAAGGTCTAACTGGAACTCTTTAAATACCTGCGGCTTTTGTGGGGGTATCGCGTGGTGTACCGGCATCCATTTCCCCGGCATGGTGCGGCCTCGTCTCTTAAACTTTAGGAGATGGCCTTGGGACTACGGAAGCGGTTGTTGTATGGGGGAAGCGTAGCGGTGTTCTGTTGCTGCGTGGCAGTGCAGAGTTTACCGGCTAAAACAAGGAGAACGGCCCATCATCAGGTAGAGAAGACACCTTGGCAGCAGGCAGTTGAGGGACGGGAAAAGCTGGAATCAATACGCGCCACTGCCCGAACTCACGCCGATTACGACCAGGCAATGGACCGATACCGCTCCATCTATCACCAGAATCCCAGCGATTTATATGCTCCTGCTGCTATCAATGCCGTAGCGGAGCTGTTGGCCGAACAAGGCCGCGTATTGCACGATACCAAGTCGCTGAAGGATGCAATCGGTCAATACGAATTTCTGCGCAAGGAATATCCTGGCAGCTCGCTTCGCGTGCCCGCGTTGCTGGCCGAGGCGCAGATCTATCAGAACGATCTGCATGATGTCGATTCGGCCCGGAAGCAGTATGCACTGCTCGTAAAGCTGTATCCCAAAAGTGAGCAATCTGAGGAGGCGAGGGCGGGACTTGCGTATTTGAAAGGCAGGGCTCAGGGATCAGGGAACAGGGAACAGAAGACGGTCGCTAAGGCAAACAGAAGTACTGAACCAGCCGCTGCCACTGGCGCGGTCACCGAGCACAGCGCGTTTGCGCCCATGCCGGTTACGAAGCGAAAGAAAATCGTCGAAGTCCAGCAGCAGGAAACACCTGCCGCATCCTCGAAGAATGCTTCACTCAAGCAACCGGCAAAGACGGAGGAGACGCCGGGACCGTCGCATGTGGCGCAGTCCTCAGAACGGTCTCACGGATTGGCCCAGGTCACCGGCATCCGTCACTGGTCAACCCCGAACTACACGCGTGTGGCAATTGACCTGGGCGACGATGTCACCTATCAGGCGGCGCGTGTACCGAACCCCGATCGCATCTACTTCGATCTGCATGGAACGCGACTGGCTCCTCAATTAGCCGGCAAGACCTTTACCGTGACGGACGATGGCTTCCTGAAGCGGATTCGTGCGGCGCAGTTTACCAACGACATGACGCGCGTGGTGCTCGACGTCAACCATGTAACTGAGTATTCGGCATTTCTGCTGCCGAATCCTTACCGGCTGATTATCGACATCCACGGCGGCGATAAAGAACAGGGGACAGGGGACAGGGACCAGGGAACAGAGAGAAATATTGCCGGGGTTAACGGTAAGGCTTCGGCCCCCGAGACCGCAGTTGTTACGAAATCGACCCCGGCTCGGCCTGTTCCCAATACGGTGGAGCAAAAGTCGAACACTCTGGTTGAGGTAGCTTCACTGAGCGACCAACCCGGGAGAGTGGAAGCGACACGCAGGCCAACTTCGCAGCCAATCTCTGCTGTGGTGCACGACGATGCATCGGCCCATTCAAAGAAGAAGTCGCGTAAACACGAACCGGAAGACGCTGCGGTTCCGGCGCGGGCCGCTGTGCCAACAGCGGATGGAGAGACCTCGCTGGTGCGTGCATTGGGGCTGAAGATTGGGCGTATTGTTATCGACGCCGGCCACGGTGGTCACGACTCAGGCACGTTGGGCGTTGGCGGCATTGAAGAGAAAGATGTTGTGCTCGATGTGGCACTGCGGCTGGGTAAGCTGCTGCATCAGCGACTAGGGGCGGAGATCATCTACACGCGATCCGACGACACCTTTATTCCTCTGGAAACGCGCACGGCGATTGCAAACAAGGCCCAGGCGGACCTCTTTCTTTCTATCCACGCCAACTCATCGCGTGACGAGAGCGCACGAGGTGTAGAGACCTACTATCTGAACTTTACGACGGCGCCCGATGCGCTCGAAACAGCGGCGCGTGAGAACGCAGTCTCCGATCAGTCCATCCATCAGCTCAGCGATCTGGTGAAGAAGATTGCCCTGAAAGACAAGATCGCCGAGTCGCGAGAGTTTGCCAGCGATGTGCAGGAGAGTCTCTACGAAGGTCTGGAGAAGGGGAATGCCGGACTGAAGAACCGCGGCGTCAAGAAGGCGCCGTTTGTGGTGCTTATCGGCGCTAATATGCCCTCGATTCTGGCCGAGATCTCGTTTGTCACCAATCCCAAAGATGCGCACCAACTAGAAGAGCCGGAATACCGCGAGCGTGTGGCCGAAAGCCTGTACAACGGCGTCGCGAAATACGAAGCGGGGCTGAGCGGCATTCGACTGCCGACTGAGCGGGCGAGCACACACTAACGCAGCCTTTCTGGTGGTAGTCTGAGCGCTGTATGGGTTTTTCTTCACAGCTACGCTGGTTCGCGTCTGCTCTGCTTGTAACAGCATCGTTGGGCATCTCAGTTCCAGCCATTTACGGGCAGCAGTCACAGCCAAAGGCGGCGACCACGCTCGTTATGCCTCGCGCGCCGCTGCTTCCATCGAACTTTGGTGCATGGCAGAGCGCAGCCGCTACGCCACCGTGTAAGGACTGCTTTCAGCCGCAGGGGCAGACAGCCGATGTGCTGAAGGAAGATGGTCTCAGCCGCGCCAGCCAGATAGTTTATCGGCGGCAACGAGGCGCAGGAGAGTTGCAGGTAACGGCTTATCAGTTTGGCGATGTTACCGGAGCGCTCAGTGCATTTACCTTTCTGCGCCAGCCCGGTTCACGCCTGGTGGTTTCGAGTAACGGCAAAATCGGTTCTGAGATGGCATCGACAAGCCGAGGCGATTACATCTTTCGCAGTGGAACGACTGTCGTTGTAGCCAATGCCAGCAAAGCTGGTGGTCCGGTTGTAGGCGATCTGCGTATTCTGGAGGCTTCGCTGCCGAAGATCGGTGGTCCTCGGGCACAGTTTCCCCTATTGCCCACGCTCTTACCCGCCAATGGGTTGGAGACCGAGACCGTGCATTACTCGCTTGGCCCTGCTGGCTACCAGGCCATGGGCGGAGTTCTGCCGCCCAACCTTCTCGGTTTCGACAAAAGCGCCGAGGTCATTACGGCAAAGTACAAAGACCGCGGCACTTTGACGCTGCTGCTCTATCCCACGCCACAGATCGCGGGCAATCATGGACGCGCAATCGTGGCTGAACTAAACCGAGAGGGTGCGGACGCAGGCACCGTAAAGCTGCGGCGCGAGGGACCACTGCTCTCCATGACTACCGGTGCATGGACACCCGAGTCGGCGCAGAAGATGGTGGAGAGTGTCCATCTGCATGACATCCTGACCTGGAACAAGACTCCGCCCCTGGACTTCAGGACAGAAGTGCGCAAGACGGTAAGTCTACTAACCAGCATTGCCATCCTCTCCGGCTTGTTGGCGCTGGCTGCGATTGTGCTTGGCCTCTTCTTTGGATTTGGGCGTGCGGCGATCCGCGTTCTGCAGGGTAAGCCGGCGGCGACCGAACCTGAGTTTTTGCGAATCGACCTGAGCGGGCAATCAGAGAAGATCCATCTGGAAGGTCAGGGAGAGGCCAAAGGTTAGGCCACTCAATTGCACCGAGGGCGGTGCAGCTAACCGGCTAAGCACCTGATTCAATAGCGGTTTCTCTGTCCTGCTACTCCATATAAGCAAACAAAAAGCGAAAATGCAAGTTGCTGTTGCATGGGGAGTAAACAGCGTAACTAATTCCTAAATAATGACTTACACAAAGGATGTTTAAGCCTTGACACCCGATTTTGGCAAACATAGTATTTCGCCAGAAAGTTCTGATGGCTTTGCCTCCGTTGGAACTATTCTCCCTAAAAAGAAGAGGCTGCCCTGTTGCCGGGTAGCCTCTTCGCTTTAACGCGGTTCCATTTTGAAGAGATGGATTTTGCAAACAGAAAAATCAATCAGCTTAACTTGCAGGCAAGTGTAGCGATGTAAAGTTCTCTTGATGCATTGATTGCGAAATTCGCTTGCTCAGGAGAAGTACATTGAAGACACCATTGCGCTCAGTTTTGAGCTATGCCCTTGCAGGAGCTTTTGCTTTGTTGAGCGCACACTCTTTGATGGCCAGTTCTGCTCCGCCGGCTCCGGTAGAAATCTCCGCTGGATGGCAATTGCAGGATGCAGCCAAAGTTTCGCAGACTGGCGAAGCAATCTCGCAGACAAAGTTTGAAACACAGGGATGGTATACCGCGACTGTGCCAGGCACAGTGCTGACGACGCTGGTCAATAATCATGTTTATCCTGAGCCCCTGTATGGCGAGAACAATCGTCCCGATAAGATTCCCGACAGCCTCTGTCGCACACCATACTGGTATCGCGTTGCCGTCAATGTCCCGAAGTCATACAAACACAGGAATATCTGGCTGAACTTCGACGGTATCAACTACGCAGCAGAGGTTTGGGTCAACGGCAAACAGGTTGGAACGATTAAGGGCGCGTTTATCCGCGGACGTTTCGATATTTCCTCTCTGGTCAAGCCAGCCAGGCAAGCGGTTGTTGCGGTAAAGGTTTCGCCACAGCCGCATCCAGGCGTTCCGCACGAGCACACGATTAAAAACGGCATGGGACGGAACGGCGGTATCACCGCCATCGACGGGCCAACATTTCTCTCGACCATTGGATGGGATTGGATTCCGGCGATCCGCGATCGTGATACCGGCATCTGGCAGAAGGTGTACCTCTCGGCTACCGGCCCGGTGGTGATGAAGGACCCGCAGGTAACGACCGACCTTCCGCTGCCGAGGCTCGATTCCGCCAGTGTCACCATCAAGGCGACGCTCGACAACGTAACCGACAAGGCGCAAAAGGGACGGCTGAAGGGCAGCTTTGGAGGCATCAACCTCGAACAGGACGTCGAGCTTGCGCCGCATAGCTCGACAACAGTGGCACTGCCTGTTGCTCAGGTGAAGAATCCAAAACTGTGGTGGCCAAATGGTTATGGTGAGTCGAACCTTTACAAACTCCATCTCAGTTTTGAAATAAGGAAATTCTGGTCGACGAAAGTTTCTGACGGCAAAGATCTTAACTTCGGCATTCGGAAGATTACTTACTCCGTTCCCGATTCGGAGAACCTCACCATCTCCGTCAATGGGGTGCGGGTATTTATCCGCGGCGGCGACTGGGGACTTGACGAGGCGATGAAGCGCATACCGCGTGAGCGGCTTGAGGCTGAGATTCGAATGCATAAGCTCGCCAACCTAAACCTGATCCGTAACTGGGTCGGCCAGAGTACGGGTGAAGACTTCTACGAGCTTTGCGATAAATACGGCATCATGCTTTGGGACGAATTTTTCCAGCCCAACCCCAGCGACGGCCCGAACCCGACCGATCTTGTTACCTATATGGCGAATGTTCACGACAAGATTCTCCGTTTCCGGAATCATCCGTCGATCGCCATCTGGTGCGCCCGGAACGAAGGCTATCCGCCAAAAGAAATTGACGACCAGTTGCGGCCTATGATGGCAGAACTGGACCCGAGCCGGCTCTATCAGCCCAGCTCCACTGCCGGCCATGGCGTCTTTTCAAGCGGTCCTTATTATTGGAGGACGCCGCGCGAGTTCTACAACTTCAAACATGCGTTCAAGACCGAAATAGGCAGTGTTTCGATTCCGACTCTGGAGTCGATTCACGGCATGATGCCGCAGAAGGACTGGGAGATTATCAACGACGATTGGGCCGAGCATGACTTTGCCAGGGGCGCATCTCACGGCGATACCTACCGTGATGTGCTGGAGGCGCGTTACGGCAAGCTGAAGAACCTGGCCGACTTCGTTCGTAAAGGGCAGCTGGCCAACTATGAAGCGTTCCGCGCGATGTATGAAGGACGCAACGCGAAACTGTTCCATCCCAGCACAGCCGTCATCACCTGGATGAGCAATCCGGCGCAGCCGAGTTTTGTATGGCAGCTTTATCACCATGACCTGGAGCCGAACTCATCGCTCTTTGCAGTGAAGAAAGCCGGTGAGCTGGTCCATATTCAGTTGAACGAGAGCACTGGCGATGTGCAGGTCATCAACAATCTGCCTACACCGGTTAATAATGCTACGGCGCATTTAACTCTTTACAATCTCGATGGCGCAATGGCTTATCAGCACGATTACAGCGTCAATGCCGCACCCGATGTTGCAACCAGTCTGGGTATGGTTCCGTGGCCGGCGAACCTTTCGGCAGTTTTCTTCATCAAGCTGGAGTTGCACGACTCTACCGGCAAACTGCTATCAGATAATTTCTACTGGCGTGCGCTGCCTGCGCATCCGGACGATCTAAGCGCACTGGATCAGTTGCCTGTAGTACGGCTCGATACCAAGATTGAGCGTCACGACGCTGACGGCAAGCTTCTGCTGGCTGTGACGTTACACAATCCGGGCAAGCAGATTGCGCTGATGGCGCATCTCCAGCTTCGCCGTCAGAGCTCAGGCGAGCGCGTCCTGCCGGTTTACTACAGCGACAATTATGTGTCGCTCGTGCCCGGCGAGTCGAAGACAATCACAATCGAGGCGGGCGAAGCAGACCTGAAAGGGCAGAAGCCGCTGATTGTCGTCGATGGATGGAATGTCTCGGTTGCGCCATCCTCAACGCCCGATGCCGCCATCGACTTGAACGTGGACGCCCAGGTCAATCATTGGCCGGTCACCGGCATACCGATGTACGTTCCGCCAGCGCAGTAAAAAATATGGACAACCATGACGAATGGGTTTCATTCAGGAAGGACTTAGATCTGCAGATCGGAAATAATAACGTATGTGGTATTATATAGAGGAAAAAGATGATCGTCATCCGAGAGTATGTTGACGATGTTGGGCGCAGTCCTTTTGGAGCATGGTTTGACAGTCTCGAAGCTCGGGCAGCCTCCAAAGTGGCGGTTGCTTTGGAGCGGATTACACAGGGACATACATCCGCGATCAAACCAGTCGGCGAGGGTGTCTCTGAGTACAAGATCGATTTCGGGCCAGGGCATCGCATTTACTTTGGTAAAGATGGAGAGCATCTGGTGATCCTCGTAGGTGGAGGAACAAAGAAGCGTCAGCAACACGATATTGCGAACGCGAAATCAATTTGGAAGGCTTATAAACAGCGCAAACGATAAGGGGATGCGATGGCATTGACGAAGGATTTTCGTGAAACGATCCGCGAGCGGGCACAACGCGATCCGGTATTTCGCAAGGCATTGTTGCGTGAAGGTCTGGAGTTAATCAATAACGGCGATTTCGTGACTGGCCGTGCAGTTTTGCGCAATTACATCAATGCAACACTGGGTTTTCCCAAACTGGCACGGGCAACGAAGATTTCATCTCCGAGTTTGCAACGAATGTTTGGGCCAACCGGAAATCCGCGCGCTGAAAATTTATTTGGAGTGATCGCCCATTTGCAACAGCAGGAAGGCGTGAACGTGAACGTCGAACTTACCAGGCGTCAGCGCAATCCGTAGTTAGCCTGCGAGCGAAAATCATCTGCTGCCGGGTCAGCGAGCTTAAGCTGGATGACCTTTTTCCTATTCCACGCGAAAAATAAATTCCGCGGAGCCTAACCGCGGCTGAAAGCAGTTGTCTAATCGGGCGAATGATGAAAGCGGACGCAGACGCGATTCAGCGAGTCCTGGATGGCGACCGGGACGCGTACCGGGTCCTGATGGACCGTCACTTCTGCGCCGTACATCGCATCGCCTTTCGCATTACCGGCAATAAAGAGGACGCGGAAGATGCCGCGCAGGAGGCGTTCTTGCGCGCTTACAACAAGTTGCCCGGATTTCGCCACGATGCTTCCTTTTCAACCTGGATTACACGGATTGCCATGAACACCGCCATTAATCTCGTCGAACGCCGCAACCGCGACCTTCAGCAGCACGGACTCCGCGTTGCTGACATCGATTCCGCGATGGAGCAGACGGTACAAGTGGCTGACGAGCAACCGGGGCCGGAACGTTGCCTGCTCGATAACGAAGCCGCGATGCTGCGCAATCAGGCGTTGAATACGCTGACGCCAATGGAGCGTACTGCCTTTACGCTGCGCCATATGGAGGACCTGCCTATCTCTGAGATCGCGGCTGCGCTAAACGTACCCGCAAACTCGGCCAAACAAGCGATCTTTCGCGCCGTAGGCAAGCTGCGGCGCTCGCTTGCGCCGGTTGCAGGAGGCTTGTCATGACTCATTTCTCTGAAGAGGACCTGATCGCCTACCAGCTACACGAGAGCACAGACGAAGATGCCGTGCGGCAGCATCTGGAACACTGCTCAGAGTGCGCTGCAGTATCCGATTCAATTGCCGAGACCCTGCGCATCTTTTCTTCCGATCCTGTTCCGCAGCCTGATCTTGATCGCAACTGGCAGCGTCTCCGCGGTAACCTTTCCGTCCTGACACCGGAATCGCGCCGCCGCTTTCTGCCTCGTTTCGTGCTTTGGCCTGCGATTGGGCTTGCTGCTGCGGTTCTGTTTGCAGTTGTCTTCGTCAGCGTTCACGTGACGCGTACTCGCGATGGCATTACTGCGCTTCTGCCTGCGATCAATCGGGTCAATCACGCCAATACAGCAATCAATGGCCATGGGCCGTTGACGACAGAGCCAACAGATCCAGCGATGGCAAATCACCTTGACGCAGCCGAGCGGCTGCTGACAGAGGTAAACCACACGACCGGCCCGCTTGATGCAGCATCGCGAGCGCAGGCCCACCAGTTATTGCTGACCAACGCCGTCTATGTTCGCAGTGCGCGCGACCACGGCGATCTGGCCCAGGCCGCCGTGCTCGACGACCTGGGGCGAGTGCTGACTTCGCTCGATAACGAGTCGCCAAAACACAACACTTTGCAGCTTCGTGTGGAGATGAATACCTCCGGCCTGCTACTCGATATCCGCATTCTCCGACAGAACAATAACCAGCTTTAGTAAGGAATCTCTATGACGACCACTATTCGCATCGCTCTTCTCTCCTCAACTCTTCTGCTTGTTCTTACGGCAACCCAGCCACTGCATGCAATGGCCTTTTCGCCTGATCCAGCCCCGGCGGCCACGGCAGCTAAGGACGACAGCGCCTATGCCGCAGGAATGCAGGCGATGAACGAGCATCGCTGGCAGGATGCAATCAATTCCTTCGACAAGGTGATTGCGGCGAAACAAAGCCGCGCCGATGCTGCGCTTTATTGGAAAGCCTATTCGTTGCAGAAGATGAATCGTGACCCGCTCGCGCTTGCAACCTGCGCGCGACTGCGTGCGGACCACAGCTCTAGTTCATGGAACAAAGACTGCGCGGTACTGTCCATCGATCAGCGCATCGTAATGAACGAAGCAATGAAGAACATGCGCGCCGATATGACGAATGCAATGAAGAATATGCGCATCAGCATCAACCCTTTAATCGCCGTCCATCCATCAATTTCCATTCCTCCTATGCCCACCATTGAACCTTTTAATGGAGGCACGGGTGATCCGAGTGAAGACATCAAAATACTCGCTCTCAACTCTCTGTTGCGACAGGAGCCGGCCAAGGCAATTCCTTTGCTGCGAGGCATTCTGACGGGCGATCAGCCGATTGGCATGAAGAAGCACGCTATCTTTGTTCTGGCTCAGAGCAAGTCGCCCGAAGCGCAGTCAATCCTGCACGATGCGGTTACCGGCAAGCTGGACCCCAAGCTGCAGCGGCAGGCCATCCAGATGATGGCGATCTTTCAAGGTAAGCGTGACAACGATACACTGGCGAAGATTTATCACACGACCAGCGATCCTGAAATTAAGAAGTCCATCATTCAGGCGTTCTCTATCACCCACGATGCGCCACATCTGGTGGATCTGGCGCGCAGTGAGAAGGACCTCGATCTCAAGCGCAGCATCGTTGCACAACTCGCCGTTATGCACGACAAAGTAGCGACAAATTACATGATGGAGTTACTGAAGTAGGCGGGGATAGCTGAAGTTCTCTTACTTTGGAGTAACTGTCCTAATTGTCAGCCCCTAAGCTACCAGGACCTTGACGCGAGCAGCTCTTCGACTAAGCAGTGTGAAGGGCTTCTCTATCCACATATAAAATGCGCTTGCAAATAATAGGGAAATGGAAATAAATAGAGGCAAAATCACCCAAGCTGGGATCCTATAGTTCAATGTGATTGTTAGAGCGAGAAGGACGGGAATATGGACTAAATAAAGACTGTAAGAGATGCGTCCAAGATATCGATTGATATTAATACTAAGAAAACCGCCAGCCCTTCGTGAGGCGAGCGCGATCACGATAAAAGCCATCGAGGCAATTGTCATTAACCATTCCGAGGCGTGCCGAGCGTAATGTGCTGTTATATACAACACCAACGCTAGTGACGCGATGCCAATCCGGATGGATGGTTCCCGTCTGCTATACCACTGAGTAACCCGGGCGAAGTTTTTTGCGAGGACCATGCCACAGAGAAACATGCCGGTGTATTCCAGAGTCATAATCCAATCAGCTTGATGCCAGATACGAAGGACTCCGCGTGCGAGTAGTGCCAGGACGGCGGCGAGCACGAAGGCGTATTTGGCTGGAAGACGCAGCACGATATATGCGAGTACCGGGTAAATAAGAGAGATGCGCATCTCCTCAATAAGTGTCCAGAAGACTGGGTTGAATTCATGCCAGTTGTAGACGCCGATCATTAGGATATGCTGAAGAACGAGGTGGGCAGAGACTGGCTTGGCCCAGATGCGGTTTCCCCAATCATCCATTTTGTGGGGTCCATGCCAGATTGCAGCACCGGCAACTGCCAGGACTAGGGCGCATAAATAAGGACCATAGATTCGCAAAATTCTCCGGACCACAAATATCCCGTAGGTCTGTTGCGTTCCTTTGATATAGGGAAGCATAAGGACAAAACCGCTAAGTACGAAAAATAAAATGACGGCTTCACCCCCGGTCGTGAACGGGGAGGAAAGGAGGAGTAAGAAGCGTTGCCAGTCAGAAAACGAGGCGATCTTCTCCTCTGGAAGCATGAGATTGCGAAAGTGAAGAAGCAGGACCGTCATCGCGGCGAGTCCGCGGAGCGAATCGAGTTGGTGATAGCGCATCTCGCGACATTCGAGAGGTAAGCCCAATGTTGGCAGTTTTACCTCCTCTGTCCATAAATCGACGAGTACAGTGGCAGGAATGAGAAATGGAACATGGCAATCCTTCAGGTTCGAACCGGTAATAAGTGCAAAAAGGTTCCAGAATGCAAATGTGCGGCATCAAATGTTCGGCTTAGGTCTGTGAGGTGAATTTCACGTTAGTTTCTGACATCGCTATTGTTCGCATGGCGATCATATATTAAGTTCCACTCTTCAGCGGCTTACGTGCAAAATAATAGAGCGAGAAAGCCAGCAGAGCGAACATCATGACGCTAATCCAATCGTGGTAGAACGGGTTGTGGTGGCTGAAGCGCGGGAGACTCTTCTCTGTAGCAGCCTCATAAAGACGAGCAGCAACACCCATTAACCCGACGATGCCTCCCGCGGCGATCAGGCCCGAGGCGTAGAGTGAGCCTGAACTGATCTCCGATTCGGAATCGAGCGGCGGTGTAACGCTGGTAGGAACCGGCAGACCAGTATCGGGGTCGATCTCTTCCGGATTCGTTGCTGCAGCACGCTTCTGCAACGTGCGGTCTACCAGCCAGCGCATCACGCCGCCAATGAAGATGGCCAGTGTTGTTGCAATGGAGAGGTAGGCTCCGACAGCGAAGGTAAGGCTGCGGATGCCGAGCAACTCAATGCCGATTACCAGTGCAACTCCCAGCAGAACGAGTCCCCAGGGAAGCTTGCGGCTGAGGATGCCGTTGATGACGGTAGCCATCAGTCGCCCCTGCGGTGCGGCGGCTTTTTCGCTGCCGATGCCCTGAATCCATTGAATCTCAATCTGCTGTGTCTGCGGATTGTAGAGGTACTTGCCATCCTGTAGCGTGGAAGAGCCGATGGCGTTGAGCAGTATGTATTGCTGCGTGTTTGACAGCTCTTGGTGTGTGGCATTAGCGCCGCGCGAGGTCAGCTCAAGATGGTCGCGCTTGAAGTGGCCTTGATTTTGCACTCCGTCCGGCAGTGCCGAAAGCGAAAAGGCAACGGGCCGCTGCATGCGCTGGAATGTCTCAAGCCCGGTGTTCATGGCATTGAGAGTCGCTCCGATGGAGAACAGCGAGATGATAACGCCAATCATGATGGCGACCTGCTGCTTCCACGGGGTCGCTCCGATGAGGAAACCGGTTTTTAGGTCCTGCGAGGTATCGCCTGCGTTCGAGGCTGCGATGCAGACGATGCCTCCAATCGTGATTGCAAGCGCGCCGAAAGCCGGTGCCGTCCATCCGCGCACAAGGAATATAGCTGCGGTGGCCATTAAGGTTGCAATGGTCATACCGGAGACGGGCGAGGCGCTGCTGCCAACGATGCCGACGATGCGCGCCGAGACAGTGACGAAGAGAAAGCCGAAGACGATGACAAGAATCGCAGCGGCAAGATTGGCGAGCGCTCCGACCTGCGCTCCAGGAACCGGATGGAACTGCAGGAAGGCCCACATCAGAATAATCAGCAGAAGGCTGCCGCCGAGCACGACAGGCATGGGAATATCGCGTTCGGTGCGTGCGCGTTCTGCGCTCGCACTTTTACCGGCACGATTTTTGCTCATGCTGCCCAGGCCTTCGGTCAGCGCGGAGAGGATTGTCGGCGCGGTGCGGAGAAGCGTGATGAGTCCGGAGGCCGCGACCGCTCCAGCGCCCATTGGACGAACATAAGTGCTCCACAGATCGGAGGGTGTCATATCGCGGATGAGTGTTGTTCCGGGATAGATCGGATTGCCGAGATGCGAGCCGAAGAAGTAGATCGCGGGCATCAGAACGAGCCAGGAAAAGACTCCGCCTGCGAGCATTACGGCGGAGACGCGCAGGCCGATGATGTAGCCTACACCGAGATACTCCGAGGTGCAGTCGGCGCGAATGGCCGAGCCTTTGAGAAG
>DASRSR010000075.1:0-28308 GCA_035656355.1 Edaphobacter sp.
GACCTCTCCTGCTGCGCGAACCGACCAGCGGCCATCCGCTGTCTGTTCTATCTGTTCAACTCCCGTTTTGGTCTTGAGCTTCACGCCAAGCGTCTGTGCGAGCTCTGCTACGGGAGTAAAAAACTCGCTCAGCGGCGCTGCTGGAATTCCGAGACGGACGGCCTCGGGCGATCGCAGAAACGATTCATGAAATATTTTTCCTGCATACTTCACAGAGCAGCGCTCAAAAACATCATTTAGCGCACCAACAACCACCGGCTCCCAGAAGCGACGAATCGCGCGCTCTGTCTGGCCGGTCCGCTTCAGCCATGCAGCAAAACTTTCATTGTCATCCTGCGGAAAGTCGCGCAAAAATCGTGCCATGCCCGCAGCGATCCCTGCCTTGTCTTGCAGACTAAGCATTGGTGCGCGCAGAAAGCTCATCGCCTGATGAGCCGGCGCCGGCAAACTTCCTGTACGCAGCAGGCTTCGCCGGCCTCCCGGCTCAAGGAAGACAAGTTCGTCGTACCAGCGAATGTTGTCTGCCATTCCTGCTTGACGGCATAGATCAAGAATGTTGGTACAACATCCGAGGACGACGTGCTGTGAATCAATCGTCTCCTCTAAAGCTGGATGTTCGTAAGAATAAGCGCGTCCGCCAATATAGGGTCGGCGTTCCAGCAAAGTAACTTCTGCTCCAGCCTGAGCAAGTGCGACCGCGGCAGAAAGCCCTGCGATTCCCGCACCAATCACAATGACATCAGATTGCAAGCCCTCGCTCATGGCATCACCCGGTTGCGCAATGCCATTCCCATCCCTCGGGCGAGAATTGCTAGTTTTGTCGCGGTTGGAACACTTACCCGCTTCGAGATAACATCACCGTCGCGCTGCTCGATTCTATGCAGAAGGTTGTGATAGATATTGACCAATACCCACAGAGCAGCACGGCTGTCCCGATTAATCAGTGGAAGCAGCTTCTCAGCCGATGCATAATACATCTCGGCTCTCGCGGCCAGACTGCGAAGCGCGTTTCGTTCCGCCCCGTGAATCGGAGCACCTTCCACTGTCGCAAGAATGCGATCCGGATTCGTACCGAATTTCTGCAGAAGATCTAATGGCAAATAAATCCGATGCCGTTCAGCATCTTCTTTTACATCGCGAAGAATATTCGTCAATTGGAAGGCAATCCCTGTCTCTTCAGCAAATTTCTCTGCACGCTTATCGCTGTATCCAAAGATGTGGATGCAGACGAGCCCCACGACAGAAGCCACCAGATAGCAATAGCGATAGAGATCGTCAAAGTTGGCAAAGGTCTGAAGTTTTCCCGCAGGCACTAACGATGGCTCAAGGTCCATCGTTGTCCCCTGCACCAGTTCCTCAAGTAGTTCATCGGATATCCCGAATCGCCGCTGAGTATCATTCAAAGCCAGAAATACAGGATCCTCGGATACCTCACTGCTCCGTGCAGCGCGCCATGCTGTTACCCAGGTGGCCATTGCACGCCTGCGCTCATCAATCGTCAACGACTCATCGTCGGAAATGTCGTCGGCCTTGCGCATAAAAGCATAAACTGCGCACATTGCATCGCTTTTATGCCTGGGCAGCACGCGAAATGCATAATAGAAGTTTTTTGCTTCGCGCCGCGCGATCGTACGACAGGCGGCATAAGCCTCGACGATTGTCACGTGGTCAGTCCCGCCCGCATCTTTGCAATAAGTGCTTCGGTTAGAAGCCCCAACTTCTTTGCCTTCGAGACGACAGGTCTTCCGCGCAGCACATCGAACTTTTGTTTTGTAATGCCATCCAGTATCGCGTCGCCACCTTTACGAAACAGGTCAAGTGTAACGGCTAATTGCTTATCGACCCGGGAGCTAATGGCGCCACCTTCATGCAGCATTTCGCGTGTCCGAATGACCAGACTTTGCATCATGGCTCCAAACTCAGGAGTAAAAACACGGCCTTCAATCTGCCCATCCTCCACTCCGAATTGATCCATTGCATCCGCGGGGATATACCTTCGCCCACGATCGGCATCTTCAGTCACATCCTGCCAGAAGTTCGCCAATTGCAGTGCAGTGCAAACTTTATCGGAGAGCAACGCCAACGGTTCCTCCCGGTAGCCGGAGACCCATAGGACCAACCGGCCAACAGGATTGGCCGAATAATGCGAATACTCCAGCAACTCATTCCAGTTCTCGTATTCAGTCTTGGTCTGGTCCATGCGAAAGGCCACAAGAAGATCGGCAAAGAGCTCCCGCGGAACCTGACACTCTTTTATGGTCTCCTGCAGGGCAACAAATACGGGATGAGCGGATCGCTCCGGCGCGTCATAGCACTCATTCAGCATCGAACCCCAGGCATCGAGCAAGCGCAACGCGACTGTGGGATCGTCAACTTCATCCCCTAGATCGTCAGCGACACGGCAATAGGCGTAGATGCTCTCGAAATGTGGGCGCAGGGCATGCGGCAGAAACCACGTTGCCACATGAAAGTTCTCATAATGGGTCGAAGCCAGATGATGGCACCACGCCTTCGCCTCTTCAAGTGTCGGCCTTTGCAGCGGAGTCAGATAAGCTGCCGGAGCGCCCACCAGCGCATGTTCCGGAGCTACAAGCGCACTCACCGAGGCACCCCAGAGGGAAACACCGCAGTCTTAATCTCCTGCGGTCCCCCGTTTCGGTTCATCATGCGGGCAAAAACAGCAGGAACATCATTCAGCCCTACCCGGCCGGTAATGTATTCTGCGCATTTGAAGCGTCCGCTTGTGACCAGTTCCAAGGCAGCCCTGCAGATTGCAGGCGTATGGTGAAAGCTCGCCTTGAGCGTAATGTCGCCATAATGAAGCCGATTTGTATCGAGCTGAACTTTTGTGCCTTTGGGTGGCCCACCGAAGAAATTAACCACACCGCCCTTTCGGACCATGTCAACCGCCCACTCCCAGGTTGTAGCGGTTGCCACGGCTTCGATCACAATATCTGCACCACGACTTTCAGGAGTCAGTGCTCGCGTAGCCGCGATCACATCATCCACAGCATCCACCTGTACAACCTCGCGGGCGCCAAACAATTTTGCCGAAGCAACCTGACTCTCTCGCTTTACCACCGCGATTACATTAACTCCGGCTAATTCGGCTGCATGCATAAACATCAGACCGATTGGTCCTGCGCCGATGACAACCATCATGTCGCCGGCTTTCGCGCCGCTTTCTTCCAAGCCATACATTACACAGGCCAAAGGCTCAGTCAGTGCCGCATGTTCCAGAGGAATGCCCTCAGGAATCAGTAGGGTATTTTTTTCGACAATACGGGAAGGGATACGCAGAAATTCCGCATATGCTCCGTTATTGAATAAAAGATTTTCACAAAGATTCTGTTGTCCATGCCTGCAAAAGAAACATGCATCGCATGGGGCGGAGTTCAGAGCCACAACCCGGTCTCCCTTGCGAAACCCGGTTACGGCGGGACCGACCTCCTCAACAATTCCGGCAACTTCATGGCCAAAAAGGATGGGTGGCTTCAGCATCATGGCATGATAGCCACGCCGATAAACCTTCAGGTCAGTGCCACAGGTAAGTGCGGCGCCAACCCGAACCAACAGCTCTCCTGTTTCTGGACGAGGAACTGCTACCCGCTCCAGCCGCAGGTCTTCTTTGCCATACAGTACCGCTGCCGTCATCTCCGACATATCTTTTATTTTCTCACCTAACCGCCCGAGTTCCCACTTCGGATCGCTTTGGCAATTCTAGTAAGAATATGCAATCTCCAATATCACTCATGCATCTGATAAAGTGAGCCTGATAAACCACATGCCCTTCGTTACGCCAGAGGACTTCGCCAAGGAAAAGATCGCCGCCATTCAGGATTATGCGCTGCTGTCGTGGCACGCCATCCTGAACATCTTTTCGCGTCCCAGATACTGGGCCGATATTTTCACACAAATGGACTCCATCGGCTTTGGTTCTCTGCCTATTGTGGTGCTCACGGGCTTCTTTACGGGTTGCGTCCTGGCCCTCCAATCGGCAACCTCGCTCCAGGAGTTCGGCGCCGTTAGCATGACCGGCAATCTGGTAGCGCTTTCCATGGTAAAAGAGCTCGGCCCTGTACTCACCGGTCTTATGATTTCAGGCCGCAATGCATCAGGAATGGCCTCGGAGCTCGGTTCGATGAAGGTAACCGAACAGATCGACGCAATGCGCGCTCTCGGTACCGATCCGGTCCGCAAACTCGTTACTCCCAGGCTCTACGCAACTGTCTTCATGCTCTTCTTCCTCACCATCATCTCTGATGCTGTAGGTATTGCTGGAGGCGCGATGGTCAGCGTTGGCCTGCTGGGTTTGAATGCGTCCTCATATTTCCATAACTCCTACCATGCCCTTGCATATGGAGATGTGGTGCAGGGACTTACCAAGCCGATCTTTTCCGGATTCATCATCGCCACAGTGGGCTGTTATTTCGGCATGAAGACCAAGGGCGGAACCCAGGGTGTGGGCCGCTCCACTACTCAGGCCGTCGTGGTTTCTTCTGTTTTCATCATCATTGTCGATTTCATCGTAAGCCGTGCAATGATCGGCATCTTTGGCAGGTGACATGACCATGCCAGAAGACCTAGTCCAGCCTCATCCAAACCTCAAGAACTCTGACTCTAAAGAGCCTGTCGTCATTTTTGAAGACGTCTCTATTGCGTTTGACCTTAAGCCGGTACTCGAGGGCATCTCTTTTTCGGTTCAGCGTGGTGAGAGCCGCATCATCCTTGGACCTGCGGGTTGCGGTAAATCCGTCCTGATGAAACTTACAAATGGCCTTCTGCGCCCGGATTCTGGCAGCATCCGTGTCTTCGGCGAAGAGATCACAACCATGTCCGAGGCGAATCTTTATAAGCTTCGCGCTCGTATCGGAATGGTATTTCAGGAATCAGCCCTATTCGATTCTCTTTCCGTTGAAGACAATGTTGCTTACCGGCTACACGAAGATCATGTTCCGGAAGACGACGCACATAAGCGAGTCGTCGAAGCGCTGAAGTTTGTCGAACTGGAGCAGGCAATTGATAAGTTTCCACCGGAGATCTCCGGTGGAATGCGCCGCCGCGTCTCTATCGCACGCGCCATTATCTCCAAACCTGACCTGATCCTCTACGATTCGCCCACCGGAGGACTCGATCCAATTACCTCAACCACCATCATCGAGTTGGTTGTAAAGCAGAGGGACGTCTCCCACACTACTTCGCTGCTGATTACACATCGCCTTCAGGATGCGTTTGCACTGGCCAGAAACCGCTTCGATTCCAAAACCGGCCATATGGAGCTTATCCCTGACAACGGAATCGATGACAGCACAAAATTTCTTGTTCTAAATGAGGGCAGGATCGTCTTCGATGGCACTACCGAAGAACTTGTCCGCAGTGATGATCCCTGGATAAAGGAATTTATCTCCTAAGGTTTCACAGCCCCATGAGCATCTTTCGGGGGATCGGGGGGCAAGGTGTAGATCACCTCACCAGGCCTCGTATAATGCAGTTCTTCCCGCGCCTGATGCTCAATTGCATTGGGATCATTTTGTAATCGCTCAACATAGCCTTTCATTCGCTCGTTTTCGAGTTGCAGGCTATGGAGCCGCTTCGTAAGCGATTGAGCTTCCTGCCTCTTCTGCTGATAAACCGTTAGTCCATTCTGACCGAAGATCACGTGGTAAGCGACAGCAAGAGCAAGCACTGCCGCCGCGCCAGTTGCTATCTTCCGCCATCCGGTCACGATCCAGACATACAGATGCGCAGTCCTGCTGGACCGTTTATTTCCCGTTCTGGCTGCACCTGAAAGACTCATGAACTCAAGATTCAGTTGAAATTTTGATGAGATGTTCCGTCAAGGCGTAAAACCTGCATCTGTAACTCATGTACCAAGTTCGTACCCATTTCATCAGGCGGAAAATGCAATCTGCTGCATTTTCCGCAGAATTCAAGACACGCGTACCAGAACCTGCTGCACGAAGCGATGTGCCTTGATATTCTTCTTTAGGCAAATGCGAATTCTCTTCGCCATCTCGATCATCTGTTTTCTGGTTCTTTTATGGGCAGCAGTAGCGATCACACGGCGTATTCAGCAAGCCCATCGGCGGAGCGCCGCAGATAAAGATGGGCCGGACGCAGGGAAGAATGGCAAGCCAACTTTATCTTCAGAGGATTCCTGAATTATGACCACTAGTACCGCCATTCAAGAGATCAACATCGCGCACAGTCCAGACTCGGATGACGCATTCATGTTTTACGGGCTCGCGACCAACAAAATCCGCGTTCCGGGATTCAAGTTCAATCACGTTCTCACCGATATCGAAACACTGAACCATAAAGCCATCAACGAAGCCTTCTACGACGTCACGGCGATCTCCTTCCATGCCTATCCATATCTGCAGGAGAACTACACCCTGATGGCCTGCGGTGGCAGCGTCGGGGAAGGCTATGGCCCTATGATTGTCGCCTCGCGCAAACTCTCGCTCGACGAGGTTAAGAAGACGCGGATCGCTGTCCCAGGCACACTCACAACTGCCTACTTGACGCTCAAGCTGTTTGCTCCAGACGTTGAAACTGCTGTGGTTCCCTTTGACAAGATCATTCCCGCCGTCGTCTCGGGCGAATTCGACGCCGGCTTGATTATTCACGAGGGACAACTGACTTACGCCAATGATGGACTCGTAAAGCTGCTGGATCTCGGGCAGTGGTGGCGTGACGAAACTGGCCTTCCTCTCCCTCTTGGCGGCAATGCTATCCGCCGCGCTTTTACTCCAGAGATACTTGAGATTACAACCAATGCTCTTCGTGACAGCATTCAGCATGCGCTGGACCACCGCGAAGAAGCGCTCTCGTATGCAATGCAGTTTGCGCGTGATCTTGATCCTGCGCTTGCCAATCGCTTTGTTGGCATGTACGTCAACGAACGCACATTAAACTATGGCGAGGATGGCAGAGAGGCAATTCGCAAAATCCTTGATATGGGCTTTGAGCGCGGCATTATTCCTCTTCGCGCGAACGTAGATTTTGTGGGCTAAAACCACGGCCACATCATGCCGTTTTCGTCGTTGGCTGTGTTATCTTAACTAAGTCGATTGTCACAGCAGAGCATCAGATCTGTTGTCATACTCAATCGCTTCTTCCTCATTCAATTGAGGTTAGCTGGACGCGTAGCTCAGTTGGTAGAGCATTCGACTCTTAATCGACTGGTCGTAGGTTCGATCCCTACCGCGTCCACCACTAAGATTCAAGCGTAAGGGCCGCCAATGGCGGCCCTTACGCTGTTGTGAAGAGTTCTTCGGAATCTAGAATGCGTATGCCACACCAAAGGTGGTGACAAACGGCGTCAATCCGTGAGCGGGATACCCCGGTGTTCCGTAACCCGGCCACTTCTGGGCCTCGATATCGATGGCTCGAATATTGAGGTGCCGCGAGGCCCGAAAGTCGATGCCACCTCCAATCGCATACACGCCAAAGGTGTCAGTCTGCATCGGCGGGTGGGTAAATTTCTGATAGTAACCCTGTTGGTATTGGAATCGGCCAATACCCCCAAGCGCCTTGACATATACATTGGCGCGATCACGTCTCAATATAGAGAATCTCGGCCCGACAAGATACGTATCTTCTCCGATATCTGTCGGGGTAAAGATGCTATTTATATGAGCATCGAACTCTATACCGAGCCGACGAAATAAATCGAGATCGGCATAACCCGTAAATCCCTTGAGATACGTTCCACCATAATCCGGAATAGCGAAAGAAAATCCTCCACCTACCTGAGCTACGCTCAACCGCCGAGCTGCCGGAATGGCCTGCCCATAAGAGTTGACCGATAAACCTAGAGTTAGAAGAAATAAAACTATCAAGTAAATGCGCTTCAAGTCTGCACCTCCATAACGTTTGGGGAGAAAGATGCTGAACAAGTAAGATGCAAAAACAGCTAACTTGTTGCCTGACAATGAATAAATTCTTTTCGTAAGAACAGTGGCAGTCCTTAAATGTTGCGGAAGAAGTGAAAATTAATAAGCAACTGAGATTATTGGATTCCGATTTTTTTCCACAGATCATCAATCCGAGCCTTAATGGCCGGTTCCATAGTCAGCATTGCAGGCCAGGGACGCGCAAACCCTTCAGCAGACCACTTCCGTGTCGCGTCAATTCCCATCTTGCTCCCATAGTTTGGCAATCGACTTGCATGGTCGAGCGAATCCACCGGCCCCAACGTGAATTGAATATCTCTTTCCGGATCGATATTGTTTGCCACCCGAAGCACCACTTCAGCAATATCCTGTACGTCACAGTCTTCATCGACCACAACGATGCACTTTGTAAACATAGCCTGCCCCATTGCCCAGATCCCGTTCATTACCTTTCGTGCGTGTCCGGCATACGATTTCCGAATAGACACAATCATCAGGTTATGAAAAACGCCTTCGGGAGGAAGATTTACATCGACAATTTCTGGCAATGTCATCTGCATTAGCGGTAGAAAGATGCGCTCGACGGCCTTCCCCATCCATGCGTCTTCCATTGGGGGCTTGCCGACAATCGTAGCGGCATAGATTGGCTGCTTTCGATGAGTAATCGCCGTGACATGGAAGACTGGATAGTCATCCGGCATCGTGTAAAAGCCGGTATGGTCGCCGAATGGCCCTTCGGTGCGCAGTTCGCCTAGTTCGACATACCCTTCAAGAACATACTCGGCGTGAGCAGGCACCTCCAGGTCGACAGTCTCTGCCTTGACCAGTTCGACCGGCTTTTGCCGTAAAAATCCTGCGATCAGATATTCCTCGATTTCAGGAGGTGCAGGAACGATTGCAGAAAATGTTGTTGCCGGGTCTGTTCCGATGGCAACTGCGACCTCCATGCGATCGCTCTGAATCTTCGTCAAGGTGGTCGTGTTCAGAGTGTCCAGCGAAGGGGCCGCAGCTGTACCTCCTGCCGTCAGGGCCATCAGATCGACTCCTGCTGACGTATCTGACGTAGCCGCCCGCAGTCGGTCGCGTAGATGTTCGGCTGCAACCTTCTGACGCTGCCAATGCATTCCTGTGGTCTTCTCGTCGAAGACCTGCATTCGATACATCCCGACATTCCGCTTGCCCGATTTAGGGTCGCGCGTAATGACGCATGGGAGAGTAATAAAACGTCCACCATCCTGCGGCCAGGTCTTCAACACAGGCAATTCAAAGAGATTGACGTCTTTACCACGATGAATCACTTCTTTACACGGAGCATCTTTGGCACTTATTACCTTCGGGAAAAATCCGCCAACCTCTGCAAGCTTGGGCAGCATCTTCAGCTTATCGATAAAACTCGTCGGCGTTGTCGGATGCAGCAGTTCCCAGATACGATCGGCAATCTCGTCGAGCGAATCGGTCTCAAGCGCAAGTTTCATGCGGCGCTCGCTGCCGAACTGATTCATCAGCACTCGCGCCTTTGGATATCCCTTGACGTTCTCAAACAGCAACGCCGGACCTCCGGCTTTCGCCGTGCCTCGTCCTGATTTGGCAGCACGATCCGCTATCTCTGCCATCTCAAGAATGGGATCAACCTCAACCGAAATGCGCTTTAGCTCTCCCGCCTTTTCCAGTAGCTTGATCCAGTCGCGAAGGTCGTTATAGGCCAATTCCCTCTCCTGCCGCAACGTATCGCGGTCGAAATCTATGGTAACGGGTTCCGCAAAATAATTTCAGAAGAGTCGATCGGGAACCTTCAAAGCGTGCTGGTGTCTAATCCAGTAAGTACGCATTCCTCGCTAATGCGCACCTGTTCCATCGTTTCTGGAGAGGTGTTTCTATGTTCGAGGATGCTTTGTTCGTATCGCAGGGTCGCCATTCTTCTGTTCTAGAACGCTGGTCGGCGCTGGCTTCTTTCTCTGTTCAAATAGCAATCGGCATAACAATCGCCGCGCTTCCCTTACTTCACCCAACAAAATTGGTACTGCATCAAAACACGCCGCATGTTCTGATCACACCCCTTCGGAAGCCGCCTGTTCCCATAAAGCGACTGAAAGTCTCATCTCTACCGTCCACCGCAACCCTATCAAATACGGTACAAACAGCACCCAAAACCTCAGTTTTTCGCAATTTTCTTCCGCATGCGGACAACAACTCTTTAACTCTTCCGAGCACATCCGGAAGCATGATGGAAGCAAACATTTCTACTGGACCTGTTTTTACACAAATGGCCACCGCTCCTCATGTCATTGAGGCAGTGCACCATACCACCAGCCCAGTCCCTGTCTCATCCGGTGTTTTATCGGGCATGCTGCTCGAGCCAATACGTCCGCGCTATCCCGAGATCGCCAGGATTGCTCGCGTGGAAGGGACAGTCATTGTCGAAGCCGTTATCACCTCCGCTGGCGCCATCGCTCAATTGCGCGTCGTAAGCGGTCCTCCGATGCTGAGGCAGGCAGCGCTGGATGCCATCCGCACAGCCCGTTATCAGCCTTATCGCCTCAATGGAAATCCCATAGAGGTGCAGACCACCATATCGGTCAACTTCCGCCTGGGGAGCTAAGCGCCGCCGAAGAAGGGAGGGTCTGCGCATGCGGAACATCCTCCACATAATCCACAAGAGGGTAGCCTGCTTGCTTCCACCCATCGAACCCTCCCCGTAACGGCCGGACCCGATAAATACCCATCTTGTGCAACTGCAGTGCAAGTTTTGCGCTCGTCTCTTCACTCGGGCAGGTGCAATAGAGAACAACATCGCGATCACGAGGAATAATCTCGCTGTGCTGACGTATCTCATTGGGGCCAATGCGCAAAGCTCCGGGCAGCACGCGAGGATCAGGCAAATAATCCAACGGATGCCTCAAATCGACAACAAAAGGAGGAATATTGCCCTGGGCCGCCGCCTCGTCCATCATCATCTTCAGTTCTTCCGGCTCCAATCGGAGACTGCGCACCTGCTGAAGAAATTTGCGCTGCTTGAAGAGGCGATAGGCGAAAAACCCGAGCACCATTGCCACAAAGATGGCAAAGGCAAAATGCCCCAGCAACTGAAAGAATGCAGCGCTGCGTTTCGCCAGATCGCCGAAAAACCGCCCGGCAAGCAGAAATGCCTCCGCCCACAAGATCGACCCTGCCAGATCCCAGATTAAAAACCGCGAATAAGGCATACCTGTCTGGCCTGCGATGGGAGCAGCGACCGTGCTGAGACCTGGAACAAACTTTGCGATAAGCAGGGTAACCGGTCCGCGCCGGGTGAAGTAACCTTCCGTTTTACTGACGCAAGTTGCCGCCTCAAACGAAAGCCGGCAAAGCAGGCGAAGCACATTGCCACCGTAGCGCCTGCCCAGTCCGTACCAGAGCGTATCGGCGATCAGACAAGCGGCCAGGACGACTGCCAGCGCATATGAGTGATGGATACGATGAGTGGCTGTAAGGGTACCGGCTGTCAGCAGTACCGGAATACTGGGAACAGGCATACCCAGTTGCTCCACCAAGACCCATAAGAAGAGGATCAGGTAGGCATAATGCACGAAAAATACAAGCGCGATCGGCATAAGGGTATGTCTTGTAGATGTACCAGAATGGTAATTGGATGCGACTCCTCCTTAAAGATATAAGGCCCGGGCGTGTAATGCACCCGGGCAATCTTAGAAAGGGGTCAGGAGCTATTTCTTCTCAAGAATCAATGGCGTATCGACCAGGTGCTCGCTTAGGAACCACGCCTGAAGCTCATTTTGACGGAGTACATCGCTGACTACCATGTCATTCGTGCCATCATCGCCAGCTTCATCCGCTGCCTTAGCGATTTCGGAACACTCCTTCATGATAATTTTGTGCGCCTCCAGCAACCGTGAAATCTGCACTGGCACTGATTCCCTTCCCTTTGGAGGAGCCTCGATCTTCGACATTTCGGCAGCGTCGCTACCCATTGCGATGCTGACACCACCTAGCAACTGGACCCGCTCGGCAATTGTATCCACAATCGCAACTTGCTCACTGAAGTGCTTATCGAACAGCAGATGGAGCTGATAAAACGTCGGCCCTGAGACCTGCCAGTGGTGTTTTTTATACATGTCTCGCAAAGTAATGGAGTCGGCCAGAAGCTGGTTCAGCTTGGCGGTCATCTCTGCCCGTACGCCTGCATCAAGCGGATGGGGCAAATCCTCAATGACAGTACCGAATCTCTGAATCTCCTTTGCATGAGCATGCCAATTCGGCGTTGCGGAAGTAGAAATATTGCCGGACTGTGCTTTTTTCATCGCAATTGCCATCGTTTCTCCTCTCGAATCGTCGTAGAACACATAAGATGCCGAGCGTAAACCGCCCGGTTTCCCCTGCTATTTCACCGATACATATGGAGTTACGGAGAATCCCGGCCGAAGCGCGTAGTCCTTGTTCTCCTTGTCTAGATTAGTGAAGTCAATGCGGACCGGAATTCGTTGCACTACCTTTACATAATTGCCGGTCGCGTTCTCCGGCGGAAACAACGAGAGCTTCGATCCTGTCGCGCCACCAATCTGAGTGACCTTACCGTGAAATTTCCGCCCTCCAAGAGCATCCACTTTAATCGTGACGTCCTGCCCAGGATGCATATCCTGAATTTGCGTCTCTTTGAAATTCGCCGTAACCCAGAGATTCGTCAGCGGGATAACGGTCAATAGATCCTGACCAGCCGCCAGATTCATGCCGACCTGCACATTCTTTTTGTTGACGATGCCTGTCGTAGGAGCAGTAATGTGGGTGTAGCTCAAGTTCAACTTTGCCTGATCGACCTTCGCCTGCGCCTGCTGCACCTCGGCCAGCGCGGCATTGGCCTTAGCCTGTTGCACCCGAATCTGTTCCGGGCCATTTTTGCGGGATTCATTTGCCTGAAACCGTGCCTGCGCTAATCTCTGTTGTGCCTCTCGAACGGCTTCCTTTTGCCCAATAACCTGCGACTGGGCTTCAATCACCGCTGCAGAGCTGGCCGATGCCTGTGCTACTGCCGCATCGAATTGCTGTTTGGAGATAACATCCTTCTGCACCAGTGGAGTGTAGCGGTCTACGTCCAGCTTCGCTTTCAATGCGTTAGCTTTGGCCTGGTCCACACGGGCCTCGGCAGCCTGTTCCTGCTTTTGGGCCTGAGCAACGGCTGCCATTGCGCCCTGTACATCCGAGTTGGTTGTGCTCAGACTTGTCTGGACGCTCGTGCTTGTAATTGGAACATTGACATTGGCCTGAATCGCCGCGGCCTTGGCACTGGCAAGGTTTGCTTCAGCCTGCTCTAACGCAACCTGATAGTCCTTCGGGTCAATCTCTGCAAGCAGTTGTCCCTGTTCTACTTTCTGATTGTCATCCACATACACCTTGATGACCTGTCCACTGATACGCGAACTCACCTGGTATAGGTTGCCATCAACCTGCGCATCATCGGTGTCTTCGGTAAAGGTGGAGTGCCAATAGAACAGACCTGCGCCCACAACCAGCAAAATCAGCACGGCAATCACAATGAACTTGCGCCGCGATTTCTTTTCCGGCGACTCTTCCTCGTTCAGTTCCGGTCTGGTGGACGCTTGAGCCTCCTGGCCGTGTACGTCTTCTCTGTGATTTTGATCTACTTGGTCTGGCAAGCTACTTTCCTCCGAGATAAGCTTTGTAATTCGTCTCCGCTATGCCCAGCGCTCGCGCCAGGGCCAGCTTGGCAATGTTGTGCTGATAGAGCGCGCTGATGTATTGATCGTTCGCCTGCTCTGTCTGAGCCTGGGCCTCTGAAACGGCAAGATTATCCGATACACCCGCATGGAATCGCTGCTGAGCGTCACTTAAAGCCTCATTGGCCAGTTCGACATTGGAGTGCGTTGCTTCCACCAGCTTCGCTGCTGCCTGAATATCCAGAAGGCTGTCTCGCACATCAGCATTAACCTGCTGAATCTGATCGCTCAGCTTGGCCTTCGCTTGCTGATATTGCGCATCAGCCACCTGTTCCTGACCCCGAGTCTTGGCAATTTGCAAAATTGGAGCGCTCACTTGCCCGGTCGCAGTATAGGTTCCATGTGAGTGGCCGGGCGTTGTTCCCAAATCCCCGAAGTCCCCCGAAAAACTCGCAACGGGAAGCTGGCTCGCCCATGCAGATGTCTTCTCGGCATGGGCAGCTTTCACCTGCTCTGCCGCCGCCGCAAGGTCCTTACGAGCTTTCAATGCCTGTTCAAAGGCTGTATCGGGGTTTACCTGGTCGAGCGCAGCGTAGGGAGCATGGTCGGTTAGCCGAAACTGCTGATCTAACGGAAGGCCAATCGCCCGCGCCAATGCCAACTTATCTTTATCCAGTTGGTTCTTCGTCGAAATAAGCCGTTGCTCTTCATTCTGGTAATCAACCTGGGCACGCAACACATCAAGTTTCGGGCTGGTTCCTGCATTATGTGCTGCCGTTGCCTGGTCAAGCGACACCTTTGACGTCGCAAGCTCCGCGTTGACCGCGTCAATGCGTGCCGCATCCGCAACACAAAGAAGATAGGCATTGCCCACAGTCAGCACTACCAGATTACGGGCATCATCAGCCGTCAGTTTTGCGCTTTCGAAGTTATGTTTTGCCGCAATGTAGTTTTGCAGTGCTGAAACATTAATCAGATTCTGTGTCAGATAAGCCCTGAAATCGACAACCTGAAATGGTCCAACAATGGGATTCAATCCCGGAAATTTCAAGCCATATGCCGCCAGGTTGACCTGCTGCACCTGAACGCTGGCCGATCCGGTAACGGTTGGCAGCAGAGCCTGCAGCTCTTCCAGTCGCTGTCCTCCGGCGTTCTTTTGGGCTGACGATTGCAAAATAATGCCAAGGTTGTTTCTCAGTCCTCGCTGAATCGCATCATCCAGCGAGAGATCCATGACTGCCCCCGTCGCCTTTCCTTCAACGACACTGCCATGAAATGAATCCGGCGTAGCCTGCGCTCCATTCGAGCCGGAGGCGTTATACAGTTGCTCCTGCGCCCCTGCTATCGGGGAACTCGTCGACCCGGTGCTAGGGCCAGTCGCCGGTCCTTTGCTTGCGCCTTCCTGCTGTCCGCCGGCTTGCGCCAAGGCAAGCTGGAGAGGCACTGTGAGGCACAGTAAGCCAACTCCCAGCGCCGCAAAAATGCTTCCCGGGCAACGCAATCTTGTGCTTCGATTCATATCCTGAATGTTACCTGCATCCGTCCATCAAATCTTGTAGTTTTACCTGGTAAAAGATCTGCATGTATTCAGATGCACTAAACCCTGCAAAATGTTCAAAAGTATTTTGCTGCGGCCGTAGATTAGGCTATCTGCAACCTCTGTTTGGGCAATCTCAGGAACCTGAGATAAATCATACTGTTCCGCCGGAGTGAGACTCCTCGTTACACTTTTCCTACAAAAGGAAATCGCCAATGTTTCTTGGAATTGACACAGGCACCGGCGGCACTCGGGCTGTCCTTATCGATCGCGACGGCAAGGTTGTTGCCTCATCCAGCAGCGAACACACTGGCATTCACTCAGCCCACATCGGCTGGGCCGAACAGAGTCCAGGTGACTGGTGGCGTGCTGCCCGCGAGGCCATTGCTGGGGTCATGGTGCAATCTGAGCTCGCCGGAGCCGAGATTGAGGCCGTCGGCCTTACCGGACAGATGCACGGTTGCGTTATGCTCGACGCAGCCGGCGAAGTACTGCGGCCAGCACTGATCTGGTGCGATCAACGTACTCAGCCTCAATGCGACTGGCTGACCGAAAAAATCGGCTTCGAACGCCTCATCGAGCTTTCTGCCAATCCCGCGCTGCCAAATTTTACCCTCACCAAACTTCTCTGGGTGCGCGATCACCAGCCTGAGATATTCGGTCATATTGCTCACGTCCTCTGCCCAAAGGACTACATTCGCTATTGCCTTACCGGTGAGTTCGCGATGGATATGCAGGAGGCCAGCGGAACTCTCCTGCTCGATGTCGCCAATCGGCGCTGGTCGCCGGAGATCGCCGAGGCGGCTGGTATACTGATGCATTGGCTTCCGCGCCTCTTTGAAGGTCCGGAGGTCTGTGCTCGTATCTCTGTTGCCGGAGCAGGGATCACCGGACTCGCTGCAGGCACCCCTGTCGTTGCCGGATCAGGCGATCAGGGTGCCGGAGCTGTCGGCATGGGTATCCTTGCTCCCGGTTCTGTCTCTGCCACGATTGGCACCAGTGGAGTTGTCTTCGCCGCCACCGACACCCCAACCAAGGACCCTCGCGGCCGGCTTCATACGTTCTGCCACGCCGCCCCCGGACGTTGGCACGTTATGGGGGTTACCAACGGAGCCGGTTTAAGCCTGCGCTATTTTCGCGATACATTTTCACCGCAGAACAGCTATGACGAACTTAGCGCATTGGCCGATGAAGTCCCCGCTGGCAGCGAAGGTCTGCTCTGGGCACCATATCTCTTCGGCGAGCGAACTCCGCATCTCGATCCTCAGGCTCGTGCGGCTTTCGTTGGGATTACTCCCCACCACACCCGCGCCCACTTTATCCGCGCTATTCTCGAGGGCGTCGCTATGAGTTTGCGCGACACGCTCACCCTCTTTCATGAGTTGCATATTCCTGTCGAGGGAATCCGCCTTGGCGGAGGAGGCGCACGCAGCAAGGTCTGGAGTCAAATTCAAGCCGATGTTTATGGTCGGCCTATCGAGATTCTCAAAACGGAAGAAGGAGCAGCATTCGGAGCAGCATTACTCGCCGGAACCGGAGTGAATGCCTGGGCAACGGTGGAAGCAGCCTGTGCTGCCACTGTCCAGGTTGCAACTACAATCGAACCCCTCAATGCTGCATCAATGGAAGAAGCCTACCTGCGCTATCGCAGGCTCTACTCTGCAGTGCGATCTGTAGCCAATTAATGGAAAGCAGTTAATCTAGCGAGCCCGGCCGGCTGGCTTTTTCTGCTTCGGCTTCACTGTCACCGAAGCCTCGGACTTTACACCGGACTTTTCATCCATCCATGAATCCAGCAGACTTTTTTTGAAACGCCACCGATTTCCCAGCTTGAATGCAGGAATGAAGCCCTCCGATGCGTAACGGTAGAGCGTGTCCCCACTAATTCCCAGATAATCCGATGCCTGCCGAATATCCATGACCTCACGAATTGCGATTTGCGCCGACCCAGCCATCAGAAAACCCTCCAATCCCATAGAAAAAGGATAAAATCCCAAAAGAACCATCCAAATCCAGCACCCTTTTTCTACCTTCTTTCTTCAGTGGGCACAACAGAATTTATCGAGCATTAACTACTTGGGCGATAACTACCCTGCACCCGCCTCCATATGTGCCGAAAACTGGAAGCCAGCGCTTCTGTTCAAACCACAACACCTTTATCCTCTATTCACGTCTAAACAACCGTGAAGGCCCCTGAAGCCCTCTAACAGGTCGTCAGGGATAAGTGCCTTATACTCAGATTTTCGCCCGCCTACTCGGCCCAGGCACAACGGAACGTACGAAAAGAGGTCAGACTTACTAATGGACACATCGAATTCCCCTTCTCCAAGCCTGCGTGACCGCATTCGCAGCCATCGCCTTACCACCACCTTTACTCTTCTCGCCACCCTCTCCATCGGAATCCTCGCCGGATCAGTCCTTACCCGTAATGTCAGTGGCAAAGAGCAGGCATCGGTTAACACCTCAGATGCCAAACCCCTCGTTATTCCCTCCCCTGTCACCCTCTCCAACGGCTTCTCTCAGATCGTCAAAGAAGTTGGCCCGGCGGTCGTCAATATTAATACGGAAGAGATTCCCAAGCAGGTTAATAACCGGCGTAACCGTCGCGGCATGCAAGGTCCGGACAACGGCGACCAGGGCGACATGCAGGACTTCTTCAATCGCTTCTTCGGCGGTATCCCCGGCCAGGGCGATGACGATGGCGGCGGAATGATGGGAAACACCGAGCGTCGCGCTCTCGGTTCCGGTTTCATCGTCGATCCTCGCGGCTACATCATTACCAACAACCACGTCGTGGACAAAGCCGACAAAATCTTCGTCAAGCTTTCGACCGATCCTGACGGCCCCAATGAAGGCCGCCCTGCCCACGTCGTCGGCGTGGACAAGGAAACTGACATTGCCGTCATTAAAATTGATACGGACAAGCCGCTTCCAACAGTCAAGCTCGGCAATTCTGATGGAGCACAGGTCGGTGACTGGGTTCTCGCAATTGGCAGCCCCTTCGCCCTCTCCAAGACGGTCACCGCAGGCATTATCTCCGCCAAGGACCGAGCGGGAGATACCATCAGTGAACCGAGCGCCAATGGTTTGGCTCAGGGTCAATTTCAACATTTCATCCAGACGGATGCAGCCATCAATCCGGGTAACTCCGGCGGTCCGCTGGTGGATATGGCGGGGCAAGTCATCGGCATGAATACCGCCATCTATACCCAGTCAATGGGCTCGCAAGGCGTCGGCTTCGCTATGCCATCGAACACGATCGCCAAGATCTACAACGACCTCATCGGCCCAGAGCATAAGGTTGTGCGTGGATCTATCGGTATTAGCTTCCAGCCTGCCGTCAGCTCTGCCGTCAACCGCATGTATGGCTTCTCAAATGGAGTCATCGTCAGTTCAGTTACGCCTAACGGAGGCGCAGCCAAGGCAGGGATTCAACCCGGTGACATCATTGTTTCCATTGATGGACGCAACATCAAAGGTGGCGATGATCTGGTCGCCGATATTTCCTCCAGAAAGATCGGTTCTGTCATCAAGCTGGGCTATTTGCGCAATGGCAAGAAGGATGTTGCTAACGTAACTATCGTCGATCGCAATAAAACCTACGCCGATCTCACCGGTAATGATGAAGACAATTCAACACCCGATACCTCTGATGTTGGGCAGACCACGCTCGGTATTACGGTTTCGGCTATTCCACCAAACATTGCAAACCGTACGGGTATCAGCCGGGGCGTCATTATTACCAGCGTTCGTCCGGGATCCTTTGCTGACGAGATCAATCTCGGTAGGGGTATGATCATCACCGCAATCAACAAAAAGCCGGTAACGGATGAAGCCAGCTACCGGGCCATCGTCTCTACCCTTAAATCCAAGGACGATGTAGTCTTTGTCATTCACTTCCCCGACCGGAAGAACAGTGGCAGCTCTTACATCGGCGGAACCTTGCCATAAACAACAGCGCACCAAAACAAAAGCGAGACGCTTCGGCGTCTCGCTTTTGTTTCTAAAGGCGGCATCCCAGAAAGGAACTCAGCCGGGATTTTTTCTCTAATTCCCGGTCAAAAGTACTGCTTCTGTGGAATATCATTCCTATTGCGCGAGAGTTTACTCTGGGAGTACTCTCAGGCAGAGGATGAGTAGAAAGATTGCATCGTCCGTTCCATACTGAAATTTGAGGTTAATAAATGAGGTTTGGTCAACTCCTCCTAAGCTCTGGGCTTGTCCTAACAATGGCTCTCCCCTGTTCCGCCATGATCCGTGCGCGCCGCGGACCAACATCGCACCATAAGACCAGCCATAGCTCGACACACCATACCAAAGTTGCGAAGCATGTTGGTCAGCGCTCTATCGACGATGCCCGTGCCACTCAGATTCAGACTGCGCTGGTCAAATCCGGCTATCTCACCGATCCTTCGGGGCATTGGGACGCACAAACCTCTGCCGCTATGCAGAAATATCAATCTGACAATGGCTGGCAGACAAAGTTGGTTCCCGACTCCCGCGCCATTATCAAGCTGGGACTCGGCCCGGAGCGCGATGCTGCCCGCACTGACGCAGCATCAACTCTTGGCACTACAGAATCTGCTTCGACCTCAGCAGCCCTCGTAACGCAATAGAAGTTTGACACATCGGAAAAAGAGCGCCTAACGGGCGCTCTTTCTATTTAAGGTGTCGGCGATATGGTGAAGATGTAATCCAGCATATCTTCGCGGCTCACGGGAATTAGTCCCGTTCTCCCAATGGTTCCGCGTTCCAGCCATAACCGCAGCCAATAGAACTGGTGGACCCTCACCAGCCGTGACGCAGCAGGCTGTTTCTGTTCAAGAATAGCTGTAATTCGCCCAGCCAAAGTATCGACGTCAGTTGTAGCTTCGAATTTGGTTTCTATCGGATCACACTGCAGCAGTCTCGTCCTTGATGATCTAAACTGCGTCTCGTTGAGGAGACCGCTTTCCGTTTTGAGCCCTGTCATCTGTTCTACCGCTAAGGACATGGATGCATCCCGGTAATTCTCAAACGCCAGATACAAAACTCTTCCCCCCGCGAGTCGCAGCGGAAGAAGATCGAATTTCTCTACGAATACCCTGGGCATCACCAGTGCCATCGATTCCGGAGAGAAGCCCTCAGCGCCTAATACAGGGCAGTTCCATTGCTGTGCCAGGCCGCGCGTCACTCGTTCCGGATCGATTCCGCACTCAGAGATCAGCCATTCGCCAATGCGCCCCGAACCGCTTTTTCGCTGCGCTTCCAGCGCCCGTTGCAACTGCTGATGTGTAATCCAGCCCTGTGCCAGCATCAACAGGCCAAGAGGAACTCTATGTCGATGCGGAAGCGCTTCCGCACCATCGCCAGCCTCACGCTGCAATGCGGACCGAACCATTGCCAGCACGCATCGGCCGCTGCACCCCCAAAGGCCATCGAAGATGGGGCGCCTCCGACTTCTCCACGGCATCGCCCACCCTCCAGCGCACTCCAGATTGCCGCACACGCGCGGCTGCTGCTCGGTCAAAGGCGCACGGAAGACTGTTGTATCGAGTCCGCGCTCGTGCAGTCTCGATGAACCGTATTCATCTCCCCATATCAGAGGCTCGACCTGCGGAGCGTTGTGTGCTCTTCCTAGAAAAGGCATCGAATGTTCTCCAGCCGCAGTTGCGGTGTCGCTACCTCGGTAACACGCAATGCAAAACTTCCGCTTACAATCACCACCTCACCACGCGCTACGATCCGATCGGCCACCACCAGGTCCACCGGCTCGGACACATGCCGATCAAGCTCCACGACATCTCCCGGCCCCAGCTCCAGCACCTCCCGCAGTGCCATCTCCCTCGACCCGAACTGTAACGTTGCGTCCAGCTCAATGTCGGACAAGAGAGCCATCGTGTCTGTCCCTGCCGTTCCCGCCATATCCATCGGCTCCTCCATCTCTTCCTCCCTCGCTCAATTGATGCTCATTGCCCCTGCATTGTCCGGCATCTGCTGCATTGCAGCGAGAGAAACGCCTTCAGCTTCTCTGCTCTCCTCTTCTTCGAGCTGTGCGCCTCGATGCTCCCCTGTTCGCACCGGATAGGCTCGCCCAAATTGCAGACCACCTACCCGCAGCTCTGCAAGTGACGTCTTCGGCAGCGGTAGCCGCAGCACCGAGCCGGGTGCAAGCATTGCCACTTCGCTTGCCTTGAGGCGGACCCGAGGAAACTGCAATACAGCTCCCGTTCTGGATTCTCCCATCAACTCACGCATTCGGAACATTGCGTCCTTCGAACGCCTGCGTGGACGGTCGCCCTCGGCAATGAGGCGTCGCAAAATCGCATTCAACACCACAGCAGGCAGGCACAGATTCATCACCCCTTGTGCCTCCGGCATTCGCGCCTCAAAACTCACACATAACGTCTTCTCTCCAGGAGTCAGCATGCGCGCCACTGCTGCTTCTGTCTCGCGCTTCTCCAGCACAAACTCAAGCCCAACCGACTGCCACGCTAGATTTAACTCTTGCACTGCAACCTCAACTACGGAAATCAGGATCGCTTCTTCAATATCGGTTAGCTCGCGCACAGGCCATGCCCGACCTTTACCCCCCAGCAATACATCCACAATCGGCGAAGCGATAGCCAGTTCCAGTTCCACCAACCCAATTGCGCCCAGCGGCTCCAGGCGAAGAGAGCAGACGAAAGAGTGTGTCGTCAGCCGCTCCAGAAATTCTTTGAACGGAAGCTGCTCACCAGCTACCAGCTTTACCCGCAATGGGGTTCGCAACCACGCACCCAGCGTATGCATCAGATTGCGCGCAAACAGGTCATTCACTGTGCTAATTGCCCTCATCTGTTCGTTGCTAATCTGCCCTGCACGGCTATAGTTGTAACGCTCCAGCGGAGCTGAAGCTGTCTCCTGCATACCTTCTGCCGCGGCGTTTGCTCTTGCCGCCGCGAAGAGTGCATCAATATCTCCCTGCTCAAGCTGCTTGCCCATTCAGTCGACCTCGTACTCCAAAGTCCTTCTCACTTGTGTTAACGAATTGCCGTCGTGCGATTCATGGAATCTTTGCTTCTCTTCACATCTCTCTTGCTTTGCAGGCTGGCCAGTGCCGCACGCAATCGCAGTACCGCAGAAGAATGAATCTGCGAAATGCGCGACTCTACGACACCCAGCGTCAGACCGATCTCCTTCATCGTCAGCTCTTCGTAGTAATAGAGCGTCAGCACCATTCGCTCCTTCTCCGGAAGTTCGTCAATCGCGTCCGCCAGACGCTGTTTCATCTCCCCCTTGAGGCATCGGAATAGGGGGTCTTCTTCTGCCGGCCCGGGGATATATGCCAACTCCTCATCTCCCGAGTCTTCTGAACGTTCGATATGCAAGCTGCCAATCTCCAGCCCCTTCAACTCACCCAATAGCTGTTGATATTCCGTAAGGCCCAAGTCCATCTCTTCAGCGATCTCCTGCTCGGTTGGTGCTCGTCCTACTCTCTGAGTCACCGACCGGATTGCTTCCTCTACAGCTCGGCCTTTTCTACGCAGTTCTCTTGGGCTCCAATCCAGCGTTCGAAGCGAATCGAGAATGGCGCCCCGAATCCGAAACTGCGCGTAGCTCTTGAACTGCACCTTTTTGCGGTGGTCGAACTTCGAGAAGGCGTCGATCAGCCCTACAACTCCAGCCGAGATCAGATCATCAAGCTCCACATGCTGCGGCAAACGCTCATGGATGCGCCTCGCCAGATAACGGACAGTCGGCAGATGTTCCATCAGCATCAGGTCGCGGTCCGCAGCTGCGCGGCTCTGATCGGATTCGCCACCCGGCTTTTCCCGTCCGGACTTGTCGGCTCCAATAAATGGCGTAAACAGCTCCGGCATCGTGTCCTCCTTTGAGAGCACGCCCCCGCTCGACATGCCGTTCAACACCGGTACCGGAATCGTTCCTCCAACTCCCATTGCGTCCTCCTTCTCTCCTGCCGCGTTCCTCAGCTTCGCTCTCATTTGCATCTCGCTCGCCTTAACCGACTGTTCCCAGGCTGCGCACCCGGATCTCACTCGGAATCTCCGCCGGAGCCAGCACCGTCAGCTTGGGCAGAAATGGCTCCAGCCATCTCCGAATGTGATATCGGGCCGGACTCGGACATAAGAGCACGGGAAAGGCCGAGGTTGAGGCTGCTCCGGTTAGGCGTTTCACAGATTCCACTAGCCGACGCGGAAAATCAGGCGGAACCCCACCCGCCCTGCTTCCATCCCCCAATAGCAGTGGGCTTTGCGGATCGAATGTATTCAGCAGATCGGTCTCGAGCTTCTGTTCCAGCATCAGCACACGGAGGCCGCCGTCTCCATCCAGCAGCGGATAAACCAACCCTCGCCCCAGCGACTGCCGCACGCTCTCCACCAGATGCACCAGGTTCTTCGACGACTGCGCCGCCTCCACCAGGTACTCGAGGATCGAACCCAGATCGCGGATCGAGACCTGCTCCCGCAGCAGTTGCTGCAATACGCGCTGAACCTCACCCAATGTCATCAGCTTCGGCACCAGTTCCTCAACCAGCTTGGGATGGCTTTCGTTCATGCTGTCGAGCAGCCGCTTGACCTCCTGCCTTCCCAACAGCTCGTGCGCATGTCTGCGAATCAGTTCTCCCAGATGTGTTCCAATCACCGTCGTCTGGTCCACCACCGAATAGCCCGCCGCCAGCGCCTGCTCCTCAAGCCCTGGCTGAATCCACCGCGCGGCAACGCCAAACGCAGGTTCCCGCGTCTCCATTCCCGGCAGGGGGCGCGCCTTCGGATCTGCATTCACGGCCAGGAGACAGTTCTGCTCCGTTTGCCAGCGCGCAATCTCAATCCCTCGCAGGCTCACCACATACTCGCGCGGCTTCAGCCGCAGATTATCGGTAATATGAATCGGCGGAACGATGAAACCAAGCTCGGTCGCCAGGTGCCGCCGCAGCGCACGCACCCGGTTCAACATCTGGCCTCCCTGCTTCTCATCCACCATCGGAATCAACTGAAAGCCGATCTCCAATGTCAGCTCATCCATCTTCAGCAGCGAAGCCAGATTCTCGCTCTTGGCAGCATCGGCGGCCTTCGCCTTCGATCCGGAAGCAGCTTCCGCTTCTTCCGCCAGCAGCGCAGCCTCACTCTTCGCAGCAGGCAGACCGCGCGCAATCAGCGCCACGCCTGCGGCCATCAGCACAAACGACAGCTTTGGCAGTCCCGGAACCAGCGCAAGAGCCAGCAAGAATCCGCAGGCAATCCACAACGTGTTCCGCCGCTTGAATAACTGCGCCCCCAGCTCGCTCTCCAGCGATCCGGCAGAGGAAGCCCGCGTCAGAATGATGCCTCCAGCCATCGAGACCAGAAGGCTCGGAATCATCGTCACCAGACCATCGCCGACGGTCAGAATCGTATACGTCTTCACCGCGGTCGACAGATCCACGCCCTGTTGAAAGACTCCGATCAGCAGGCCCGCAATAATATTGATCGCTGTAATCAGAATCGTTGCCATCGAATCGCGCTGGTTGAATCGCGCCGCGCCATCCATCGCGCCGTAAAATTCGGCCTCCCGCGCAATCGCCTGCCTTCGCTTGCGTGCGCCCTGCTCATCGATCAGACCAGCGTTCATGTCGGCATCGATGGCCATCTGCTTGCCAGGCAGCGCGTCCAGCGTAAACCGCGCCGTCACCTCAGCAGTGCGCACCGCGCCGTGGCTTACAACCAGGAACTGAATCGCGATCAGCGCAAGAAAAAGAACAAAGCCAACTACATAATTGCCGCCCACCACGAACTGCCCAAATGCCTCGATTACCGAGCCGGCGGCGTGCGTTCCTTCATGCCCGTGCAGCAGAATCCTTCGGCTTGATGCCAGGTTCAGCGACAACCGGAACATCGTCAGCAGCAGCAGCAAAGTCGGAAAGACCGACAGGTCTACCGCACGCCGCACCTGCACCGCGGTAAGAAAAACGATGACAGAAGCAGTAATCGATGCGGCCAGCAGCAGGTCCAGCACAAACCCCGGCACCGGAATCAGCATCACGAACACCATGCTGATGGCCCCCATCGGCAGCAGCAGCGGCCGCATCTTCGCCAGATCCCAATTACTCGCTTTTGTTAATGCCTCGCTCACATCCCACCCCCAAAACTCTGCCACCCCATAGCTCTCATTCCTCCGGGCCGCACCGGTTGCATCTGCGCCTGCTGCGACTCCCGTTCGCGTCGTATCTTCTCTTCGGCCTTCTGCCGGTACAGATAAGCCAGAATGCCTGCGACTGCTGAGTACAGCTCAAACGGAATCGATTGACCCGGCTCGACCATCTTGTACAAACTCCGCGCCAGCGGCGGATTTTCAATAATCGGCACGCCTGCCCACCGCGCCTCTTCGCGGATCTCGGCAGCCAGTAGATCGCGTCCCTTCGCCAGCACCGTAGGTGCCTGCATCGTCTCAAAACTGAACTCCAGCGCAACCGCGTAATGCGTCGGATTAGTAATCACAACGCTGGCGCGCGACATATCCGCCTTCACCTTGCGTTTGCGCATCGCCCTCTGGATCTGCCGGATCCTTCCCTTGATCTCCGGATTTCCCATCGATTCCTTGAACTCTTCCTTCAGTTCCTGCTTGCTCATCTTCAGTCGTTCATTCCAACTCCTCCACTCGATCGCATAATCGAGCGCCGACCACGCCAGCGTGATCCACGCCGCGTCCAGCGCCAGCCCGTAGGCAGCGGAAAAAGTAGTCGGCAGCCGGGTCAACCCCATCACGGGAATGGATTGAATCAATCCCTTCACCACGCTCCATCCGATCGCAACCATCGCGGCGGCAGGCACCAGCGACTTCATCAACCGTCCCGCCGATTGCAGGCTAAAGACATGCCCCAGATTGGTCGCCGGATTCAACTTGGAAAACTTCGGCTCAATCGCGTTCGGGTGGATCTCAACTCCGCCAGACTGTGCCACTCCCGCCACGAGTGCGCAGGCAAAGCTTGCGGCCAGCACCAGTCCCACCGGCAGCAACGCCGGCTCCATCATCTTCCAGATCGCCGCGCTCCACGCCTCCGATGTGCTCATGTCGCCGATCGCAGCCGAGCGCAGGCTCTCCGCATAAACCTTGCCCCAGCTCGACACAAAACTCTTCCCCACGGCTCCCAGCACCAGAACGCCGCCCAGCATTGCCATGGCAGAGAGAAGTTCGCGGCTGCGAACGCCATCGCCCTTCTCTTTCGCTTTCTTCTTTCGCTGCGGAGTCGCCTGCTCCGTTCCCTTTTCGCTCACAGCGACACCATCATTCTTCCTGCTGTATCCAACAGCGCCGTAAAGTGTCGTTCAATCCAGCCTGGCCAAACCGCCAGGCTCGCAATCAGGACCGCATACGACACCATCGTCTTCGTCGGAATGCTCATCACCATCGACGGAAGCTGCGGTGAGAGTCGGCCGATCAACGCAATCACGACCTCCACTGCTATCGAAGCCGCAAGCACCGGTGCCGCCAGTTGCACGCCCGCCAGAAAAATTCCCCCAGCCATCGTCGCCAGCGCTTTGCCGGTATTGGCCTCAACCACTGCCTGTCCCACAGGCGCGGCCACAAAGCTGCGCACAACCGCTGCCAGCAAAGTCCGGTCCAGCCCCGCGCCAATAATCACCAGAATTCCTAGCCAATCCAGCATCTGCCCCAGTACCGGGGTCTCAATCATCGAGTTCGGGTCCATCAGGTTCACCAGAGAAAAGCTGAACTGGATTCCCATCACTGTCCCGGCAAAGGTCAGCGCCTCGTTCAGCATCATCAACGAGAGGCCAAAGACCAGGCCCACCCCAAGCTCCCCCAGTACCGCATTGAAATCGAGCGTCACTCTCGCATGGGGAACGACAGCAACCGCTGGCGCCAGCAGCACCGTCATCGCAATCACAAAGGCCGCCTTGATCCTGGGCGCAATCGCTGAGGAAGAAAACAGCGGAGCGAAAACCATCAACCCGCTGAGCCGGATCATTACCAGCACGCCCGCGATAAGAAACTGCGGCCAATTTTCAACCAGTGCTGTTGTCTCCCGATCCATGCCTCTTACCCCAGATACCTGTGAAAATCGCTGAACAAATGCACCGTGAAGCCCATCAACCGGTGCACCATCCAGGGCAGGGTTGCCATCGTTACCGCAAACACAACCAGCAGCCGGGGTACCGTGGACAGCGTCTGCTCCTGCACGCTGGTCAAGGTCTGCAAAAGGCTGATGAGCAGGCTTATCAGGCAGGTCGCGGCCAGCAGAGGCGCGCTCAGCAGCATCGCCTCCATCAACACCCTTCGCATTATCTCTACCGTCTGGTCCGGCCCCATTCCTCTCTCCGCAAACTCAAAATCAGAAGCTTTTAATCAATTGGTGCGCCAGCAGGTTCCATCCATCGACCATCACAAACAGCAGAATCTTCAACGGCGTTGAGATCACCACCGGCGGCAGTTGCATCATGCCGATCGACGTTGTCACGCTGGCGACAACAAGGTCCACCAGTAGAAATGGAAGAAACAGGATGGCACCGATCTGAAATCCCACCTTAAGCTCGCTGAGAATGTAGGCAGGAATGACAACCCGGATGGGAAGGTCCTCGCGAGACTGTGGTCGCGCATCCATTCCGGCCACGGCGAAGACCGCCAGGTCCTTCTCGCGCGCGTAGCGTAGCATGTAATGTTTTACGGGAATCAGACCACGGTCCATCGCCTCCATACCCGAGATCGTTCCCGCGCGATAAGGAGCCACAGCCGTCTGCTCCACCTGCACCAGCACAGGCTGCATCAGAAACCACGTCATCATCAGCGCCAGCCCCATCAGAATCTGGTTCGACGGAGCAGTCTGTGTCCCCAGCGCCTGACGTAGAAAATGAAACACCACCAGCAACCGCACCATCGGCGTAATCGAGAGAAGCAGCGCTGGCAGCAGCGTCAACAACGTAAGCCCCAGGACAATCGACCAGGGCACGCTTCTGTTGGCTTCAATCGCCTGCGCAATCGAATCTTTCCCCTTGGGAGACGGCTGCGCTCTGTCGCGCGTGTCTGTCAGGCCTTGATGCTTTCCGCTCTTCGATGTTCCCGCAGTCCAAGGCGATTTCACGGGAGCAGCAAACGCGATCATGCCGGGCTGAACTGCCGCCTGCGCGCTTGGCGCCAGCGGAAAAGATGCAAGTGCAGCCACCGCCAAAACCATCCAGTGCATTCTTCGCGCTAGAAACATGCGCCACCCAATCTCTTTGGCGCAGCCTGC
>DASRSR010000076.1:0-6050 GCA_035656355.1 Edaphobacter sp.
TGAACCATGCCATCGCACTGGCTGATGGTAGTAGCGAGCCATGGCCCCATATAAACGGAGTCGGTAACGTCCGGCTCATTGGCGTAGCTGGCGTTGTACTCGCTCATAAAGAGCGGCATCTTCGGATACGGCGAAGCGGCAATCTCGCCGTGCACTTTCTTCACTGCACGGCAGACCATCTTGTCGCGCGGGACCTGCTCATTGGTGCCGAGAACGTTGTCGGCAGTGTCATTGCCATAGACATGCGTGCTGACGAAATCTACGGGGATATTGTTCTGCTTGCAATGCTTGAGAAATTCTCCGACCCATGCAGCCTGTGCCGTCGCAGGACCGCCGACGCGCAGACGTGGGTTGACTGCCTTAATGGCACGGGCAGTGTGATCGTAAAGCTCAAAGTAGGTTGACTGCTTCGGCTTGCCGGCCCAGAAATCAATGTTCGGCTCGTTCCAAACCTCGAAGTCCCACTGCGCCACTTCGTCGATGCCATAGCGATCTACAAGGTGCCGGACGAAGGCGGTAATCATGTTGTCCCACTCGGTGTAGCTCTTCGGCGGTGAGACATTCTGCTTGTACCAAAAAGGATGCAGAGCATTGGGATCAGACGCCATCTTTTTAGGCATGAAGCTCAGCTCGACAAAGGGCCGGACGCCGTTCGCGAGCAGGCCATCGTAAATCTGGTCGATATAGGAGAAGTTATAAATTCCGGCCTCGGGTGAGGTCTCTTTGGAGTTGGTCATCTGGGCGAATTTAATGGGCCTGCGATCAGGATCGTAGAGTCCCACATCGTCCATAAAGATGCCATGAAAGCGAACCGATTTGAAGCCTGTAATCTCTTTCACCGCGCGCAGGTCTTTGCGATAGTCCTCTCGCAACGAAAGGATAGCGCGGCCAGAACCGAAGGTCTGTTCCCAGAAATGAGGGAAAGGAGTTGTAGGACCATTGGCGTTGATCGTGATCGTTGCCGATTGCATATTTGTCGTGTGGTTCGGCTGTTGTGCCTGCACTGAAGTACCGCTCCACAATGGTGCAAAGAGCGCGGCTCCGGTGAAAAGAAAGCAACGTAAAGACAGAAACTTCTGCAACGGTCGTTCTCCCGGTGTTATGTGGAGGCGAAGCTTGACGACTTCGCCTCCACAAGTATCTCGCTAGAAGTTTAATCGCATCAGGAATTCAATCTGGCGACCTGCATCGGCACTGCTCGCTTTGCCGAAGTCCTTGTTCTGAATATTGGCCGCAGGGTCGGAGTTTCCGTTGCGGATGGGCGACAAATTCAACAAGTTGAAGGCGTTGAACATATTTGCCTGGAAGCGGAGCGTTGCCACATGGCCAAGGCCTTCAAACTGAAACTCCTTCGCCAGGCTTAGATCGATGTTCCGATAGCAGGGGCCGATAAAGCTGTTGCGACCGATACCCGGTTTGTAGATGTAATTCTGCCCCGGGGGCAGCGTCGGCGGTGTTGTATCAAAGTAATTCTGTCCTCCGCTGGTTCCGGATGCTCCACGGTCTGGAAAGTTGGAGCCGCTGATGAAAGCGCCGTTCGAGCAACTGTTTCCGATTGGGCCGGATCCATAGAGGATTGCAAGAGGACGCGTTGGCGAAACAGCGGCGGCATTAGGAACAATATTGGATTGCAGATTGTAGGTGACCGGTGTCCACGGAAAGCCGGAGTGTGCGGTGAAGATACCGTTGATCTGCCAGCCATTTGCCGCAGTCTTTACCAGAAAATTGTTGGAGTGTACTTTCGGTGTGGTGTAGAGGCCAGAGATGGTGACGCGATTCCGTGTGTCATAGTCTGAAGGCCCCCACTCTGTTCTGTTGTCTGCCGGATTGGTCTGGTTGGCTGAGGCATTCGCCTGATCTCCATTCGAGACCTGGTCCATGTTCTTGGAGAAGGTGTAGTTCCCCGAAATCTCGAAGCCATGACTGAAGTTATGAGCGACGCGGACGTTGAGAGCGTTGTACTGCTGATTGGAGTCGGTCTGAACGAAGAATGCCTGGTAGGTTGGCGAGCCTGTGTTGTTGTAGAGGAAGTTTTGATTAACCAGTCGTGGATTGTGACGGCTAGTGCTGCCGCTGTAACCAACCGTCAGCACAATGTTTGCAGGCAACTGCGTTTGCGTATCAAAAGAATAGAGATAGCTGACTGGATTTCTGATCTTTCCTGCCGAGCCATACAGCTCTACCTGTGCACCGCTGACTGGGAAGCCATTCGCGTTGGCTCCGCCTGCAAAGGCAGGGTTGGCCGGATAGCTGTCCGCCGCGTTGGTGGTGCCGAGAACGTAAGTAATCTTGCCGTCGGCAAAGGGACTTGTGTCCTGGCCGCAGCATACGTTGAAGGTCGCTGCGCCTGGAGCATTATCGACAGCCTGATTATTGAACAGCGCGGCGTCCAGATGGTTGTAGGCAACGGCGAAGCCGCCCCGCAAGACAACTTTGCCGTCGTATATCGGTGGCGTCCATGCAAAACCAACCTTCGGCGCGTAGTGACCGTAGTCGGTGTTGTACAAGTCGCGGGTTGGCACCAGCTTCATCCCGGACAGTTCCGATCCTGAAGGACCAAGAATTGGCTTACCGGTTTCGCCAGTCTTGTTGCTGAGCGGCGTGTAGATCTCGTAACGGAAGCCCATGTTGAGCGTGAAGGTTGGCGTTACCTTCCAGTCGTGCTGGATGTATGCCGAAATATCTTTCGAGCGTAGATAAAGCTGCGTATTCGGCGCGCCGCCGGTGATTGTGCTTGCTGTAATGCCTTCATAGATTGGCGCATCGTTGGCGAAGTTCCATAGCCCCTGCATGGCATAGACCGGGCGTGTCGTTCCGGAGAGTTTGTCATTGTCCTGCTCGAAACGAATGCTGCCGCCGAAGCGAAGAGTATGCGGGCCAAAGGTATGCGTTACCTGATCGCGAATCTCATAGGTGTTTTCGGCAAAGATGGCGGGGGTCGAATTGCTCTGGGATACGCCGAAGTTGATGTTGTTGGAGAAAGGCAGACCCTGCACATTGATGTAGGGAATGCCGAAGTTGACAACTCCACTTCCATCGCGGAGACCGTTGTCGGCAAAGCGTGTGCTGTTGCCGCGCAGCTCGTTTAGCCAGCTTGGCGAGAAGGTATGGATGTAGATCAATGTAACGGCGGTATTCAGCGGTTTGAAGGGAACATCCGATTGTGGACGCGAATCTGTCGCGCCGCTGGTGCCGTTATTGTCCAGCTTGGTGATATAGAAGCTACCGGCAAACTGGTTCTTGGGGGTTGCGTACCAGTCGATGCGTCCGTTGAACTGATTTCCACGAGAGTGGTTTGGCACGAGAAGTTGCGCATACTGCACATCGGGATTGCCATCGAGGCCACCGCCGACGAATGTAGCGACATTCGAGTTTGATGATGGCGTATAGACGCCAAGCTGCGATGCTCCACCGGGAGTAGGAGAGCCGATATCGACGCCTCCATTGACGGGGTTGCAATAGGGGCCTCCGGAAGGAGTCTGTGGAACGCCAGCGACTGGCGCATAAAGACCGGGATTATTGGCGTAGGCAGAGCAATCCATGGGAAGAACGGTGACAATGCGCGGTGCAACGCCCGGTGAGGTCAGAATCTTTGTCGTAACGCCGCCCGGCCGTTGATTGGCGACACGGGAGCGGTAGTCGGACGTTTCAACGTACTGCGAAACATTTGTGTTTGAGGAGAGGCTGAAACCCGCATAGGAAGCGAATCCAAACAGCTTGTCCTTGATGACAGGGCCACCGATCGAGGCATCGTAGGTGCGTTGCTTGTTTTCTACACGCAAGGGCTTTTGACCATCGGGTCCGCCGTATTTGGCATAGGCGTTCAGGCCGGGCTCATCGTAGAGGAAAAAGAGAGAGCCGTGCAGGTCGTTGGTTCCGCTCTTGGTGACGACTTTGATCTGTGCACCGGAGTTGCGTCCGTCGGCCGCGTCATAAGAAGTGGAAAGCGTTGTGATCTGCCCAACGGCTTCCTGGTTCGGCGTTACTACGGCCGCACCGCCGTGGGTAAGAGAATCGACGGTAACGCCATCGACGCTGTATGTGTTGTAGGCCACCGGCTGTCCATTGGCTGCAATTTGTGTCTGGTTTTCAGTCTGGAAGATGCCGCGTGAAGAGCCGCCTGGACCTGCCCCATTGGGCAGGAAAACTGCGTTGCCATTACCTGCACGCGCGCCATCGCCGGTGATGCCGGGGGCAGTCCGCAGAAGCTCATAAGGATTACCGCCGATCACAGGCAATCTTTGAATGGCTTCGCTATCAATCGTGCTGCCGATGCTGGCATCAGAGTTCTGCAAAGGTGAGACTTGATTGGCAGTCACTGTGACGCTCTCGGCCACAGTGCCCGTGGTGAGCGTCACATTCACTGTACGGGGTGTCTCGGCAGAGAGCGCAATATCTTCAAAGGTGGAGGATTTGAATCCAGTAGCGGTAACAACGAGCTTATAGTGCGCGGGTGGAAGCTGATTGAACTGATAGACGCCTCCATCCGATGTCTTTACAGTCAGCGCCTGCTGCGTCCCGGGATTCGTCAGTGTCACCGTCGCGTTCGGAATGATCGCGCCTGTCGGGTCCTGCACTGTGCCCGAGAGGCTGGCATTAAACTGCGCAAAGGCTGTTCCGGCCAGGCAAAGGAATAAAGCGCATAGGGTGAAACGCAGGGCGAAGCAAGAGAATTTATTGCTCTGCAGACTCATAGACTGCCTCCGAAAAATTACTGTCCCCTTGTCCCGGCCATCGCGGAGTTCCTGAAAAATTCATCCTGCGCCATCGGGGAAATAGGCGCGAAAACTTGCAAGGAGATTTGTTTTGGAAGCGAGCGTTTCTGGGCACCTTCTTGGAAGGCGCCTCACAGGCCTCTTATTCGCTCAGGCAGCTACATCGCATCTATAAGACGCTCAAAAATAAGAACTCAGACCGACCACAGCCGTTGTGATGCCTGCATGGTGACCAAAGTTTGTCCACCAAATGTATTTTGGTCATGAACGAACATGGTTTTTGCAATCTGTCACTTGCATTAAAAACATACGCCGCGGAGGTCGTCCGCGGCGTATGTTCTTCCAATTGATTCGAGTTAGTTCTGCGCCTCCGTATTGTTGTGTGGATAGTCCACACGGAGAGTCAGGATCTCGTAAGGCTTGATGGGAACAGTGACTTTATCTCCGGTAACGCTCAGCGGAGAGCCGGTCGGCTTTTCCATCAGGTTAGTTTCAGTTGCCGAGGTCGCACCCTTTGGTACGGTGAAGACGACGTTCGACGCTTTACCTGCCCACTCAACAACACGGAAGATGAGGCCGTTATCGTCCTCTGCCTTCTTCAGTGCGGTAAGTGCAACATTTTCCGGTGCCACCGATACGAAGGAGTGTTCGCGCGGCAGGCTGCCGGTGTGCGATTCAACCTGAGTTGCGTGCAGCTTGTAGTTGAACTCGTAACCTACGCGCTCGGTCAGCGCAGTCTGCCAGCTTCCGGCGTGTGGATAGAGTTCATAGTTGAAATGCTGGTGTCCGCGGTCGGCATTGGGGTCAGGCCAGGTGGGCGAACGCAGCAGCGAGAGCCGAAGCACATTGCCATCGCCATCGTATCCATACTTGGAGTCGTTGATGAGGCTGAAGCCGTGCTGGCTGTCACCGAGATCGGCCCAACGAATCGCTGGAACTTCAAACCGGGCCTTCTCCCAGCTATTGTTACGGGTCGTAGGCCGTTGAATGGTTCCAAAGGGAATCTCATACGTAGCCTCGGGACTGGAAGCAGATAGCGGGAAGGCAGCCTTCAACAGCACGTGGGTCTCATGCCAGTTGATGTCGTTGGATACAACGACCGTATCGGCTCCGGTGTAGAGGCTGATGTCCTGAGCAAACTTCGAGTTCTGCCAGGTGCGCACCACGCGAATGGTCGCGCGCATCGGTCCCTTGTCGATCAGCTTCACCGAATCGACGCTGCTGATTGGTGTGTTGTGATCGAGCGTGCCGGGATCGATGTTCCAGGCGTCGTATTGCTTGGGTAGATCGTGGAAGGTCTGGAGCTGGTTGCCGCAACCTCCCTTGGCAATCGTC
>DASRSR010000077.1:0-3975 GCA_035656355.1 Edaphobacter sp.
GAGCCGCTTTTTCTGCGCTCGAATAAAAAATCCTACGCCTTCACTACACTGTCACTCTCCATTCAGAAAGTCCTCTCCGACCAGTTCACCGCGGCACTGCCGTTATAATTCGCTCTCATGTCGCTTGAACCCCGGAGGTGATCTTCGAAATGCGTTTGCGCTCAGCCACATTTTTCTCTGTCCTTGTTGTCGCTCTGCTCATTACATCCAGTGCTCTCTTTGCTCAGCAATCGTCTTCTGCTGCACAGGTAACTACACCGGAGCCCTTGCTTCTGGGGGCTGCGTGGTATCCGGAACAGTGGCCGGAAGCACGCTGGAACGCCGATCTCGATCTGATGCAGAAGGCGCATATGCATGTAGTGCGCGTAGCGGAGTTTGCCTGGACTGCGCTGGAGCCGAAAGAAGATCAGTACGATCTCGACTGGTTGGAGCGTGCCATTAATCTTGCCGGCAAGCACGGCATCTATGTCATCATCGGCACACCTTCGGGTGCGCCACCCGTTTGGATGGCGACAAAGTATCCCGACATTCTTGTGACAGAGAGCAACGGGCAGCTCTACCACGGCGCAACACGCAACCACGGCAACTGGAATAGCGCCCGCTATCGCGGCTTCGTGCGCCAGATGGATGAGCAGCTCGCAAAACGCTTCGGACACAAACCTTATGTGATCGGCTGGCAGATTGGCAATGAGTATTCCAAGCAATCCTTCGACGCCGATACGCAGGCGCAGTTTCATGCGTGGTTGAAGCAGCGCTATGGCACGATCGACAAGCTGAACCAGGCATGGACAACGGCCTACAACAACCAGACCTTCTCGGACTGGAACGAAGTTCCCTTGGTCAACGGAAATGCCGACAACAGTCCCGGCCTGTGGCTTGACTCGAAGCGCTTCATCACAGATTCGCTGCGCAGCTATCAGCAGATACAGATCGATGCCATTCGCAAGTACGCCGACCATCGGCAAAAGATTACAACCAACATGATGGGTTGGTACGATCTCTACGATCACTACACCATCGGCCAGCCTCTCGACATCATCGCCTGGGACAATCCACAGGTGCAGGGCAGCTTCGATCCTGTACGCAACGGAGCGACGCATGATCTGATGCGCGGTCTAAAGGAAGCTAACTACTGGGTAATGGAGACGACCGCCGGCCCGCGCGGAGGTGGCAACGCCAGCGCCATGCTGCATAAAGGCGAGATGCGCGCCGCGATGTGGAGCTACATCGGGCATGGCGCCGACTTCATCAGCTACTGGCAATGGCGCGATGCGCTGAACGGCGGCGAAGCCAACCACGGCGCGATTGTGGACGTCGATGGCGAGCCTGATCCGATCTACAACGAGATTGCCCATGTGGGACAGGACTTTGAGAAGGCTGGTTCTGCAATCAATGGAACACACGTTGAGTCCGAGGTCGCGATTCTGCACTCTTATCCCAGCCGGTGGGCCATCAACTGGCAGAAGATGAGGCCGGACTATAATCCCATCGACGAGCTGATGAGCTACTACACGCCCCTGCACAAGCTCGGCTACTCGATCGACATCGTTCCTCCAGACCGCGATCTCTCACGGTACAAACTTGTCATCGCACCAGGCCTCAATGTCCTGACACAGCAGGAGGCCGGCAACCTTGCGCGCTACGTTAAGCAGGGCGGTCATCTGGTCTTCGGCCAACGCTCAGGGATGAAAGATGAACACAACTCTCGCTGGCCGCAGCGTCAGCCCGGCCCGCTGACCTCGCTTCTGGGAGCGCGTGTCGAGCAGTACATGACGATCAATGATCCGGTTGACATCACCGGGACATGGGGTACGACGAAGGGCCAGCTCTTCGCCGAGCAGATACAGCCACAGTCCCCGGACGTCAAAGTGCTAATGCGCTACCACGCACCGCACTCCTGGCTCGACGGTGAACCAGCAGCGGTGACTCGCAGAATCGGCAGCGGCTCATTCACCTACATCGGGGCATGGTTCGACGACCCCGGCATGGAGCGTACGGTGCAATGGATGCTGAATGAAAGCGGCGTCAAGCCGGATGTCTTTGTAGCACCCGAAGGCATTGAAGTCTATCGACGGGTTGGTGCCAACCACAACGTCTACATCGTCGAGAACTTTTTCCACGCGCCGCAGGCAGTCACGCTGCCCGCTGCGATGAAGGATGTCCTTACCGGCGAAACGATCCACTCTGTCACGCTGCCGGTCTACGGTGTAGCTGTCCTGACCCAAGCCAGATAGCACACAACTTGCAAAGCAAATGCGGCAGAAAAATGAATCGCGCGATCAAGCAGGAACGTAACTCAACCTAATCACGTCCTCGGTAATTCGATCGCTGGCCACCAAGCGGAGAGGCGGCCGTGGGCCGGTGAAGAATGGTCTGCCATGACCCAGCACAATGGGGTGTAGGTAGATTCGATACTCGTCAATCAGGCCAAGGTCGGTCAGGTGTCCTGCCAAGACTGGTCCGGCAACTTCAATTTCCCCACCTTGCTGAATCTTCAGCCCGCGTATCGCCGCCTCCATATCGCCTTCGACGAGCATGGCATTGGGGCCAACCGACTTCAAGGAGCGCGAGACAACCCACTTTGGCTTAGCTCGCCATACCGCAGCGTAATCACGTTCCTCCGCATCCCAGTCCGAGAGGTCATCGTCCCAATAACGCATTACCTCGTACATGCCGCGACCGTATACCATACCGGTCAAACTGCGCACTCGCTCGATGAAATGACGAAAGAGCGCGGGACGGGGTGGCCCCATTTTCTGGTGATCGACGTAGCCGTCCAGAGACTGGTTCAATTCATACACGAGCTTCGCCATATTAAAAACCTCTACCAGGTTTTTAGAATAACCTAAGCTGATATTGCACGATGAGGTTGGACACGATCTGCGCGTCGCACTGTCGTGTAAGAAATAGCCAGATCCAGTCTCCAACCAAAATGGATATTTCAAACTGAGACACTATCGGGAAGCCCTGCCGCATTTTTTACGCAAGATCGACTTCTGCGGGTTGACACGAATCCGCTTTTATCGTCCAATCGTCCTTACGATGAAGCGAAATGTTCATGTCTCAGAGAGTCCTTCTGCTGCCAGACTGACGTCGTGTTGCTTCTGTTGTTGATTTTCCTATCTATTTCTCCTCTCCTAAAGTTCTGGCTTCCTCAGTTGCTGAGCTGCCCATCGTAAACGGGATGTGGACGGTTTCTGTTTTCTGGAAATCTCAGCTCGGACAAAAGCCATAATTCCTTCTATGTCAATCAATAACAATCGATTGACATCATTTACACATGAGGCTTATAGTTTCTTCGCTTCCAAATCGGACCAACGAAATGACCTCAATTTCGGCATGTTTCCCCGATGAAAGCGTTGACACTTTGAAGTCGTGATTCCGGAGACCAGATGAAACTTATCTCAATGCAGGCCCCATACAGAATCAGCTTCCTGTTGCTGGTAATCGCCACAACTCTTCTTTTCCTTCCCTCCTCCAGAGCACAGTTTCTGGATCAGGGCGCATTGACTGGCACCATTCAGGACCAATCAGGAGCCGTAATTCCCAATGCCCAAGTCACACTCACCAACACAGACACATCTCTCAAGCTGACAGGAAAAGCGGACAACAACGGCGTCTACGTCTTTTCGCCCATCAAGATCGGTCGCTACTCGCTCACCGTTACGGCTCCCGGCTTCCAACAGACCACGCAGCAGAACATCTCCATCACGCTGGGTCAAAGGGCAAATGTGTCGGTCACGCTGCAGCCAGGCTCAGTCGATCAGACCGTTACCGTAACCGAAGCTCCGCCATTGCTGCAGAGCCAGGACAGCTCTTCCGGCCAGACGCTCACCTCACAGGAGATCAACGACACACCTCTGAATGGGCGCAATACTATTTACCTTGTGCAACTGACGCCGGGCTCTGTACCGTCGAATGGCTCCCGCGCCCGAGGCAACGGCGATTTCAATGCCAACGGTCTGAGGGCCGAGC
>DASRSR010000078.1:0-41872 GCA_035656355.1 Edaphobacter sp.
ATCTGCCGATCATTCGCGATCCGGATACTGCTCCGGCTGCCGAGTATCTCATCATGGAGAGTACGTACGGCAATCGGCTGCATCAGCCCATTGGCCCGGTAAAGAAGAAGCTGGCAAACCTGGTGAACCGTACGGTGGAGCGTGGCGGCCATATCGTGATGCCGGCGTTTGCAGTGGGTCGTACGCAGCAGGTGGTCATGTTGTTGCACGAGTTGATTAACGACAAGGCCATTCCCGACATTCCTATCTTTGTGGACAGCCCATTGGCGGTGAATGTCACGGACGTCTTTCGCAAGCATGAAGAAGAGTGGGACGACGAGGTGCTTGCGTTCTACAAGCAGAATGGCGATCCCTTTGGCTGGCAGAGGCTCCGTTATATCCGCACGGTAGAAGAGAGCAAGGCACTCAATGGACTGCATATGCCGTTCATCGTCATCTCGGCATCCGGTATGTGCGAGGCGGGCCGTGTGCTCCATCATCTGAAGAACAGTATTGAAGACCCGCGAAATCTTGTGCTGATTACAGGCTTCCAGGCGCAGAACACGCTGGGACGTTTGATTGTCGAGAAGCGGCCCGAGGTAAAGATCTTTGGCGAACCGATGCGTCTCCGCGCCGAGGTGGATTCTATTGGCGAACTCAGCGGCCATGCTGACCAGCATGAGCTTCTGGACTGGATGGAGCCGGTGGTGCCTACGCTGAAAAAGGTCTTCTTAGTGCATGGTGAACTGGATGCGCAAGAGGCATTGAAGGCTGAGATAGAGAAGAGATACAAACTTGAAGTGCTTTGCCCGAAACGGGGCGACCGCTATGAGGTGGGATAAGGATATGTCGTGCCTTCAGCGTTTATTGATTGAAGCAAGGTGAAGCCCGTACATCCCACCCATCGCAACGATAAAACTGTTGCGATGAATGGGGCACCCGAGCATTGTGGTGCTGGATGATGAGTCGTGCCTTCAGAGGCTGCTGAAAAAGTCTGACTGATTTGGAGAAAACACCCAGGGGCTAAGCCCCATTACAAACAACTATTTAGGGCACGGCTGAAGCCGTGCCCTTAACGAAAATGGACTTTTCAGTCTACCTGAGGCTATCGCCCTAGGCTGATATGGAACGGGCCTTCGGCCCTGAAAGCCACCGGCACGAACTCACCCAATCAAGGAAGTATCATCCCGACAGAAAAATTATTTTATTGCTGGGATTCTAGGTGGCGAGCGACGAGGGCGTGGGCTTTGGCCCCGATTGTTTGTTCGTGGCCGAAGCCTTTGAGCCAGTGGATATCCGGATCACGGCGAAACCAGGTCATCTGCCGCTTGGCGTAGTTGCGGTGGCCCTGCTGCGCCTGAGCAACTGCCTGCTCGCGCGTCAGTTCGTTGCGAATCACGGCTGCTGCTTCTGCATAGCCGAGAGAGGTCAGAGGCCGGCAATCGCGGCCGTAGCGTTCCATCAGGCGCGCGGTCTCCTCAAGCAGTCCGCGATCGAACATTGCAGCCGCTCGTTGATTGATGCGTTCGTAGAGCAGCGGGCGCGGCGGATCGAGCCCCAGGCGCAGTACGCGATAGCCGGTGAGAGCGTCGCGGCCCTTTTCCCATTGTTCTGTGAGTGGCTGTCTCGCTGCCAGAGAGACCTCAATGGCCCGCACCACTTTGGGAACATCGTTGGCGTGAATGGCCTGCGCTGCCCTGGTATCGAGTCGCTTGAGCAGGCGGTGTAGATATTCCGGGCCATGAGTTTTGGCGCGACTCCGCAGCTTCTCGCGGCGGCCGGGATGCGCAGGCGGTGAAGGAAAGAGGCCGTCGATCAGTGCGCGGAGATAAAGCCCTGTGCCTCCCGCGATAATTGGCAGATGATTGCGTTCTGTAATTCCGGCAAGTGCTTCCCGGGCCTGTCGGCTGTAATCTCCAGCGGTGCAGGGCTGGTCTGGCCAGGCGATGTCGATCATGTGGTGCGGAACCATCTCGCGCTCTTCCCGCGAAGGCTTGGCTGTGCCAATTTCCATCTCGCGATAAACGGCGACGGAGTCGCAGCTGACGATCTCGCCCTGAAAAGCCTCGGCGAGCCTAAGGGCAAGCGAGGTTTTACCGCTGGCGGTCGGGCCTACCAGCACAACCAGTGGCGTTACCATAGCCGCCACCATCCCGAAGGAAAGGGATTATGGGTGCGCATTAGGCTGAAGAGCAGTACCAGCGCGGCCAGCAGAAGCAGACCGCGAAGCTGACGGCGGCGCTCCCGGCTCCGGGGAGTCTCTGACGGAGACGGCATCGCGTGCGGCTACTCCGGCCTCTTATTGACGAGGTAGTGGATGCGCAGCTCCAGATTCGGGCCACGAAAATCCTTGGGCAGCGGCGGGAACTGGCCTACGCCTGTAATGGATCCCCAGGCAGCGCGATCAATGGCCTGGTCGTGTGTCGATCCATCAAGATGCATGGCACCGATGTGGCCATCCGGCAGGATGGTGAAGCGGATGAGGGTCTCCCCCTGTTTATTGAGCGGAGGGCGCGCTTCTTCCGGAATCAATGGCAGCCAGGTGTTATATATCTCACGCAAAATGCGTTTGAGATAAGGGCCGAAGTCCACACCCATGGTGTCGGAGAGGATATCTACGCCTGTGTTGAGGCCCTGATGTTCTACAGGAATACTGGCACCAAAGTCTCCACCATTACCGCGATTCTGGGCAAGCTCCTGGGTTGCCCGGCGAATGGCATCGCCGGCAGTCTGGTTGGGATTGCCGAAGTTAGGCCGGGTCGCAGGTTTTGGGGCATCGACCATTGCCTGTTGCTGTGGCACAGGATGGGCAGGAAGCGGCGCAGCGGGTTGTTTTGCCTGTTGCTGCGGCGCTTGTTGCTGTGGTTCGGCCTGTTGCGGTGCAGGGGCCGGAGGAGTGGGAGCGGGCCGCGAAGCGCCGGGAGAACCAGCCTTCTCCATCGCCTGCAACTGCTCGAGCGTCTTTTTATCGAGCGTTGGGCGCTTAGTCTGCTGTGTGCGGTCTTTATCGCTGATGACGTTGGTCGGCTTATGCGGAAGTTTCTTGCTCAGGTCCTTCGGCATATTGAGATAGGTCAGCTCTTTTTCGCGCTGCTTCAGTACATCCATCGGATTGACGACGCGGGGTTGATGAAAGAGAACCCTTGGACCGTAGGCGAGAAACCAGGCAAAGACCAGGTAGAAGATAACCGAGATGTAGAAGGCTTCACGAAAGCGTGCACGTGCGCGCTCGTCGTCGAAGGAGTCGAGCAGGCGGACGATTTCGTGCTCTTCGAGTTCGCCGTAACGTCCGGTTCGCACTTTGCCCGGTGAGGGTGGCTGAACGGGGGTTGGCGGGGTCTCTACGGGGGTCGGCATCGATTATGAAATGAGACGGTTGCGGGCTTTGAAAGTTGCGCCGCGGCCGGTGCGCCGGTCCGGGGAGCGAACCCGTCTGCATACTACTTCTATTTTCTCATCTTTGCCCCCGAGAGGGCTTGGGTTGGGGACATTTGCGCCGTAAACTAGGCGAATGGACCCTCGTTTTTCCGACGATACACGCGCTATTGTCCTGACCGTCAGTGACCGCTGCTCCAAGGGAGAGATGGAGGATGTCTCCGGACCGGCTGTCGCTCAGACATTGAAAAAGGCCGGTATCATCCAGGTTCTGCTGCGGATGTTGCCCGATGACATTGATGCGATCATCACAGCGCTGCGGCATTATGCACGCAGTGCGCACCTTGTGGTTACAACTGGAGGTACTGGGTTGTCGGCCCGCGATGTAACTCCGGATGCGACGAAACTGGTGTGCGAGCGGCTAATCGAGGGACTCTCCGAACGGATGCGCGCCGAAGGCCTGCAACATACTCCCTATGCGGCGTTGAGCCGAGCTGTCTGCGGCGTTTCGGGAAAGACGCTGATCGTGAACCTGCCGGGGAGTCCGCAAGGGGCGGTCAGCTCGTTGCAGACAATTCTTCCTTTGCTGCCACACGCGCTTGATTTACTGGCTGGCCGCACGGCGCACAATGCTGAGGCGGCGAAGAGCGCTGCAAGGTAGAATAGAGCTTCCCTGTGAAGATCTCTCCTGTTGCACTTTTTCATAAATTGAATGCGACCATGCTGGCGCTGCTGAAGCCGCTCGGCATATGGGGCCTGGGCACGCTTGCGCTTATTGATACCTCGTCGGTTGCCATGCCGATTGATGCATTGCTGATCGATTACGTCGCGCAGGACCACGATAAATTTCTAATCTACTGCCTTGTCGCAGCGGTCGGCTCTGCGATTGGCAGCCTTGTGCCTTATTATGTGGGGCGCGCCGGCGGAGAGCTTTTTCTGCTAAAGCGCATTAACCGGCAGCGTTATGAGAAGCTGCGCGACCGGTTTGAGCGGCAGGAGTTTCTCGCGATCATGATTCCGGCAATGATGCCGCCGCCGATGCCGGTGAAACTGATTGAATTTGCTGCGGGCGTCTTCGAGATGAAGCCGGTGTGGTATTTCAGCGCCGTTTGCCTGGGGAAGTTTCTGCGGTTCCTGCTGGAAGCAATCGTCACAATTGTCTACGGGCCGGCAATTCTGCATACGATTGGCGGCTTCGTAGAGCAGCATGTAGGCATTGTCATCGGAATCTCTGCGGCGCTTGTAGGACTACTGACTTTTTATATCGTTCGCAAGCTTTTTGGGCTGCGGCGGGGGACGCAGTTTCCGGCAGAGGATGGTCAGTCGGAGTAGTTGTTGAAGGCCGGACCTTCAGAGCTTGAAAAAGTCTGACTGAACTAGAGAGAACATCCCAAGGGCTAAACCCCTTTCTTCAGCGATTTTTTGCGGCACGGCTTTAGCCGTGCCCTAACGAAACTAGACTTTTTCAGCACCCTCTGGCGTCCGGCCCTGCACTTAGTTCAGATCCACAGTCGCGCCGTTGAGTCCGGTATAAACCTCGATGATCAGCGTTCCGGCTGGATGCTTGCCCGTTGCTTCGGCGGTGGTAATGCGTGTTCCCGCAGGCAGATCGACTGGAACTGTCTTTCCAGCTTCGACGGTGATATTTTGTTCGCCTGCATGAAGAGAGATTGGCGCCTGAGTCGTGTTACGAAGGGATAGCTTCACCGTCTTCGTCTTTGCGAACATCGCATGTACCGGAGCGAGGCTGTGCAGAGGAGACGCGGAGGCTGTGACAGAAGAGAACATACAGGCGAGAACAAGTGGGCTGGCGAGAAGAAGATAACGGCGAACCATTTTGAGGCACACTCCTTGTATAGCGTTTTACTGAATGGGTTGATGTGTCATTGAGGAATTGCGGTGCAGTTGGCCAGAGGCGCAGTTGAAGAAACTGCACCGCAGAGAGCAAAAGCGAATCGGTCCGGTCTAGTTGCAATAAAGATTGCAGGCCGAAGGCGCGAAAATCAGTCGATGGTTACGGTCTGGTTTGGGTGAGCGGCATCGACCACGATCAGGACATCGCCCGGATTATGGGTCTTCATGTTGCTGTAGACGGTGACCCTCGTCCCGGCCGGAATTTCCATGTGGGTGACCTTATGCGAGGTCAGTGTCTTAACCTTGGACCCGACCATAATCTGTCGTGGATATTTGGCGGTGTTGTTGAAATCGACGGCGACATCGCCGGATTTGCTGCTTGCGGCTGTTGTTTTGTCTTTGTGGAAGATGCTGGCAGCAGCCGGTACGGTACAAAGCATGGTAGACGAACAGGCGGCCGCGAGAACGAGAGCGAGTGTTTTATGACGAAGCATGAGTCCCCCTGAGTCAAGTGAAATAGACGACGGATTTTCTCTGCCATGGTTCAGGGAACTCGTCGTTGAATGTAGATACGCAGGTTGGATTAAGCCGGTTCCGTTCCCGATGCAAATTTTTTAGGGACGCTCTATATCTGCCAGAACATATCGCATCAAACGGCTGTCGTGGACTGACCACCGGGAACCGTAGAATTAAAGCTGGAGTTTGTTTCGGAATGGCATCAGAGTTAGTCGCAAATATGAACCCGCAGCAGAGACAGGCGGTCGAGGCCGTCGATGGTCCGGTGTTGCTGCTGGCCGGAGCGGGCAGCGGAAAGACCCGCGTCATTACACATCGCATCGCATATCTTATTCAGGAGCGGGGAGTTGCCCCCGACTCGATACTTGCGGTCACTTTTACGAATAAAGCCGCAAAGGAGATGGAAGAGCGTGTGGATAAGATTCTTGGCCATGGTTCGCTGGCCAAGCCCATGCTCTCTACTTTTCATTCCTTCTGTGTGCGTGTGCTACGTCGCGATATTGAAGCGATGCGCGTCAATGGAGTTGGTCTGACCCGGACTTTTGCGATCTACGACGAAACCGATCAGCAGGCCGTAGTCAAACAGGCGCTCAAAAGACTGGCCATCGACGATAAATCGCTGAAACCCCGCGTCGCGTTGGGGAGAATTTCGTGGGCGAAGAATCACATGATCGATCCGCAGGAGTACTTTCTGGCCTCTTCCAATCCCATGGAAGAGAAGATCGCGCACATCTTCGAGATCTATCGCAAGGAACTGCTTAAGGCGAACGCGCTGGACTTTGATGATTTGTTGCTGGAGACGGTGCGGCTGCTGAAGTCCTCGGCCGAGGTCCGGGAAAGATACAACCGCCGTTACAAATATCTGATGATTGATGAGTACCAGGACACCAACCGTCCTCAGTACGAGTTGATGAAGCTGCTGGCCGGAAGCGATGGGAACGTATGTGTTGTCGGCGATGAGGACCAGTCCATCTATAGTTGGCGCGGAGCCGACATTCGCAACATTCTTGAGTTTGAGAAAGACTTTCCTAATGCGCAGACGATCCGGCTGGAACAGAACTACCGTTCCACACAGGTAATTCTCGAAGGAGCCTCGGCAGTTGTAGCGCAGAACACGCAGCGGAAGGGAAAGAACCTGTGGACTTCGCGCGAAGGTGGCTCGCTGATTGGCTACTATGAGGCGCCTGATGGAGAGAACGAGGCGCTGTTTATCGCTGACCGTGTGCAGAAATATCTGCGTGAGGCGGGCGGGCAGGAAGATGCTCCACGATGCGCTGTGCTCTACCGCACCAACTCGCAATCGAGGCTTGTAGAAGAAGCGCTGCGGCGCTATCAAATTCAGTACCACATGGTCGGTGGCTTCAGCTTTTATGAGCGTGCCGAGGTGAAGGACATTCTCAGCTACATGAAGCTGGTGCAGAATGTGCATGACTCAATCGCTCTGGGGCGAATTGTGAACTCGCCTCCGCGCGGCATCGGCAAGACGACGATGGAGACGCTGGAGCGGATGGCGTTGTCGTCGGGCATGAGCACATGGGACGCGATCGGCAAAGCCATTGAAGATAAGCTGCTGCCACAGCGTGCATTGATTGCGCTGAGCGGATTTCGCCGTCTGATCGAAGACGCACGCGCAATGCTAGGACCAGGTTTTGCCGAAAAGTTACAAGCCGATGTAGAAGCGGTCGGCGAGCAAGAATTGGGAGGCGATGCGCAGGAAGCGGAAGACGCGGATGTCTCTTTCGAGGCTGCTGAGTTGGAGAGCGATCGTACTGCCACGGAGTTCGATACGAGCTTCAACTTCGGCTTTGATTTTGGTCCTCCTACGGAAGAGAATTCGACTATCGCGCCGGAGAATGCATTGGACTCCGATGCCGCCCACGAAATCGATGCGGCTGCTTTCAATCCTTTTGCTCCCGTCCCGCTTAAGAAGGAATCCTCTGGATCGCACAAGAGGATGGTGCAGCCCGGTGAAGAAGCGCCCGCGGCCGCTCCGGAAGACTCTGCCTTCCGCAAGCCGGGGGGACCGGCGACGTTGCCGGAGCTGATTAAATTTCTCAACGACCGCAGCGGCTATATTCGCGCACTTGAAGAAGAGGCAACGCCGGAGTCTTTTTCCCGGATTGAAAACCTGAAGGAACTGGCTAACGCTGCGCAGGACGCGCAGGAGCGCGGCGAAACGCTGCACGAGTTTCTCGATCACGCTGCGCTAATCAGCGATGCCGATTCTTATAGTGCCGAAGCTCGTGTGACACTGATGACGCTTCATGCGGCAAAAGGGCTGGAGTTTCCGCTGGTCTTTCTCGCCGGCATGGAAGAAGGGCTCTTTCCCAGTGCACGTACAATGGTCGATCCTGCGGGGTTGGAAGAGGAACGCCGCCTCTGCTATGTAGGCATGACACGCGCCATGGACACACTGGTGATGACACGCGCTCGCTATCGCCGCCGATACGGCAGCGACATGCCGGAATCCACCATTCCTTCGCGTTTTCTGGAGGAGGTGCCTTCGCGTCTGATTGAAGATTTGGGAAGCCCCGCACCGAGGCCGCAGTTCTCCGGCTCGGATTATGGAAATCTATATGCCACGCCGTATCCGCGTGCGAATCGCGGGGGCAGCTATGCGGAGGCGGGTGAGCGCCATTACAGCTATGAGGACGAAGACCAGCGTCCTTCATACACTGGCGGAGCTTCTGCAAATCGCTCGAAGGTTGCAGCAGGCTCTGGTCCTGGCCGCTCGCTCGATAACATTGCCAGCTTCTTTGGCGCTCGCGGATACAAGGTTTCGCGGCCGAAGATGGAGGTTCCTGAGCCAACCGGGAGCAGAGGATTGAGGCAGGGAATGCGTGTTCGTCACCCGAAATATGGCGAAGGAACCATCTTTCGCCGTGAAGGAGAAGGGGAAGACGCGAAGATTACAGTACAATTCCAACAGCACGGCGTAAAGAAGCTGGTGGAGAAGTTCGCCCAGTTAGAGCGCCTTTAATTCTGCAAAATTGCATAGAAAGACATAATCGATTCATGGCAAATACCAAAAGCATCACCGATAAGGCAGAGCGCAAGAAGGTAAAGCGCGCGGCACGCAAGAAGGCATCTCCCAAGGGAAAGCGCACAGGCGCTCGCGGTGAGAACAAGGCCAAGGTCAGAAAAGCGACGCGCGGCCAGTCCAAGCGGTAACCGTATCAATACCTGAGCGGCAGCGGTACACAGTCTATGTGTGTCCGCTGCTGCCGCTTGCAGGATGCGCGGTTCTTCCTCTCCCCACGCCGGAACCGGGCAATGCATTTCCGATGTAATTCTGTTTGAGGAGCGCAACGCTGGCCAGGCAGATTTTCCGGACGAAATCGATCGATAAGCTGATCTCGGAATCAGAGCAGCCCGAGCACGCCCTGAAGAAGACACTGGGCCCGGTCTCATTGACCGCACTTGGCATTGGCGCAGTGATTGGCTCGGGCATCTTCACAGTCATCGGGGTTGCGATCGGCGGTAATCCGGCGCGTCTTGCTTCATGGGCGGACTCGCCTGTCGTCGATCTTCTGCTCCATCACGGCGCAATCGCCGGACGTCCCGGAGCTGGACCGGCGATAGCGATTTCGCTGGTGCTGGTAGCTATCGTCTGCGCGCTTACGGGTCTTTGCTATGCCGAACTGGCTTCGATGATTCCTATCGCGGGTTCGGCTTACACCTATACTTACGCGACACTGGGCGAGCTGGTGGCGTGGGTCATCGGATGGGACCTCATCCTCGAATACGCCTTCTCGAATATGGGAGTCAGCGTCGGCTTTGCCGCCCATGTGGTCGCATTATTGGACTGGATGGGCATTCACATCTCGCCCATCTGGCTTTCGCCAGCTTATCTGCCGCTGGGATTGCAGGACCTGCAGGGACACGATATTTTTCGTCCTGGCTGGCACATGGGATTTAACATCCCTGCATTTCTGATCGTGATGTTGCTGACTGTTGTGCTGGTGCGCGGCATTCGTGAATCGGCACGGACGAACAACATCATGGTGCTGATTAAGCTAGCGGCGATTCTGCTGTTTATCTTCTTCGGCCTCACCTTTATTCATCCGGCGAACTACACGCCTTTTTCGCCTAACGGCTGGAGCGGCATTCTTGCCGGTGGCTCCATTATTTTCTTTACCTATATTGGGTTCGACTCCATCTCGACTGCCAGCGAAGAGTGTCGCAACCCGCGGCGCGATGTGCCGATAGGAATCATTGCAACGCTTGTAGTTTGTACCGTGCTTTATGTTGGCGTTGCGGTCGTGCTCTGCGGACTGGTGCCGTGGCAGTCGGTTGCGGGCGATGCCGCGCCGGTAGTCAATGGCCTGAAGCGCGTCGCGATGACGGAGCCGCACGGACACAGTCTGCACTGGGTACGGCTTGCAGTGCTGATTGGCGCTTTGGTGGGAATGGTCTCGTCCATTCTGGTCTTTCAGCTTGGGCAGGCGCGCATCTGGTTTGCGATGTCGCGCGACCGCCTGCTGCCTGACATCTTCAGCCATGTGCATCCGCGCTTCCGCACGCCTGCGTTCGCTACCTGGGTAGCAGGATTTCTGGTGGCGATCCCTTCCGGCCTGCTCGATGTCGGCACCTTGGCCGAAATGTCGAACATAGGTACGCTCTTCGCCTTTGTTCTGGTCTCAATAGGTGTAATCGTTCTGCGGGTCAGGCAACCGGAGCGCAAGCGCGGTTTTCGCGTTCCCTTCGGGCCGATTATTCCTTTGCTCTCGATTATCTGCTGCACGCTGCTGATGGCAGGACTTCCAGTTAAGACCTGGATACGCTTCTTCACCTGGCTGCTGATTGGGTTGGTGGTGTACTTCTTTTACAGCCGCAAACGCAGCGAGTTTTACAAAGGTTAGATTGCTGCTCGTAACTCCAGGACTCGCGCAGCCGAAGAGACGACCAGATTGCGTCCGTGGCCGGAGTTGGTGACATATTTGGTGATCAGAAGCCCATGCTCACGAAGGACGGAGACATCGCGGCTAACAGCACGTTTATTTCGCCCGAGACGGACCGCAAGGTCGGTAATCTGGGCTTCTCCCTCGTGTTTGAGAGAGTCCAACAAACGAACCCGCTCCGTTGTGAGCATTCGCATCATCTCAGATGGATCTTCAAAGGTGATGCGGACCTCTTCCGGCAGTAACTCTCCACGGTCGAGCGCCTTGGCGCGCTCCAGTGAATCACGGAAGAAGTTTTTTAGACCATTGCGATCGACAGCGATAGAGACCTTTCGTGTCATTTGTGCTTCCTCCTCAGTTGCTCGACTTCGCGCCGAAACCGCCTGGCGACTTCCGCGTAAGAGATAAAGTCATATTCGGTCTCGGTACCCATAAAATGCCGATGATGATAATTGTGTGCATTGTCGTAGCCGAGCACGCGACCGTTATCCCCTGAAAAAATCTCCCAGTCGATATAGGCCAAACTATAACGAATTACGTTCCCGCGTTCATCCTGCCAGAACTCTTCTTTAATGATCGGCGGTCTTTGCTTGCCGCCTAAATAATGTTCGTAACAGGTGCGCCGGAGCCTCGCCTTCAGTTGCCTGGCCATCCCTTATTGTATACAGAGAGGACATTATTTGTCTTCTCTGGGTGTTGCCTTTGAAGAATGAATAAACTGAAAGTGATGCCACGAAGACAGACGAAGAAAGATTCTGAGATTGATATCGTTGATTGGCTGCGCAGATTGCCCAAGGCAGAGCTGCATCTGCATCTTGAGGGCACCATTCTGCCTGAGACGCTGGTGGAGCTGAGCTGTCGTCACGACAGTGAACCACTTACTCTGAAGAGCGCCCGCGAGCTTTACCGTTATGAGAACTTTCGCGGCTTTCTTATGGCGTTCAAGGCTGTGACCGAGCGGCTGCGCGGGCCTGACGATTACGAGTTGACGGCTTACAACATGGTTCGCGACCTTGCCGCTCAGGGCGTTGTTCACGCCGAGGTCTATATCTCGTTCGGCATCATTTATTACTGGAAGAAGACCGACGTCGAGCCTTATGTTGAGGCTATTGAGCGCGGGCGCCTGCGCGGAGAAAAAGAGTTCGGGACTACTGTGCTCTGGATTATCGACGCAGTGCGACACTTCGGCGTGGATGAGGCGGCGAAGGTATTCCGCAAAGCGGCGGAGCTGCGGGCGAAGTATCCTAGTATCGTCGGCATCGGCATCGGCGGTGATGAAGCCGGGGGGAGCGCGCATCTTTTCCGTGATCTTTATGCTGAAGCCCGTGAGGCAGGACTGCGCCTCACCGCACATGCGGGCGAGTCAATGGGACCGCAGAGCATCTGGTCGGCCATCAATATCGGAGCGGAGCGTTTGGGACATGCGCTCTCAGCGCAGCATGATCCGGAGCTGATTGATGTTCTGGCGCAGAAGCAGATTCCGCTGGAGATCAACGTAACCAGCAACATCAAGACCGGCTGTTGTCCGGGATTTGACGAGCATCCGCTGCGGCATTACTTCGATTCCGGCCTTATGGTGACGCTTAATTCTGACGATCCACCGATGTTTGGCAGCGACCTGCTTGGAGAATACGTCCTTGCCCACAAGCAGTACGGTTTCACGCTGGAGCAGATGCGCGAGCTTGCGGCCAACTCCGTTGAGGCCAGCTTTCTGCCGGCGCAACGTAAGCTGGCTCTACTGCGGGAGGTCGAGCAATATGGCTGGCAGGACCTTCAACGTGCCGAAGACTAGAAAACCGAAGTTTAGAGGGTTCTCCTCAAGGCGGAGTTTGGTCATTCGAGCAAACCGCAGATTCCCTTCGGAAATGACAAAGGAAAGCTTCCAGATTTACAGCTTCAGATGGGTCGCGCCTTCAGCGCTCAGGATTTTGGAACTCACATACTAGGCCTTCTCACCCCAGCGTGCAAAGAGCACGCCGGGGGCCGGATTCGGGCTAGGCTGGTATGTGACGGACTTAGGCCCTAAGGACGAAAGACACTAGACGTAAAAGGAAATTCTTTCAGGGGAATATCTGCGTAAAATTCCAGAGCATTTCCTCAGGGGCTAAAGCCCATTGTACTGGGTGACTTGCGGCGGGACTGAAGTCCCGCCCTTTCAAAACCGAGACTTAATCAGAGATTTCATCGGTTGGTATGTTGCAGGTCGTTGGCCACAAACACACTTACTCTAATCGCCAGTGACAACTGCCATGGCAAAGCCGTCGTAGCCCTTGCTGCCTACGGTCTGCAGAGCGGTCGATTGCAGGCGCGGCTCGTCGTGCAGCATATCGAACAGACGACGGACGCCTTGGACATTGGCATCGCTGCTGGAAGCATCGAGAATCTCTCCATCTCGAACGACGTTATCGATCAGGATGACGGTCCCTTTGCGCGAAAGCTTCAATGACCAGGTCAGATAATTCGGGATATTGGGCTTGTCTGCGTCGATAAAGATGAGGTCGAAGGGCTCAGCGTTTTCTTCGACAAGCTGCGGTAATGTATCGAGAGCCGGTCCCAGCCGCAGTGTCACCACGTTGCTGAGGCCAGCACGAGATATGTTTTTTCGTGCGACCTCCGCATGTTTCGGATTGGCTTCGAGTGTCAGCAGACGTCCGCCTTCAGGGAGCGCACGCGCCAGCCAGATGGTGCTATATCCGCCGAGGGTACCGATCTCCAGAATCGAACGGGCGCCGGTAGCAAGTGCCTGCAGATGAAGCAGCTTTCCCTGATTCGGAGCCACATCGATTGCAGGAAGCTCTGCTGCTGCGTTTGCAGCTAATGCTTCTTCAAGTGCGGAATCGGAGGCAACAAGACGATCGCTGAGATAGCGATCTACTGCTTTCCAAAGTTCGGCGCCTTCAGCCATCGGTTTCTCCTTTGATGAAGCTTCGGTTCTCGTGGAGCTACGTGCTTATGCGTTAGTTTTTAGATGTGGTCGCGCCTTCAGCGCTCAGATTTTTTGGCTATTTACCTAGGCCGTCGGCCTAGGCTGGTATGTGATGGGCCTTTGGCCCTATGATATTTTGTTCTACATCTTAGCGGAAACAGCTATAAAGCCTGTCCCCTTCAAATACCTACTTATTCAAAGCCTTCTGATTTAGGGCGTAGGCTTGGGAGCGAAGTAGCCCTTCTGTGCGCGGACGTGATAGCGGGGGTCAAGTGCCTGCAGGTAGATGGTGCGGAATGAACCATCCTGCCGGAAGTCCGCAGGGCGATAGACCAGCGAGTACTGGCTACGCAGCTCCTGCTCGATGCTGCGGAAACCGAGCGCCACATCTTCGATCTTTACCGGATAAAAAGCGCGGCCGCCGGTCGCTTCCGCAATTGCCTTCAGCACGTCGTCGCCCTTGTCGCGGCTGGGGCTGACATTGGTGCTGATGGCGTAGACGATGGTGTTGGCGCGCTGACACATCTTGATCGCGTCGCTTTCCTGCGCGCGGCTGTAGTTGTCATCGCCGTCGGAGACCAGAATGAGCGCGCGACGGACAGAGCCTGGTTCGGGAAGATTCAGCATCTGGTCGCGGCAAGTTTTGTAGAGCGCGTCGAACAGCGCCGTGCCGCCGCCGGGGCGCAGTTTGCGGATGCCCTGGTTCAGCAGATCGACGTTATTGGTAAATCCCTGAGCAATATCGGTTGTGATGTCGAAGCCTTCGACAAAGGCCTGATCGTTGAGGTGGAGAATCTGCAGAAGGAATTCAATTGCAGAGTCCTGCTCAAACTGAAACCGCTGCCGGATGGAGCTGCTGGTGTCGAGCATAATGCCGACGCGCAGCGGAAGGTTCGTTTGTTGGGTAAAGCCGAGCACAGCCTCAGGCGGGCGGCCATCATCGAGCAGACCGAAGTTCTGCCGCTGAAGGCCGGTGATGAAACGTCCTTTTTTGTCGGTGACGGTAAAGATGAGGTTAACCTCGTTTACCTGGACTTTGATAGTGGTAATCGGTTCATCCTGCGACTGCGCCTTGTTCTGCTGGGTTGACGAGGACGCAGGCGGCTGGCTGGCGGCTGGCGCAGGCGTGGTGGTTGACGGAGCCTGTGTCTGTGCGCAAAGAGGCGCTGCTGCAAGCGCCAACGTCAGCAGCAAAGCAGGGGCCGGGGAACCGGGGAGATTAAAGATGCGACGAAGGACATTCACTGACATTAATTTTACTCAACTCCGGAAGAACCCGCCCTGATAACAGCGAGGAACGACTGTAACTCTGGGGGGAGAGCGGCTTTGATGTCGATGGTCTTTCCGCTTTGCGGATGCTCGAAGACGAGATGGGCCGCATGTAGGAAGTTCCGCTCAAGGGACAGGCCATACTCTGCGTCTCCGATACGATGAGGAGCGCCATAGAGGCTGTCGCCGACAACCGGATGTCCAAGTGCCTGCATGTGAACACGAATCTGATGGGTTCGTCCGGTTTCGATGCGGACCTCCACGAGCGTAAACCGGCCATAGAAAGACTGGATGCGCTCCAGAACTTTGACGTGCGAGACGGCGGAACGTCCTTCGGCCCGGCGCGTCGTCATACGGGTGCGGCGAACCAGATCGCGTGCGATAGGGAGATCGACAGTCGTCTCATCCTGCGTGAGATTGCCATGGACCAGCGCGATATAAGTCTTGGCAATGTGGCGGCCGGCAAACATTTCGCTCAGCTTGCGATGGGTGATATCGTCTTTGGCCACGACGATAATGCCGCTGGTCTGCTTGTCGAGCCGATGGACAATGCCTGGCCGCAGCTCGCCGCCTATATCTGAGAGTTGCTGAAAGTGAAAGAGCAATGCATTAACCAGCGTGCCGCGATTGCGCGCATCTTCGCTGGCGCCCGAACCGGCGTGAACCGTCATCCCCGCAGGCTTATTAATGACTGCCAGGTGCTGGTCTTCGTGAAGCACGTCGAGCGGAATATCTTCGGGGATGGCATGAAGCGGCGGTGGTTGCGGTGTGCCTTCGATCTCAATTGCTTCGCCGCCACGCAGTTTGTGCTTCGCTGCGACGACCTTTCCTTCGACACGGACTTGGCCGTTCTCAATCAGCATCTGCACGCGTGCGCGGCTGATCTCGGGAATGGCCTGCGCCAGGTATTGATCCAGCCGCATTCCGGCGGCTACCGCATCGGCAGTAAAGCTGCGGATACCGTCTTCATGCTCGTCTTCCAGATCAATCTCGGGCACTACGACAGGGGTCTCTTCCAGGCCGCGAGTGGCGCGGTAAAGCGGTTTAACGGTATGCCTCCGCTTGCCTTTGGGTAGCATGTGTTTAGACGGCATGGAGCACCGGCCTTCTTGGCAGAAGCCAGATAAAACCTGCAACGATAATCATCGCCAGAGCGACCCATTGAATGGGATCGAGCAGGATGCCGAACCTTCCAGCTTCAAGCTCCGGCTGACGTAAAAACGTCAGGAGAAACTGTGCAAGTCCGGTAGCTGCCAGAGCGAGAGTGATGGTATCTCCGGGGCGTGAGCGATGGCGCAGCTGGCGCAAAAGTATCAGAGTGAGCAGAGCCGCCACTACGGCAGCGTACAACGCTACCGGGTGTAGGCGAACCCCTCTGGCGATCATCGCCATACCCCAGGGCAATGTGGTGGGAAGGCCGGGGTCGCTTCCTTCGGCAAAGTGGCCGAGCGCAAGAAATAACCAGACCAGCGTGGCACACGGCGCCCAGGCATCGAGCACCGTCAGAAGCGGAAGTCGCTTGATGCGCAGATAGATCACGATTGCTACTGCAGTCAGCAGAAGTCCCAGGGGTGTTAGCGAAGGGACCGTTAGAAGAAGAAAAGGGTAGCTCAGAAAGGCGTGCACATACATAACGACCAGCAGAAGCCGCGAAAGTACAAAGGCCGAGAGCAAAACGAAGAGCCCGGCATTCCATAACTGGTCCGGGTTCAGAGCAGTGATTGCGGCAGTGTGCAGGCTTAATGCCAGAGCAGCCATCAGGCCGATGGCGGTCAGAGCGCCGAAGGCAGGCAGGGCGACGGGGCCGAGGTGGAAGAGGACAGGATGCACGTTCAAGGAGTGAGGACTGCGAACCTCCGAATCAGAAGCATCGGAGGCCATTCGTAAGAAGACCGACCCGCGGGGCCGTGCTTTGAAGCGCTGGTGAACCCGTCCTAAGACGGTGGGACTTCGCCGTGGCTCTTTAGGCATTCCGGACTGGCGGACGTTGCACACCGAGCCATATCTACGAGTCGAAGCCCCTGTTCAATGAATGTTGGTTCAACCAGCGTGGATCTCTACACCTGCTTAGCAGGCCGGTTTCTTAGGTTGGATGCTATATGCGGACAGTCGGATTGGCAAGTTGACAGGAACCTTGACAAAAGACTCAGAAGCCGGTCTGATGACTTGCCTGTGCCGCCTTTGCTTTGGCGATCAGCTTCTTCAGCTTGCCTTCGACGTTCGAGCCTTCTCCCAGCATTTCAGCCGTCAGGACGCCGTCAGAGTCAATGGTGAAGTAGTGCGGAATGGCATTTATGCCAAACGCATTGCTGAGGGCGTGGTCGGCATCGCGATACTGCACCCATGTCATCTCGTTCTTTGCAACGAAGGTCTTCCATGCTGCTTCGTTTGAGTCCCAGCTTACGCTGATGATGACGAGAGGCTCGCCGGCGAACTCTTTGGCGATCTTTTTCATGTGAGGAAGCTCAGCTCGGCAGGGGCCACACCAGGTTGCCCAGAAGTCGATCAACACGACTTTGCCACCCATTTCGTCCAGGGTGAACCGCGAGCCGTCGAGTGCGGTGACTGTAAATGGGGGCGCCATTCTGGCAAGCGAGAGCTGCGGGTCTTCGGCGAAGTGCTGAGCCCGCACGTATGCAGGATCTTTGGGATTCATGCAGCTTACGCAATCTTTGAACTGATTACTTGCAGCATTCATCTGTCCCATTTTGGCAAGGACTTTGCCTGCCAGAAAATGCGCAGTCGCGTTTGTGGAATCATCGTCGATTGCGGCTTTGAGCGATTCGTCTGCGGCTTTCAGCAGCTCCGGCTTATTTTTATCGCCTGCCTGAAGGAGTAAGGCATAACCGCGATTGCTTTCGACGATGGAGCGGTCCTTCGGCTGCTGGATGATTTCCAGGAGTGAAGTTGCCGTATGAGCGGCATCTTTGTACGCGCCCATCTTTATCTGCAAAGAATAAAGGTGGTTCAGGCAGGACACATCTTTGCCACTGGCAATTTTGTTGGCTTTTTTGTATGACTGCTCTGCGAAAAGATACTGCCGGTTCTTTTCTAATTGAACGGCGTTATTCATCGCCTCGGTAAATTTAGGATTGGACCGATAATCGGGAGTCTGACCTATGGAAGGCACAGACAGGCAGATAAAAAGCAGGCCGGGAAGTGCCCGCAGCAAAAATCGATGCATCGCAATGCTCCGTAAATCTTCTTTCCGGAAACATGATTGATGCAAAGTACATTTAATTCAAGAAAAAACTGCTGTCAGCCAGCCTTGCGCTCTTCGAGCACCTCGTCCAGCAGTCCAGCCAGGGAACCTGCGCGCGAGCGCAGAGACATCTGGGACTGGGAGAGGCTTCCGGCGAGCACGTCCTGTCGCTGTCGAGCGGCGCACAGTTCGTCGGCGATGTTGAGAGCGGCCAGCACCGCTACGCGCAGGCTATCGACCGTGCCTCCATGGGCAGAAACGGCGCGCATCTTGGTATCGACCATGCGCGCCAATTGCTCGATGTACGCCGGATCGGTACCACGCAGGTGATAGACCTGGTCGTAGATATCGACAGCGACCGACTGAGGGGCGATCGACTGAGGGGCGGGAGACTGGGCTTGATTCGTTTGTTCCGGAACTGCAGTTGTCTGGTCCATCGCTGCTCCTTGCGGTGGTTTTACAGAAGTTCGTCCATCTGTTGCAGCATCTTTTCGACGCGCTGGCGTACAGCGTCGCGCTCTTTAGTAAGGGTGTTGAGCTGCGCTTCGACGGCAATCTGGGCAGACAACTGGCTTTCAAGCTGTTCATTCAACGAGGCGACCTGGGCCTCGGCAGCGGCGCGTGCCTCGCGCTCGCGCTTTACGATTTCAACGGCACGGAGAACTTTTTGCTCAAGCGCCTGAAACTCATCGACGCTGATGGTGGATGTACTCATATCTGTGAGTATAGACGCGCGCAACGTGGATTTTGTTGGGGAAAACCTGTGCGGTATCTATTTGGGTGCCTGAAAGCGTGGCTGCAAGTTGGTTCCTTTTGTCGTCGATTGCTTCCGGTCAAAAGTACAATACGACGAAGTTATGCCTACGATCTTTCGCTATCGCGGATTCAGGTTTTTCTTCTATTCCAACGAAGGTTCTCCAAGGGAGCCGATCCATGTACATGTAGAAAAAAACGATACAGAGGCAAAGTTCTGGCTGAATCCTGAGGTTGAGGTAGCCTACAATGATGGGTACGATGCTCGAACTCTTCGCGAGCTGATGGAAGTCGTTGAAGATAACAAAGACCGGATTATGAGGGCGTGGGATGAGTTCTTCGGTTAGAGCAATGCGCGTGCATTTCGACTCAGACAGCATGTGGGTCGATCTCAGTGATGGCAGAGTAATCGGTGTACCTCTGGCATGGTTTCCACGGCTGTTGCGTGGTACAGCAGAGCAACGTGGGCAGGTGCGTATCAGCAGCCGAGGGTTGCATTGGGAGGCACTGGACGAAGATATATCCGTCGCCGGTCTGCTTGCAGGTCAAAGCCATGAAAACTTCGCCGCCTGAAAGTTTATTGTATTTTCCAGCTTAGTTGCCTGGAGCACGAATTACGCCGCCCAGCTTTGTCAATGCTTCAATAATGCTGCTCCACCATTCTGTCAGTTCATCCTCGCGCAAGGTGCGTTCGGTAGATTGAAAGACGCACTTCAGCAGCAGCGCATAGTGTCCTGACGGAACCGACTTGCCCTTGGGATCGCGAAAGATCTCTACCGGCTCCAGCTGCCGCATCTCCGGGATGGCGAGAGCGCGGATTGCTTCAGCAATGGTTTGCCACTGCATGGAATCGGGGAAGGTGAACGAAAAGTCGCGCTCGACTGCCTGAAAGCGCGAGAGTTCGTGCGCCGTGGCGCGGCGCAGCGGAAGCGCATACAACTTCGCGAGGTCTATCTCTGCAAGATAGACCGGCTGACGCAGCTTGCGGCGCTCTTTTTCGGCAGCAGAAAGCTCGCCGAAAAATGCCACAGGCTTGCCATCGAGCAAGGCCGTCGCCCCGCGTCCGGCTTGCAGCCATGCAGGAGCATCTGTCGTAAACGTGACCTTGCCGTCACAGGCAAACAGCGACAAGAGCGATTCGACTACGCCTTTTAGCTCGAAGATGGGCGCATCCTGTGGGTTGTGCAGGGCATTGGGTGCTGACGTTCCGGTCAGGCCAAGCGAGAGTGACTCCGACTCGATGACGCTATCTGTGTTGCCGGTGAAGATCGCGCCCTGCTCGAACAGCCGCACCGTCTGGACGTCGCGGTTCAGGTTATGCGCGAGCATGGTCAACATTCCCGGCAGCAGCGATGGCCGCAGCAAAGCAGCTTCTTCCGAGAGCGGATTCTCCATCGCCACCGTTTCCGAGCCCTGAGCACCAAATAGCTCACTCTCTGCCCGCGAGGCAAAGGTGCTGGAGATGGCCTCGCTGAAGCCGAGTGCCAGCAGGCGAGTACGCACTGCTGACTCCGCTGCGGCCGTTGGATGAGGGAGAACAACGCCGGGCGCGGGCAGCGTATTGGCGAAGCGGTTGTAGCCGTAGACGCGGGCGACCTCTTCGACGAGATCGATCTCGCGCTCGAGGTCGAGCCGCCAGCTCGGCAGCTTTGCGCTGAAGACGTCGCCGGTCTTCGCGGTGAGCTCGCATCCCAGCGCGGTAAGATACTGCGCCACAATCTCTTTGGTGATGCCTTCCGGCGCAATTGTTGTCCCCAGATGCCGCTGCACCTGCTTTACCGAAAGTTCGATGGGAGCGCGGTGGGCTGTTTTGGCCTGCGCTGCGGGAATTACAACATCCACCAGATCGCCTTCGGCGTGGCCGCCGCTTTCAAGAATCATGCGCGAGACCAACGCGTTCGCTACCGGAGCGGCATTGAAGTCCGCGCCACGCTCAAAGCGATGTGAGGCATCGGTATGGAGCAGATGACGGCGCGAGCTGCGGCGGATACTTGCCGGATCGAACCATGCGGCCTCGACCAGAATGTTCTTCGTCTCGGGCGTAATCATGGAGTCCCATCCACCCATGACGCCCGCCAAGGCCAGTGCTTTTTTCTCGTCGGCGACCACAAGATCGTCGTCCTCAAGGGTGCGCTCGGTTCCGTCGAGCAGGCGCAGCTTTTCGCCTCTGCGCGCCAGCCGGACGACGATGCCGCCTTCGATCTTGTCGAGATCGAAGGCGTGGGTTGGATGGCCCATCCCCAGCAATACAAAGTTGCTGACATCCACGGCGTTTGAGATCTGCTTCTGTCCCAGCAGGCCGAAGTATTCGGCGATGCGGCCTGTGCTGGGAGCGATGGTTACATTGCGCAGCACCTGCGCGGTGAAGCGGCCACAGAGCTCCGGCGCTTCGATTCGCACCGGAAAGGGAGTTGCGCTGGCCGCGGCAGAAGGAAGCGACGCTTCGAGCGGCGCCAGCGGCAGGTTATAGATGGTTGCCGCTTCGCGCGCGATGCCGTAGTGGTTCATGGCGTCGACGCGATTGGTGGTGATGTCCATCTCAAACAGATGGCCGTTGCCCTCGCCGAGAGAGTGAACGCCCTCGACGGCGATGCCGCGCAGCGTAAGATCATCAGCCAGTTGGCGATCGGAGACAGACAGTTGCGGCAGGTACCAGCGGAGCCAGCTTGTAAGAATCTTCATGGTGGACGATTTCCAGTCTAAATGGAAAGGAAGACTGGAATAAGCCGGTCAAACATTCCCTTTGCGGCTAAACGAGGTGCTGAAAAGTCCATTAAGAAGAAGAAATCGTACCTCAGGGGCTGAAGCCCCATCGATTTTGCGGCGTTTACGGCATGGGTAAACCCATGCCCTTAACGAAACCGGAAATCTACGTGCGCTCGTACTGTGACTCTGTGGGTGGTTTGTAGCGGACTGCGAGATGTGGCGTCTCCAGCCGCTGATTCAGCTTGTGTTTAGATTGCAGGCACGCTTCCAGAATGCCGGTGGTCAGCAGGGTGCGCTCGACAGAGTAGGGCGCGGTGCGCGACTGGTACATCTGGTCTATCTTTCCTGCCAGGCAGGCGGTGGCATCGTTGTTTGGCGCGGGAGGCATGAAGAACTGGGTGGAGACCATGCCATGGCCCGCAACGCGCGCGGAGATGTTGAAGTCCTGAATGGCGCCATTCAGCATCAGCAGCGAGGCCTTGGTCCCGTCGGTGTACTCGATGCAATAAGCGGCTGGATTCGGGACCAGTTGCTGCAACACTCCGGGAGCAGCAAGGTTCTGGGTGCGGCCATCGAGCACGGTCAACCCCAGCGGCGTGTCGCTGCGCGAGAGCGCAGAGCTGAGCAACTCGTGCGACCAGCGTCCAGCCTTGCCTGCCGCCCATACATCGTCGCCTTCGAGCAGTTGCACGGCTTTCACGCCGGTCTCGCCGCCCTTGCGCCGCTCCAGCATCGCCTGCATAGCATCGAGCGCATCGAAGTCCATGCCATCGAAACCACCGACGCCAACCATGACGGCTTCCTGCACAGATGCGCCCAGAGGAATATCGACGTCGGGCAGCCGCCAGGTGACCGGCATGGACGAGCCGGCCAGCAAAGGGAACTTCAGCCGCGCCGCAGTCTTCACCATGTTCTGCGCTTCGTCGAAGCTGAAAGAGAGCTGCTTGTGGTTGAAGTAAGGGACGGCATGCTTCTCTTCCTCGAAGACCTGCGCGCATTGCTGGAAGAAGTCGTATCGCGGCAGCAGAACCTGGCCGCGGTCGTTGCTGGGGTATGGCATGTCGTGGTCCTGCTCGACGATTGCCAGCACGGCATCGACCGCGATACGGTCGCCGCCACAGCGCAGCGCCTCGGGAATATTGCGATAGACCTTGAAGCCGAACTGTTGCGCGCGCGCTTCGCTCAAATCACCTGCCGCAGTTTCTTCTTCGCTCCGTTGTCTCCGTGCCCGTCCGCCGCTTTTCGCTCGCGCGGCGCGCTCTGCGGCAGCTTCTTTGGGGAAGGGGAACCTTCCCATGCTGCCTTGCCGCATCGAAAGCTCATATCCCGAAGGCCGCGCCTCGGCCCGACGCACACGCTGGTCCACATAGAGCGAGACCACCTGCACGTGCGGCATATACCAGTCGCCCTGGTGCGGATAGCCGACCAGAAAGCGGTCTGCAATGCCCTGCAGATGCGAGCCTACACGATAGTCGCTGCCGAGAACTGCAAGCCGCAGCGGCTTTCCTTCCGGGGTCTGGCTGAATCCGGAGCGCATAAACGGGGGATAGGCCAGCATGGCCGACGACAGCGCGGAATAGCCTACAAAACGGCGGCGGGTCAGCATTAGCTCCTCCAGAAGGTTGATTCGGGGTTGGGCTGGTAGTGCACGGCGGCAAGGTTTGGCGTTTCGACGCGCTTCAGGCCCTGGTTATAACTCTCGATACCGGCGATCAGCAGACCGCTGGTCATCAATGTCCGCTCAATGGGGTACTGTGCTTTGCCGGTCTCGAACATGATTTCGGCGTTGTGCACCAACGGACTGAAGAAGCTGGCCAGCGTGGTGCGGCCATCGGGCATTGGCAGATACATCTGCGTTGAAAACGGCTTTGGCTGTCCGTCGATTGTCGCGGCGAAGGTGAAGTCGCGCACCAGCCCGTTCATCAGCAACATGGTGCAGCGCAGGCCGTCGCGATGCTGATAATGGTAGGCGATTGGATCGCTCACGAGTTTCTTCAACTGATCGATGCTGGGCAGCATGTCTGTAAATGTTGGGTCCGCAGGCCGGAGAGTGGAACTGCGGCTCATCGCTGCTTTTACAAGCTCCTGCGACCACACGCCGTCTTCATACGCCTTCCAGAAGCCATCGTCGCGATAGGTCTGGAGCCACTCGACACCGGTCTCGCCGCCCTTGCGCCGCTCGACCATGCACTGAATCGTCTCCAGCCCGTGGAAGTCGTAGCTGCCGGGGCCTCCATAGCCTATTGAGACTGCCTCTTTCGCGGTCGCTCCAAGCGGAAACTCTACCGAGGGAACTCTCCAGGTGACGGCGAGACTCGATCCGCCCTGAAGCGGGAACTTCAGCTCCTTGGAGGTCTGTACCATTTTCACGCACCAGTCCCAGTTCCATGAGAGCTCTTTGTCGTTGAAGTAAGGCACCGAGCGTCCGCTGTCGCGGAAGACCTTGGTGATCTGTTCGAAGAACTCATAGTGGGGATGCATCATGATGCCCGTCGGGCTCAGCGGATAGACGCCGTGCTCACCGACAACCACAACGCCATCGACAGCCAGTTTGCCGGTACCGAGCGTCAGAGCTCCAGCGATGGTGGGGTAAATCTTCAGTTGCGGATGACGGTCTGCGCGGTCCTGCGCCAGATCGCCAACCTCGCGCTGATCGACGTATAGCGACACAAGGTCCATCTCCGGACGATGCCAGGTTCCGTCCCATCCATAGCCATCGAGGAAGCGATCCACGATGTGCTGCGGGTGAGCATATTTGCGCATTACCGTAACTACGGCTGCAAGCTGGGGACGTTTTTTAGAAGTCGCATTTTGGGCCAAGGCACTTCCTCTCGATTCTTGATGCGTCGCAAATTGGGCAATATTGTGGCGCTCCCATCAAAACATTGGAGCGTCCGTTTCGCATAGGGCAAATGACCTGTTGTTTAGACATATGCAATGCAATCAATCTCAAACAGCGGATCGAATGGAATGCCTGCCGGAGAAGTTACGGTGCGCGCTGGAGGAATCGGTCCCCAGTTGCGTGCCTTGTAGATAACGTTCATCCGGTCGTAGTCCGAAATGTGCTTGAGATAAACATTCACCTTCAGCACTTTTTGCAGCGACGATCCTGCGGCGATCAGATTCTTCTCCAAATCGTCGATGGCAAACTTGGTGTGCTCTTCGATGGTGCCTTTGTTGTGGTCGCCAACGCTGGAGAAGAAGAGCAAATTGCCATAGGCGACAACGTTTGTGATTGGCACTGGGGCCGAGGGCTTTGAGACACCTTCCGGGATTCTCTTCTGCAGGTGGCCGGAGATCTGTGGTGCGGGCGATGATGTCATTGCCGACGCCCGGCCGGAGAAAATTGCGCCGCCAACCGCGGCAAAGGCCGCTTTGATGGTATTGGCCAGAAGGCCTCTTCTCGATTGCTGTTCCATATGCATTTCTCCCTTTGCTGCGCGTAGTTTTTGCGAGCCAGTGTAGCAGGGCGAAAGTATGTTCGGCATTCGTTTCTATATACTGCTCCGCAGATGCCATCTGCGATCACACCACAACACAATGTCGCACGAAGGCGACCATTAATGGGTTGAAGCATCGCTATCAACCTAACCCTCAATTCACTTTTTGGAGAAACTGATGCTCACTCGCCGTCGATTCCTTGGTTACACCGCGCTTGCGCCCGCTGCGCTCCATCTGCGCAGCTTCGCTGCTGACCTGCCTGCGCCGCATGTCTCTGCGCGTGCACTGGAGATACACAAACGCGCGTTCATCTTCGACGGCCATGTGCACGCGCTTGATCGCGAGTTCTACCACGGCGGCAGCATGGGCACGTTTACTACTGAAGGCCAGTGGGACCTTGTGCGCGCAAAACAAGGTGGCGAAGGCGCATTTTTTCTCTCAGTCTTCATCCCCGAGGAGTACTATCCAAGCCGCTTCGAGACCAAGCAGGCGCTGCGCCGTGTCGATCACGCGCTTCGGCAGATTGAGATGAACCACGACAAGGTAGAGCTTGCGCTTAACGCGGAAGATATAAAACGCATCCGCGCCAAAGGCAAGATGGCTGCGGTGCTCGATATTGAGGGCAGCTACGATCTGGATGGCGACCTTGGCGTGCTGCGCGATCTCCATCAGCTTGGTCTGCGCTCGGCACAGCTCTCTGCGCATAACTGGGACCAGAACTATGCCGACTCCTGCTGCTCAAAGCCTGAGTGGGGCGGCCTTACCGCACATGGCAAAGATGTCATTCGAGAGATGAACAAACTCGGCATGGTCATCAATGTTTCTCACTCGGCTGACGACACGACCTCACAGGCCATCGACGTCAGCGATGGCCCCGTCATTGCAACGCATCAGGGTCTGCGGAGCGTCAACAATATTCCGCGCAACATGCCAGACTGGCTAGTAAAGAAGCTCGCAGCCAAAGGCGGCATTATCGGCTTCCAGATTGGCAGCGAGTTCGCTTACCCGAAGGAATATCAGTGGCTGACGGCGCAACGTAAGAAAACCTTCTGGGACACCACCAGCATTCCCGACCGCGTCAAAGGTAAAACCATCTACGAGGTGGACAAGCTGGTGGCGCCGCAGTTTCCCATGCTCGGTGCCAAAGTCCCGGACTCGGTTGCGATGGCAGTCGATGATTGGGTCGCAGTGGTTGATCGTGCCATTCAAATGGTGGGCGAGGACCATGTAGCCCTCGGCACCGACTTTGACGGTGGCCCAACATTGGCGCGTGGAATGCGCGACGTTCGCGATCTACCCATGATTACCGACGCGATGCTGCGCCGCGGATACTCCGAAGCGCGCATCGACAAGTTCTGGGGCGGCAATCTGCTTCGTTTCTTCGGTGAAGTTACGGGAAAGCGGGCTTGAGCGAAGGGGATAATATGGCTAATAAAGGTACAGAGGGTCCTTATGCAGCAAATAACTATGGTGGAAATTATATTTTACAGTTTGCATTAATTCCCATTCCTGGATGTATCCTCTTGTACTTTTATCCTACACACAAATTGCTAATGCTATCTGTGGGCATAGGTGCTGGTCTTCTTCTTGGTCAACTCGTACCACCGCGCCTAAGATTCCGTGAACTTATATACAGAATCATGGCGGGTATTCTCATTGTTGTTTTATATGCTTTATATTCTAGGTCCCGTTGAATGTGAGGTCGGCGCTTGCGGCGCAGGGCCGGAAAGTTTTACGAGCCGGATGCCCGTCCATGCGCAGTTTCATCGCGCATGGATGGGATGCACAACCTCAACCCGCGTGACCGGTGTATCAGGCGCGCACCGCCTCCCACGGGACTTCGCCGTACTCACGCATATTCAATGTGCCTGACATGCGATTGCCTTGCACTTTGCCTTTGAAATGGCAGGTGACCGGGTAGCCGGTAACAGGAAGCACGCTGACCATATCAATCTCGTCGGCGTGCACAGTGCCTTTGAACTCCGCGTTGTAGATCTCGCCTTTGTGGTCGCCGGTGACGTTATTGCCATCCTGCTTCAGAACGAAGTGCTGCTCGCCTGTTCCGCGTATATAGTGAATCGTCACGTCCCAGGTGCCAGCGACCGAAGCCGGAGCGCCGGTTGGCACCACTGGATTCTCAAAGTGCGGCGGATTGGTCAACGCATTGTGGATCGCATCGCCGACGATCTTCACTTCTTCAGGCGTCATGATGTAGCAATAGACCGTAACTGAGCTCATCATGTGGTCTGGGCGTGAACCAGTGCCGTTCAGGACGATGCGCGTCGGAGCTTCGTCGAGCAGTTGCACCATCTCGCTTCCGGTAATCTTCAGCACATTGGCGTCCCACGAGATTCTTACGCCGGGGCTGCGGTCGATGTGATTTGGCGGCGGCGGCGGAAGCACGGTTGCCGTGACTGATGGCAATCCCTTCATGCGGTCGGCACGCGACTGCATCCAACCCAGCCACATCTTCTGTTCGGCTTCGTGGTCGCGCTTATGCCAGGCACGAACCGCGGCCAGCAGGCCCATCGTCTCTTCCTTGCTGCACTTCATCGCGCGCGCATAGCAGTGGTGGGGCGAGTCCTGGTAGTACGCAGCCTGGCAAAGGCTCTTATTGCCGATCAGCATGCCCGCCGACTGTGGCCCGCGCATGCACTTGCCGCCAGAGTAGGCAACCAGATCTGCTCCCGCCTCCAGATGAACATTCGGCACATTCGGCTCCATCGCCGCTGCATCGACATATACAGGCACGCCTTTCTCTTTGCAGATGGCGGCCAGATTTTTCAGGCTCATTGGTGTGTTGTCCCACCGAGGATTCGCCAGGAAATACATCATGGCAGTGCGTTCACTGATCTTGTCGCGCAGCTCTTCGGGAGTGGTGAACTCCACCATCTCCATTCCGCACATACGCGCGCCAATATCGTAGGGATTGCGTGAGGTCTTGGGAATGACGACCTGGTCCTTTTTCTTGATGTAGGGAAGCGCCTGGCACTGTTCGATATTGGTGCCAGCTACGCAGGCAATGGTCGCAAGGCAGGTTGCCGCCGCTGCGCCCGTGGTTGCCATTGCATATTCGGCCCCGCACAGGCGGCCAAGCTCCGCGCCGACGGCGGCCATCATCTCATCCATGCGAACGTGGTAGAGCGATGCGTTGTACATCGCCTGCTTCACCTCGGGCAGCGAGGTCGAGCCGCTGATTGCCGTAATCGTTCCCCGGCAGTTAATCAGCGGACGAATCCCGATCCGGGTAAAGAGATTGTCGTGAAAGTCGCCGTCGGTAAAGGGAACATCGTGCCCGGTAAGAACCTGTCCGGCTTTGGCTGCGCCTGCTTTTGCCGGTGCGGCCTTTGCAGCTTTGGCCAAAGCATTTGCACTGCCTGGAGCAATGGCGCCTGCAGCGGCTGCTGCCGACATCATTCCGGATTGCTTCAAAACTTCACGTCGAGACCAGATCTTTTTTCCCATGATTTACCTTTCGCCGTGCGGCGGTTTCCTCTTCCAATTCAACGGCGTCTGCAACTGATAGCGCGCGTCTGCATGATTTTTCCGATGCAAGCACTATACTTGCCCGTCGTGATCTTTGCCGTAGGCACTTTGTCCTAATTGGCACGGGTTAGTTTTGCTGGACTCACTGGACAAGGAAGCAGAGCAGCATCTATGCTGCCTTCGACGACCTCCCCAGATTCGCAGGAGTGAACTGCGAGCCAGGGGAGCTCTCGATGCACGTCGGCAGAAAATGCACGTTGGCAATGGTGCTTCTTGCTGCTCAGGGATGCGCGAAGCACGAGAAGGCGCCTGTTCCCGCTCCAGTACACAAAGCGATGAAGCCTGCGCCGCCGACCCCTATTGCCATCAAGAAGGTGGAGCTTGGCCAGGACACCTGGGACCCTGCCTGGGACAAGATTGTCGAAGAGGCAATTCCTGCATCAATGCTCTCCGGCCGGGTCCCGCGCGATGTGCGCCACTTCTGCCCGCGCTTTTACACCATGGACGCGGCGGATAAACGAGCCTTCTGGGCTTACTTCTTTCAGGCGCTCGCCGGTGCTGAGGCTGGCCTTAATCCCACATCTCGCGTCCGTCACACGGAGCCTGAAGTTGCTGTTAAAGACAGGGTGACCGGCAGAATGGTGCGCAGTCAGGGTCTGCTGCAACTTACCTATGAAGATCAGCGGCGCTATGGCTGCGACTTCGATTGGAAGGCCGACCGCAGGCTGAAGCCCGACAGTCCGGAACGGACCATCCTGCAGCCGAAAAATAATCTGGAATGCGGAGTGAAGATTCTCGAACGGCAGATCATCGACAGGCACAGGCCGCTGGTAACTCGCTTAAGCTACTGGTCTACGCTTCATCCGGGAACCTCGGATTACCACATGTTCGCAAAGCAGATGACGAACCCTCCGGCTGCCTGTGGCCTTCACGAAAGGCGTGCGAGAAGGCGCAGTGCCGCTCATCACATTGCAATGAAGTAGGTTGAAAGTAGCTGAACCTACGGTCGAATCGACATCGCATGGTGAAAGATGTTGTTTGGATCGTACTTTTGCTTTACCTGCTGAAGAAAGGGATAAGCTTCGCCGTAATAAAGCTCCGTCCAGTAGTCGTATTGCAGCATGTCTTCATCTGGATAGTTGATATAGCAGCCCTCATAGCGGCTGTTGGGGAAAGGCGTTCCCTGATGCGCGGAATCGACATCGGGGCCGGAGTAGAGCTCGGTATAGAAGTCGCGTATCCAGGTGAGGTGACCGGCATCATCCTCCGGTTTGGACCAGTAGGTTTGAAACTGCATTTTGATGATGCTCGACCGTTGCGGCGCCGCCGTCTCCGTTGCAAGTTCCTTGCGGTTGATTGCCCCTCCGTAGGTGTCCACTTCGACCACGGAGCCACTAAGGTCGATTCCAGGAATCATGCGCGTCAGATGCTTATAAAAGACCTTGATCTCGCGTGGGGTGTAATTCTGCCGCATATAGGTGGATTTATATTTGGCTCTGCTTGAGCCTCTTCGGCGAACGCCGCCACCCCCGTCAGTATCAATCCACTCCGTGCGCGTCAGCCGCGGCCCGCACGCGGTCTGCGGCTGGTTGCGGCTGCGCATTCCTTCTGTAGGTGTCGATACATTGGTGTTCGGTTCACACGTGTTGAACAGGTCCAGAAATTCGTTCAAGACTTTCAAGTCCTTGCACGTGCCATCCGGATTGCAGAACTGCACCGAAATACCGATGTGACCATTCATCTTGTGGTTCAGGACCATTACGGGGGAGAGTCCCCAGGTATCCGGCTCCTGTCCGCGTGTGGCGGAGTAGTTACCAAACGTGTCGAGAATCTTCGCAAACTTTTCTTCTGTCATCGTGGCCCAGGGAAAAGAGAGATTCGAGATAATGACCTCTTCGGGTGCCGGCGGCAGCTTGTCGAACACATAGTTGGTGATGACGCCGAAGTTTCCGCCGCCACCTCCGCGGCAGGCGCGCAACAGGTCCGCATCCTGCTTGTTGTTCGCTCTCCGCTGAACGACTTTGCCCTTGGCATCGACGGTCAAGATGTCCACCTCGGAGAGCCAGTCGCAGGTAAGCCCCTGCAGACGAGAGAGCAAGCCATAGCCGCCGCCGGTGATATGGCCGCCTGCGCCTACTGAAGCACAGGTGCCTCCGGGCAGAGTTACGTTATAGAGCCTGTATAGGTCCTGATAGACCTTGCCAAGAGTTGCGCCCGCACCGATGCGGTAGCGCGGATCATTTGGCAGGCGACCGGTATGGTCAAGCATGCCCATATCAATCAACGTACCGCCTGGATTGTTCGCAAAAAAATCTTCATAGCAATGGCCGCCGCTTCGGATGGTCGGCCTTTGTCCTGCGCTCACGGTTTGCTGCAAAGCCTCCGCTGCGTCATCTGCGCTCTCGCAGATGACAATCCGCCCGACTTCCTGGCTCGCGGTTGCTGGCCAACGACCGTTGCGGCCCATCTTGAGTTTGTTGAAACGCACGTCCTGCGGAGTCACGGTAATCGACATTCCTGCTCCTTCGCTGCTTGGAGATGGCTTGAAGCTTCAAGGGTATCGGCAGGCGCAGCTTTGGGAATAGGTGAATTGTCTTAGAAGCTGGGGAAAGGATGTTTTGGTAATGAGTAGTCTGTGCCGGTAGGTAGCATGAATATCCCACGCATTATTAGCCTTTACCTTTGGCCGATCCCCTACGATAATTTGTCTGACTCAAGAACATCTCTCATAGGCTCTATCAATGTCTAGACGCAAGAATAACGGCAAAGAAGCAGCAATTGGACTACTGATAATTGCATATTAATTTGTGCTGTTGTGGCCTCTGTCGTTCGCTCTCTTGGGCAAGTCCCCAGCATACTCATTGTTGTTGGCGCCATCGCTATAATCGCTTGGTATAAGGCTCATCGCCGGGCGCATCGTCTCGCCCAGCTTCGCAGTAAATACACCGATGAAGATATTGTCCAACGTATCATGCGGCATGAAGTCTGGCAGGGGCAGACGACTGACCAACTCAGAGACTCACGAGGTGAACCGGCGTCAGTAGACGGTGGCTTACTTAAAACTCGTAAGCGTGAGGTCTGGAAGTATCATCGTAGCGGCAAGAATCGCTATCGTCTTCGAATTACTTTAGATAATGATGTCGTCTCTGACTACTTTCAGAAGAATTAGAGCTAAGACGAGGTGGAACGGGCCGCACGATTCTTGTATGGCACTTTAGTTTGAGTACATTATTTCGGTACCATCTATGGCCAGCAAGAAATACTATTTTTAGGCTGAAGGGAGAATGCGACAATCGCACATACCAAATGGTAAAACCCCTACGTAGTGAACTCCCCTCGCCGCCAAACGTTCAATTCAGTCACTTTGGCCTCATTAACGAGGGAAGTCAGAGCAGATCATCGCTAGTTACGTCGGTCATAATCAACATCATCATTGCTATCGTAATGATTGTGGCTGGCACGACTGTCAGAAAGGGAATTCAAAGTCCCTCCACCTTTAGAAACCTCGTAAAGGCAATCGGTTTACATTCTGCACAGGGTTTGGTAGCAGTAATGGCAATTATCAGTGGGATACTTGCTTATTGGGCCAAGCGAAGATGGCAGTATCACTATGGCTTTGCTGAAATCTGTTTTGCTGCGGTGTCAGCCTGGCACCTCGCGGCAGGATTATCAACACACGAAGTTCTGCTGTCCCGTTGGGTGGCATTGATTGCTTCTGCATATATTGCTGCACGAGGGGTTGGAAATATGGCAGATGCAAAGCGAAATGTGCCGCAATAGTTCCATATTAAGATTGCCCCATATTCGTCCCCGTAAGCCGCAATCCTGATAAAACCTATATGCAACAACAATAGGCTCTTGAATCATTTCGATTTCTTTGAGTGTCACAGCGACACAAGTGAGCTTTAATGATCCTTTGCAGAGATCGAGGCTCACGTCAGTTTCTTGCCCTTCGTTCCACAGTTTGAATGAATCATTAGGTTTTAGCTTGCTTGGGCCTCCTTTATTTAGTGGCTGGACGTTGGATTTGTATTTCTTTGGATACGAAAGACTTTTGTGTAGGTAAGGTGGAGAAGTCGAGGAGAGTGTCATGCAGAAATCTTCCTGGAAGCTGGTCTTTGCGGTCTATGCGGTGATCGCCGTCCTCGGTGCCGCAACGCCGGTTCTTTGCGGTCAGGAGGCAGCGACGCATGTATTGAGGGCAACTACATACAACTCTCATTTTCCCGCTGCGGCAGAGGGAGGGGAGGCCTGGAACGGGATTAGTGTTGCCAGCAATGGGATGGTTTACTACGTGCTGTCCTCGCCGGTGTACAACGTTCCTGCACAGATGTATTCCTTCAATCCAAAGACCAAAATGGTCACTCACATTGCGAGTCTTAATGATGCAGTTGGACAAGGCAATGCGAAGGAAGTCGTCCAGGGAAAGAGCCACGTCTCTTTTGTAGAGGACCATGGCAAGCTGTACTTCTCTACTCATCTTGGTTACTACGCCCATGCTGCGGGGATTGAGACCACGGCCCCGGCTCCTGATGGCTATGGCCCTTATCCAGGCGGTCATTTTGTTTCTTATGATCTGAAGACCGGAAAATTTGAAAACCTCGCGATCGCTCCCCGTGGCGAAGGAATTATTACCTTCGCTATGGATGTCCAACGTGGCCGGCTGTACGGCATCACATGGCCAACGGGACATTTTCTGCGATATGACCTGAAGACAAAGGAACTAAAAGACCTGGGGACACGTTTTCATGGCGGAGAGACGGGCATCCTCGGCGATACGTATCGGTCGATATGCCGCCGCATTGTGATCGATCCACGCGATGGCTCGGCCTACTTTACAACAGGGGAGGGGACGATCTACCGCTATAGTTACGGCACAGATACGATTGCTGCTGTCAAAGGGGTTGATCTCAAGAAAGATTATTTTGGACAGTTCAACCCATCCCAGCACGGGATGGCCTACAACTGGCGAGCGGCTATCTGGGATCCTTCTGAGAATGCAATCTATGGTGTTAATGGCAGGTCGGGTTACTTGTTCCGTTTCGATCCCAAAGTTCCCTCTGTCGAGGTGATTGATCGGCTTACGTCCATCCCGTCCAAGAAATCCGGGATGTTCGACAAGTTCGACTATGGTTATCTCGGCCTCGTTCTGGGTGCAGATGGACACACCTTGTACTATCTGACCGGCTCTCCCCTCCCCGCGTCGAAGGGCACGGCGCCGACTAAGAGGCATGGAGAGGGTGCCCATCTCATCACATACGATATTTCAGCAGGGAAGTATGTCGATCATGGCCAGATCATATTGGATAATGGCGACCCCGCAACCGCTCCACAGAGTCTCGCAGTTGCGCCAGATGGCACGGTATACACGCTTTGCTATGTCGTTCGAAATGGAAAGAAGGGGATCGAGCTTATTAGCTTTCACCCGTAAGGGTTTTGCGGTGAAATTCTTCTGACTTAGCTTCACGCTAAACAGGCCTACGCGTGCACCTTTTTTGCAGCCCGCTTCTGCATTGCAAACAGGATAGTAATGGCCCCGATTACCACAGCGCAGGTGGCAGGAATCCACAAGACATGAATCGCACTGAATCCAATTGCAACAGCACCGAGCTTGGGACCGGCTGCGCCTCCACATAGGCCTACGGCGATAATTCCGCCAAAGACCGTTCCGGTTTCTCCTGAGAATCTATCTCCAGCGATTCCCAGGATGGTGGGGAAGATAGCGGACAGGCCAAGACCGATGAGCATCATTGCGGAGAGCATTGCAATAAAGTTCCGGGCGGTCACGGCGATGAGGATGCCTGCGAGAACCATCGACACTGAGGCCCATATAGTGCCGAGATTTCCGAACCAGCGCAGCCATATGCCGGCAATCAAACGGCCCACACCGAGAGCGGTACCCAGACCGGCGAGCGCCAGCCCTCCCTGCGCCGGGGTGGTATGCAGAACTTCGACGACAATTTTGCTTGTCCATACAAACATGCAATTTTCGCTTGCCAGTTCGAATGCCAGGAGAATTCCGAATAACCAGACGATGGGCTGGTTAAGGACAGCAAACGAATTGCGAAAACGAACCCCGGCCTGCAATGGAGGTGGAAATTGAAAGGCGACCACGGGGACGAGCACAGCGGCTGTCAGACCCGCGAAGATGCGCAGCACAACCCAGGGACTTAGCCATTCCCCAACGAAGGACATTAATATGGGCGCGAAGACGCCGCCGGCACTAAAAAAGCAGCCGAGCAGATTGAGCGCACGAGCGCGACTTTGAGCGTTGAGGTCTGCTACCAGGACGTTGGTGGAGGTATTGAGGATTCCCCCTCCAAACCCATAGACCAGACAACACAATTCAAGCTGCCAGTAGACGCGGAGCGATGGGATTAGAACGAGAGCGCCGGCGATCATCAGCAAGCCGATGATTAAGATTTGCTTCGCGCCCTTCATATCCAGAATGGGACCAACCACTACTGTTGCGATCAGAATTCCAATCAATGGAATTGATCCGAGGCTGCCTGCATGTTCGTTGCTGACATTAAGACTCGGCAGCAGCGAGCCCATCAGGAACAGCACAATTCCAAAGATGAACATGCACGCGTTCATTGTGAGCATGAGGGCGGTGCGTGTTTGAATGGGATTGCTTGCCATGCTGTTGTCCTTCATTGATAAGAAGGTTCCGAATTCTGCCGAGGTATGTTTGCTTCTGAAAAATCGCGTAACAGTTATGAAGGTAGCTCCTCCGGTTTTGCAGACGGAGCTAATCTGCCGATTGCTTAGGAGGAGTCTTTGCTAGTCTGGAGAGCCAGCCGGGCAACTCCAAGAAGACTCGCTGCCCCACCCAATCGGCTACGGACAAGACGTGTTTGACGAACTGCCAGCGGTTGCGCCCATCGCCGCATAGTTTGCCGTGCCTCTTTTAGCACCAGATCTCCAGCTTCGAGAACGCCGCCGCCTACAACAATAATCTCGGGATTGAGAATGCTTACCAGATTGGCCAAAGCAAAGCCAAGATAACGTCCAGCCTCTTCCAAAATTTCCTGTGCTTGTTTATCACCTTGAGTTGCAAGCTGGCAGACTTCGTGAGCAGTTACTCGACGGCCCAGACGATGACTCGCTGCCAATCCAATCCCGATGCCTCCGGCGTGGCTTTCCAGGCAGCCCATCTTTGCATATTGCGGAAGAAACTCGTCCCGAACTGCTAGCCATCCTACACATCCGGCCAGTTCTCCATGACCGCGAAGCAACCGGCCATCAGCCAGAATTCCAGTGCCGATGCCTGTTCCTACGGCGACGAAGACCACGTTCCCGCTGCCGCGTGCAGCGCCTTTCCATGCTTCTCCGACGACGAACGCATTGCGATCGCTTTCCACAATGACGGGCAAAGGGAAATGCTTCCGCAGTTGCTTCCCAAGAGGCATGCGCTTCCAACCACGAATATTCGGCGCCCAGACATCTCCGTTTGGATAAGCAAGACCAGGCACATCGACTCCTACAGCCCGCACATTCTCTCGTGGAATTTGATCGAGGAGCTTTATGAGCACCTTTACCACTTCCGCTCCACCGCCTGAAGGAGTCGGGGTTTCAAGACGATGACTTATGCGACCAGTGTCACTTACTTTAGCGACCCGGATACTCGTTCCGCCGATGTCGGCTGCAAGAACACAATCTGGCATAAGCTTTCTTCCTCTTCATGGCGATCGTTTGCGTCATTTCCGTTTGATCCAGATTGCGGAATCATTGAGCGGACAAGCTGAGCACCCATACCTCGCCCGGAGTAAATGTCTTGGTCAATAGAACTCGACCGTCTTTAATCTGGAAGGGGACGCTTCGGTCATTTGCCCAATCCGTTGCATGTTTTATTGTCTGCGGCACGGTTAGTGCTACGTTTGCCGAGACCGGCTGATTCGACTGATTGAAAGCGAAGACAATTTGCTCGTGATCACTTATCAGCCGTCGCACCTGTATATCCGCTTTTCCACTGCCCGAGATCTCAACCTGACTGGATACTCCTGCAAGCTTTGCCAGCGAGACCAGAAACTCGCGCGTTTTTTTATCTGGGTTTTGTTGGTATGCCAACGCCAGAAACGAGCCAACAAGAATAGCTTTTCCTTTGCCTGTCGAATTTTCGACGACAGCAGGTTCTCCATCCTCGAAGCGGCCAAGCACGCGCGCTCCCGGATATGGCTCCAGGTCTTCCTCAAATGCTGCGCCGGATATAGCACCGGTACCTGTCATACCGGGGAGGTTTGCAGAGGCATCGAGGGTGATTTGCGGCTTGTCCGATGGCTTTATCACCTTCTCTCTCGCGCCGAAGACCTTGTCCATGCCAATTCCAGGAATTACAGTGCTGGCAAATCCGCGTTCGTTATTCCAGGCGAAGCGCGCCTCTCCGACGGCCACCCCTCCGCTTTCAACGAACTGCTTGATGCCGTCCGCCACATTGCTCGAAAGCATCACCGGAAATGGGACAAACAGAACTTTGTACTGCCCCAGTTTGCCGCCAGCGACATCCTGAGGAGAGACAAAGTCTACGGGAATTTGCTCTTCAGCAAAGGCCTGATGGAGACCCAGGGCCGAATCGATGGGAGCGCGTCCGAGTTTCGAAAGCGAAGGCTGCGAACCTCCTACCATGTAGGAGAGCCGGTTGTAGAGAATCGCTACCCGCGCTGGAGCAGGCGTTGCATTCAGCAGATCTGAGGCATGTCGGCTGATGATCGTTGCTGCCTTTCCGGCGGCCCGTGCACGATCGGTCAAGGTGCCATCGAGGTTGATGAGCCCGTATCCGTTGGACTCGAATCCGGAACTCATGGGATACCAGGAAAAGATTGCGAACTCGCGCGCGCCATGCGCCACTGCCTGCCACATCCAGAATGTCTCGTCCTGTGGAGTTACCGGAGCGGCGATGCGCATTCCCGTAGCACCCTGCCCAGCCTGAAGCTCTCCTATCCAAAAGCCCTTGTGGTAGCTGTGTCCTGCCGAGCGGGAGAAATCAAGGGCCGTATCGAGCATGGCGCGCGACCACGGATGAGACGATTGCGAATGCATCGGGTACATGGACGTACCGTAGAAGTCTGCGCTTGCCGACATTTTAAAATCGTCGGGCTCGCCGTATCCGTCGTTTGGAGAGGTAAAGAGGCTGGGGGCGTCGGAGTGGCTTGTAATCGGGTGAATCGTATCCGCTGAACGAATCGCCTTGACGCGCATGGCAAGATCTCCGGCGAGTTTATCGTCGATGAACATGCGCCAGTCGATGTAATCCGTATAGGAAAGGATAGTGGGAAAACGCGGGGCTTCCACCTGGTCCCAGCTGGTAAACGTTCGATACCATGCTGCATTCAGGTCATCCAGGTTCTTGTATTTCCTGCGCAGCCATTCACGGAATCGCGCCTGGGTCGCTGGATTGAAACCAAATTCAGGATGACTGAGATAGGGGAACTCTGCCCAGTTGATTACGTGAGGTTCGCTCCATACATCCCAACCATAGAGAGCAGGAGAGCGGTTGGCATCCTGGGAGAGCGCCTTAAGGAATGCCAAAGCTTCACGCTGCACTTCGGGGTCATCGAGGTTATATCCGGGCGCGGATTGCGAATCGATAACTGCCCCGCTTCGATCTACAAATCTTCCCTCCGGATGAAGGCGTCCTACCCAGTCCGGAGCAGAATCCAGATAGATCTGGATAATCACGCGCAGGCCTCTCTCATGCGCAAGACGCATCAGCAAGTTGAGATTGTCGAAGTTGAACTGACCGGGCTTCGGTTCTCCCGATTCCCAATCGATCCATGTTTTAACTGTGTTGAAGCCAGTTTCTTTAATCTCGTCGAGGTCTGCGCCCCATCGCGCACTGCTTGTACTGTCGATCCGTTCGAGCATCGGCGCGCGCGCTTTTCCGCCGCTGTACCACACGGCCGCCGGGTAGAAAGAGTTTCCTCCATCCGAATGAACCGACTGAGCGGCGAACAACGGCCATACGTGGCTGACCAGAACCAATCCGCAAATTACACTCCACAATCGAATTTTTTTCATCAGGGAACCTCCGCGGAACAGGGCTGTGCTCGCCGGCACTTCACTACGAACGGAGCCAGGGCTGGTTAGATTCGCCAGCCCGGCTCGTCACTTCCTAAGTTGTGGGCTTCCCAGCATCGGAATGAAAGACGTTGCGCATGTACTCTTTGAACACCTGCTGGTTGTGGTCGGGCGACAGTCCCACGTTGGGAGAGACGAAGGTCGAAGGTCGCGATCCCGCTTCCAACAGCAGGCGGCCCACCTCAGCTACAAGCGCCATCGCAATGGTTACGGAAGCAACCGTAGAACCGGCAGCGAACTTCTCGGGAACGCCTTTGCCAGCGACCAACGCATCCTCCGGCGGAACACAATTGTCAATCGCGATGTCGGAGACATCGGCGAGCTTTTTGCCCGTGGAATGCTTAGCCGCAGCTTGCTTGTAGTTGGCATGGGAGGACACAGACACAATCGTCGCGCCGCTCTTCTTCGCTTCGATTCCCATCTCGATGGGTGCAGCGTTCAAGCCGCCATGGGAGAAGATCAGCACGCTGTCCTTCGACGTAAGCTCGTAGCTGGATAGTACGATCCCGGCATAACCTTCGCGCTGTTCGAGCCACAGCAACTCGCGGGCGCCGCCTGGCCCAACAACGTTGGACCACATCAATCGCGGATCATAGATCGGGTAAAAGCCGATGAAGCTGCCGTATCGAGGAAAGATATCGAGAACCGGGATTACCGAATGCCCGCTGCCAAACATATAAACGCGGCCACCACTTTGAATAGACTTCGCAAAAGTTTGTGCCGCCCGTTCGATATTGTCCTTCTGGGTTTCACTAATCTTGTTGATAACTTCGATAATGCGGGGAAAATAAGCTAATTCAGCCATTTGGCAACTTCCTCCATTTGTTGGTCATACTGCGGGTTGGTCCCATTCGGGAGCGATGGGGCTAGCTGACCTTGAGACGCATCAGCCGATTCACAATCTTGTAGCGGTCTCCGCGATAGGTCGCCGTAACGTATTCAACAGGCTGGCCACTATCGATGTAGGAGGTTCGGGTGAAATAGAACACCGGGCTCTTTTTTTTGATGTCGAGCAACGCAGCTTCATCGGCGTTTGCAAGGCCTACCTCTACGACTTCGTCCGCGATTGTCATCCGTATCCCATATCGCTCCAGGAGCGCCTGGTAGAGGGATGTCTTTGGATCGAAGCTTTCCAGCAGGTCGGGACACAGGCGGCGCGGAAGCGAACTGCACTCAATGCCCATCGCAACCCGGTTTGCATAACGTACTCGCCGCAAACGGATGACTTCTTCGTTTGCCTGCAGACGCAGAGCGTTTCTTACCTGCTCGTTGGCGCGCTCAATTGTGAAGGAGAGTACCGTCGATTGAGGTCTTGATCCTCGTGCCTTCATCTCTTCCGTAAAAGACAAGACCTGACGGAAATCTTTTTCCAGTTTGATCCCCGAGAGGAAGGTTCCCTTTCCTTGCCTGCTGTAGACAAGACCAAGTTCGCAAAGCGACTTTATCGCCTGCCGAACGGTCATTGGACTGACACCGAGACTTGCGGCAATCTTTTGCGTGGGAGGCAAAGGTTCGCCCAGCTTGAGTGCTCCCGATTGAATCTGCGACAGCAGTTGCTGCTGAATCTGATAATGCAAAGGGAGTGCACTGCCTCGATCGAGTTGTGGAAGCTTCGTCATTCTTCTTTCCGGTTTGGCCTCATTCCTGCCGTAAAAACATGCGCTCGCTGTACTAGGGAGTATGAACGCGTCGAATGCGCTGCACAGGCGACATCAATGCGACCGCTTTCGTAAAGTTGCTTATGCAGCCCCGCTGAATTGCGAGGCTGTTGTAGTAGTCGTTGTAGCGAAAGCCGGTCTCTCCGCGCCACATTGGAAACTCAGCACAGGCCTCGTTCCACTTATCGAATCCCGGAGAGACGTCAAGGTAAGTGTCAGCGATAAATCCATCGGCATCCTCCCAATTCTCGGCAGAGAACCATCTCTGGACCGCATGTGGAGGATCTTTTCGCGTGAAGCCAGGAACGCCTGCATAAAAAATCGCGTCGTCAACCACTTTGTAACAAGCGCGATGGTCTTTGTGCATACTCCCTTTCCAATGAGTCACAATCACGTTGGGCTTGTACTGGCGAATCAGGTCGCAAACGGCAAAGCTTATCTCGTTATTCACTGGAACTTCGCCATCGCGGTAATCAAGAAACAAAGCCTTTGCACCTATCTTTTCCGCAGCTTTTTGTGCTGCGAGGCGTTGCGCCGGTCCATACTGGGCGGGTGGAATTGCGGTGGAACCCTTTTCGCCTAAAGAGAGGCTAAGCAGGGAGCCTCCACCGCCATAATGAGTCGCGATCGCTACCGGGGCACCCATGGCGAAAAAGGCGTCTCCAGGATGCGCCGCAATCGCCATCACATTGACTCGCTTGCCCGTGTCGCCTTGAGGTAAAGATTCCGGAGGCAGTTGCCCGACCACTTGGCCGTGGAGAAGCTCAGGCAGGCTCATCGATGCGGCAAGACTGGCAGTTGCCATCGCCAAAAAGCTTCGGCGTTCTGTATGTGACATCAGGCCTCCGATTTGAGACTTCGACGGTGCGCGCATGATTACTGCTCTATAGCCGCGGGCCTATTTTTACCAAGTTAGTAAATACACTGTCAACTAGTTATCTAGATAAGTTACTGTTCGTCATGAATGTGCCTAGAATCTTCTACTAGCAAAGTATTGACTGGGCCTTCCGATCTGTCGGTTGGGAAATGACGAGATTGAGCATGAAGATGCGCTGGCGTCTACCGATGAAGGGTTGTCGCGGGTGCTGCTGAAAGAGTGGCCTACCGATGCCTGGTGGGCATAGTAGACGGTAGACGCAGAATTCGAGGCAGTGTACCGTTTTTGTGTTGATAGAGGAGGCTTATGGATCGTCGTGAACTATTGCGCGCGATGGCTGTGCTTGCCATAACACCGAAGTGGTTATTGGCCCAACAGAACACCAATGCAGCGCCAGCTCTCCCTGCGCCTGTGCCGTGGAGACTTGGTCTCAATCCGCGAACGCCGCTTCCCCAAACGACCGTGGCCGATGCAGTTGCACACACAGTACCTTCTTTCTTTTCCGCCACGCAAATAGCTACGCTGAGCAAGCTGGCTGATGTGATGTTGCCGCGCACGGAAAAACATCCCGGTGCTCTGGATGCCGAGACGCCGCAGTTTTTGGATTTTCTGATTGGGCACTCGCCGGCGGCGCGCGACAAGCTCTATGTTGACGGTCTGAACTGGTTGGACACACAGGCCCAACTCAAGTACAAGAAACCTTTTGCCCAACTGGACACGCCGCAGGTGGATGCGATTGTAAAGCCATGGCTGCGGACGTGGATGACGGACCATCCTCCGACACGGACGTATGCGGATTTTGTGAACATTGCGCATGCAGACATTCGCACGGCCACGATGAATTCGCGGATA
>DASRSR010000079.1:0-30197 GCA_035656355.1 Edaphobacter sp.
GCAACCGGCGGCTACGATGGGCGCGGACAGGGCAAAGTCGGCTTTGCTGCCGGTGCTTCGGTTGAGGATGAAGTTCGCGGCGCATGGGCAGCGCTGGGTGAAGGCCCGGGCGTAGTAGAGAAAGCAATTGAGCTGGAGCGCGAGATCTCAGTGATGGTGGCGCGCGCGCCTAACGGCGAGGTCAAAGTCTTCCCCACCGCGTGGAACCATCACGAGAACCAGATTCTGGCGTGGAGCGCGATGCCCGCGCCGCTTGATGCTGCGAAAGAGGCAGAAGCGCGCAGACTCGCGCAACAGATCGCCGATGCGTTTGAGCTAGAGGGCATCCTCGCGGTGGAGATGTTCTGCGCGAAAGATGGAAGGTTGCTGGTGAACGAGCTGGCTCCGCGGCCGCATAACAGCTACCACGCCAGCGAGCGCGCCTGTGTCACCAGCCAGTTCGAGCAACTGGTGCGCGCGGTGTGCGATCTTCCGCTGGGCGAAGTGGATATTGTGCAGCCCGCAGCCATCGCAAACCTTCTGGGTGAAGTCTGGCTGAATGCCGATGGCAGCCCGCGGGAACCGCACTTCGATAAGGCGCTCGCTGTGCCAGGAGTGCGGCTGCATCTGTACGAAAAGCACAAGCCGCGGGTCGGGCGAAAGATGGGGCATCTGTCAGCAGTGGGAAAGACGGCCGAAGAGGCCGCAGAGCTGGTGCAGAAGGCAAAAGCGCTGCTGTAGCAATCGAACGTGCGTTCAGCACCCAAGTTGGGGTATCATACTTGATAGTGAAGTTTGCAAGGAGGTTGAGATGAGCGAAGCCGACTACGAGATGCTGACAGAACAGTTTGATCGTCTACGCCGCGAATGCGACACCCCCGAAAAAGCGACTGAGCAACTCAAGCGTGAAGGTCTGCTCGATTCAACCGGGCGAACCGCTGAACTCTATCGTGATCCAATCGAGGACGCCGCTTGGCAATAGTCCTTGGTTATCATGGATGCAGTGCCAGAACCGCTCATGATTTACTGAGCGGTTCTCAATTTAACCCTAGCAATAAACCGTATGACTGGTTGGGATCAGGTTCCTACTTCTGGGAATCGGATATTCTGCGTGCATATGAATGGGCGAAAGAGCGACGCTCAAGCGCTCCTTGCATTGTTGGGGCAGTGATTGAGCTGGGAAATTGTCTGGATCTCACCACTCAGGCTGGAGTACGTGCAGTCAAAGTTGCTTACGAGTCCTATGTTAACCTGCAAAAGAAAACAGGAAATGCTCTTCCTAAAAACAAGGCAGGGGAGAATAGCAAGCCGGGGGATCGTGTACTGAGATACCTAGACAGAGCAGTGATCGATCACCTACATGCGAACTATAAAGCATCACAATCTGGAGGCATGAGGGAGTTCGATACAGTACGAGCTCTTTTTCCCGAAGGATATTCGATCTATGAGGATGCTGGATTTTGGGATAAGACACACGTACAGATCGCAGTCAGACGTCAAACTCAAATTCTTGGCGTGTTTCGTGTGCCTATGCACCAACTGAAAAATTTAGACATATCCGATCCTTATGCGTGTGCTGAATTTGTAAATGAGTAGCGGTCGATTCTAAGCTGGCCTCCGGATTAATCGGCTTTGAGCATCGCGGCCCACCCTCCGGAAGCTCTTCGGGCTCGGACTATTAGGCTGCCATCGGGGGCCACTACATGCACCTTTTTGCATAATTGGGAGCAGGGTGAAACCAAGCTTACCGTAATACGGTTTTATGATTCCACGAAAAAGGGCAGACTCTCGGATGAGAGAACCTGCCCTTCAATCTTGCTGAATACTTCTTTACCCGATGTCTTCGTTCCAGTTTTCGAGGTACGCCTTGAAGTCGGACATGAACTTGCCGGCGTCGGCTCCGTCGACGATGCGATGGTCGAAGCCGAGGGTGAAGCGCTGGATGGAGCGGATGGCGATAACGTCGTTGCCGTCCTTGTCGGTGAGCACTTCAGCTTCTTTGTTCAGGCCGCCGATGCCGAGGATGGCGCTCTGCGGCTGGTTGATGATTGGTGTGCCGAACTGCTCGCCGAAGATGCCGGAGTTGGTCAGCGTGAAGGTGCCACCGGAGATCTCGTCGGGCGCAAGCTTCTTGCCGCGGGCGCGCTCGGCCACATCGACGATGCCGCGGGCGATGCCGAGGAAGTTCTTCTCTTCGGTCTGCTTGAGCACAGGGACGATCAGTCCCCAGTCCAGCGCGACGGCGATGCCGATATTGATGTTCTTGTTGTAGCGGATGGCGTCGCCTTCAATGGACGCGTTGACGATGGGGTGCTTGCGCAGGGCCACAATCGCGGCGCGGGTGATGAAGGGCATATAGGTCAGCTTGACGCCGTTGCGCTGCTCGTACTTCGACTTCTCTTTCTCGCGCAGCTTGACGATGCGGGTCATGTCCACTTTGAAGACAGTGTGGACGTGCGGGCTGGTGCGCTTGGACTCGACCATGCGCTGCGCGATGATGGAGCGCATCTTCGACATGGGGACCAACTCGCCGGGCTGCGGCTGCGCGACAGCCGGAGCAGGTGCGGACTTTGCTGCTGCTGCCGGAGCGGGGGCAGCGGGAGCAGGCTTGGCTCCGCCTTCGAGATGACCCAGAATATCGCTCTTGGTTACACGGCCAGCGGCGCCGGTGCCCGGAACCTGCGTGAGATCGACGTTGTTATCTTTGGCGATCTTGCGTACCAGCGGCGAGGAGCGCACGCCTTCGGCGGCTTTGGCCGAAGCTGCCGGAGCGGCAGCGGCAGGTGCAGTAGCTGCTGGAGCAGACGGTGCAGCGGCGGGAGCGGCGGCAGGTGCGGCCTTTCCGGCACCGCCACCAATCACGGCAACCACAGTATTGATGCCGACAGTATTCCCTTCGGCAACCTTAATCTCAGTCAGCGTTCCCGCGGCAGGCGAAGGAATCTCGGCGTCAACCTTGTCGGTTGAGATCTCGAAGATTGGCTCGTCGCGCTCGACCTTATCGCCTACTTTCTTGAGCCACTTGGTGATGGTGCCTTCGGTGATGGACTCGCCCATCTGTGGCATCAGGACTTCGGTGCTGGCACCACCGGCGGCTTGTCCCGAATCCTGCGCGGGAGCAGCCTGCTCGGCAGCGGCTGGAGCAGGGGCCGCAGATTCAGACTTCGCGGCTGGCTCGGCCTTGGCAGCCAGTGCAGCAGCGGCAGCACCATTGCCACCTTCGGCGATGGTGGCGACTACCGTATTGATGCCAACGGTTTGGCCCGCCTCCACCTTGATCTCGGAAACAGTTCCGGCCACGGGCGAGGGAATCTCGGCATCGACCTTGTCGGTCGAGATCTCAAAGAGCGGCTCGTCGCGCTGGACGCTGTCGCCAGGCTTTTTGAGCCATTTGGTGATGGTGCCTTCGGTGATGGATTCGCCCATCTGGGGCATAAGTACGTCAGTCGGCATGAAGATTCCTTATGGTGTTACCTTGCCGCGGTTATAGACCACGCAACTTTGGATTATAAGACGATGCACTGAAGAACTGCATTCTCAGCCGATAATCGGCGCCATTTTCCTGTAACAGAGCATTTTCTACGACATCCGCCCTAGGGTGGGTCTGTTCGTCGAAATACAGGGCTCTCTCCACTACGACGCGCGATGAGGCCGCGCATCTCCGGTCGAGATGACGTGTGCTGGTTCGTTCGAGAATGTTATGAAGAGACTTCACTTTCGGTCAGACCGAAAGGTTTCCTGCAAGATTCGTCATCAAACTGATACCTTGACTATCTACATCATGAAGTGTAGATAGTCATAGTATGGGAAAGCCAAGCGACCTCGTCCAGGGAACTCTCGACCTCCTGATCCTAAAAAGCCTCTTTCTTGAATCCCGGCATGGCTGGGCAATTGCCAAACGCATTCAGCAGATCTCCGGCGATGTACTGCAAGTGCAGCAGGGTTCCCTGTATCCTGCTCTGCACCGTCTAGAGCAGCAGGGCTGGATTCGGGCGAAGTGGGCTGAGAGTGAAACAGGGCGGCAGGCAAAGTTCTATTCGCTCACAGCCGCCGGTAAGAAGCAGCTTGAAGAGGAGACTGCCAACTGGAACCGGCTCTCCGCCGCCATAAACCTCGTAATTACGACACCGTAAACGAAAGGAAGTGCGACCCCATGCGCTCGATGGACAAGATGCGGATGCGCTGGAAGATGCTCCTTTACCGTAAGCAGGAGTCGCAGCGGCTCGACGATGAACTTCAGTTTCACATCGAGCAGCAGACGGCTGAGAATGTCGCCGCTGGGATGCTTCCAGAAGAGGCCCGCCGCGCTGCCACGCGCGCCTTTGGCAATCCGACGCTGTTGCGTGAACATGCGCGAGAAAGCTGGAGCTGGAATTCTCTGGAAGATCTCATACGCGATATACGGTATAGCGCGCGTACGCTTGTGCGGACGCCGGGATTTTCTTTGACAGTGATCCTGGTGATGGCTCTTGGCGTCGGCGCAACCGTGGCGATGTTCACGGTGGTGCATTCGGTCTTGATGAAGCCATTGCCGTATCAGGATCAGGGGCGGCTGGTTCGCGTTTGTGAGGCTGGCTCCCGCGATCCGGCACACAATATTGCCGTGGCTGGTCTGGATTTTTATGACTGGAACCAGCAGCAAAAACATAGCTTCGAGCAAATGGCGCTTGCTGACAACTGGAACAGCTACAACCTCTCCGGCACTGCCGGGCAGCTTCCCGAGCATGTGATGGCGCTCACGGCTAGCTGGAACACCTTCCAGTTGCTCGGCGTAAAACCCGCGCTGGGACGATTCTTCAACTCGGAGGATGACCGTCCCCAGGCGGATGCGGCTGTTGTTCTGAGTTGGGATTTGTGGAAGCGCCGCTACGGCGGCGACCCTGGGATTCTGGGGCAAACTCTCCGGCTCGACGCGAAGCCCTATACCGTGATCGGAGTACTGCCAAAGGGTTCGGATTTTCCCGACGCCAAGGTACAGCTATGGACGCCTCTTTTTCATGAAATCCCGCCGCAGTGGATACAATCGCACGGCGCACACAACTTTCAAGTCCTGGCACGACTAAAGCCGGGCGTCTCGGTAGCGCAGGCCCAGGCTGAAATGAGCGCAATCCAGGCTGGCATTCATCAGCGCTTTCCAAGTAATTTTGTCTCCAGCGCGACTCATGTTGTTCCACTGCTTGAGTCGCGAGTAGGCAATATCCGGTCCGCGTTGTTGATGTTACTCGCGGCTACAGGATGCCTGCTGCTGATCGGTTGCCTGAACGTTGCGAATCTGTTGGTGGCACGCTCGGCTGCTCGACGCCGGGAGGTGGCGATTCGCACCGCGCTTGGAGGTGGCCGCTGGCGCTTAATCCGGGAACAGCTCGTGGAGAGCATGTTGTTATCCGCAACAGGAGGCATACTGGGATTGCTGCTGGCCTCGCTGGCGATTCACTGGCTGGTAGGTATGCGACCGGATATTCCTCGCGCAGAGGAGATTCATCTGGATGGGGTAGCCGTGCTGGCTGGGGTTGGAATCATGCTTGCCTGCGGAGTGCTTGCGGGTTTGATTCCAGTTCTGACCCTGAATGAAAAACATATCCTCGGCCCGTTGCAGGATTCCACCCGCACTCAACGCGGTGCTCATGGCAGCGCTGCGGTAAGACGTGGGCTGCTGTCGGTCGAGGTGGCACTTACGATGGTTCTGCTGGTGGGCGCGAGCCTCCTGCTGAAGAGCTATCAGCATCTTCGGTCGGTCAACCTTGGTTGTCGTACAAACAATGTACTTACGATGGGCATCAGCCTCCCCGAGGCTACTTACAACACCGCAATCATGCGGACAAATTTTTATGATCAGATGCTCCAGCGCGTGCGCGCTCTGCCCGGAGTAGAGGCAGCTTCATTAACCGACGCATTACCGGCAAATGGAGACCCGCCCGACCACGCATTCTTCATTCCCGAAGCTCCACCGCTTCCACGGGGTCAGTCTCTGGATGCCAACGTTTCCAGTGTTGATCCCAGCTATTTTCAAACCATGCAGATTCCGCTGATAAAGGGCCGCGTCTTTCAGCCGAAGGAGCGCCTGGAGCAGAGCCAGTATGCCATTGTCAGCCAGTCTTTTGTGCATAAGTTCTTACCCAATGCCGATCCGATTGGGAAGCATATTAATGATTCAAATTTCGCTGCTCCGCACAATTTTGAAATCGTCGGAGTTGTCGGAGATGTGCGTGGCACCGTCGCTTCCGGCGTTGAGCCCACAATCTATCTTCCCCTTTATCGCGGTGAGGAGAACAGTGCTTCTCTTGCTGTTGTCACAGAAACCGATCCGTTGAGTTTGGCATTGCCCATTCAGAAGATCATTGCAGATATGGACCCGAATCTTGCGGTGAGCGACATTCTTACAATGGATCAGATCGTGGGCCAGAGCACAGTCAATGCGAGTTTGGAGGCGATGCTGCTGGTTGTATTTGCTGTCGTGTCTCTCCTGTTGGCTGCGGTCGGTCTATTCGGTGTGCTCTCCTATCTCGTGACGCAACGACAGGGGGAGGTTGGGATTCGTCTCGCTTTGGGCGCGCAGCGGGAGCAGGTCCTGCGGTTGATGCTGCTGAATGGACTGCAGCCGGCGCTGGTTGGGCTGGTGCTGGGATTGGCAGCAAGCGCGGCAATCGTGCGAATGATTCGCTCTTTGCTTTTTGGAATACAACCGCTTGACCCTGCTGTATTTGTGCTGACCTCGACACTGTTGCTGGCGGTTGCGGTGGCTGCGTGCATGGTTCCGGCATGGCGGGCATCCCGTCTGGATCCAATGACAACCCTTCGAATGGACTAGATTTTCTGGAATTCACAATCTCTGAAGTTGGCTAAAGAACTGACTCACTTGCTAAAGATATGACGTACGGAAATACAGGGGTCTCTCCACTACGACCCGCGGTGAGGCCGCGCATCTCCGGTCGAGATGACGTGTGCTGGTTCGGTTCGAAAATGTAAGTTGGATTGACGCTTGAGGAAGATAAGACCACAATCATTTGCCCCACAAACCTACGTCATCTCGACCGAAGGCGGCGCTTTGCCGCCGCAGCGGAGAGACCCCTGTATTTGCTGTTCTCCTACTCATACGGCTTTCGTCTGAAGCAGCTCCTCCAGCGATTCGCACCATAGCATCTGACGCTCGAAGATGCGGCCAAAGTTGCGCGCGGTGGAGTTGAGCGCATTCTCGAAAGTCGGCTGGCGGCTGGCGTCTGCCTCGAGCTCCAGACTGGTAACTTCGCGGTCGGTGATGCCGCAGGGCACAATCCATTGAAAGTCGCGGAGGTCCGTGGTTACGTTCAATGCAAAGCCGTGTGAGGTGACTCCCTGCGAAACGTGCACGCCGATGGCGGCAATCTTCTTCTCCTGCACGCTGCCGCCGGCAATCGTCCAGACGCCGGTGCGTTTGGCGATGCGCTGGGCCATCACGCCGAAGTCGCCGCAGACGCGGATCAGAACCTCTTCGAGCATACGAACGTAATCGACGGGCCCCAGATGTTTCAAGCCGGGGGCCTTTTTGCCGGGCCAGTCGTCACGCAGATCGATGATCGGATAGCCGACGAGCTGGCCGGGGCCGTGGTAGGTTACATCGCCGCCACGGTTGATCTCGTGCAGCTCAATACCGCGCTGCGCAAGAAACTCGTCGGAGGCCAGCACATTCTCACGGTGCGAGTTGCGGCCGAGCGTCAGTACCGGGGGATGCTCCAGCAGCAACAGCGTGTCTCCGATGAGACCCTGCTTGCGCGCAGCAATGACCTGCTGCTGGATGGCAAGCCCATCTGCATAAGGAACGCGACCGAGATAAAGAAGATGGATGAACATTAGCTTCGTTCGAGTCTGGATCGCCATTGTCCTGGACGCATACGAAATGTCTGTAGACTGTCCCATAGTCGATTGCGAACGGGAGCAATGGTGTATCCCCCCTTGATATTCCAGCTATCTGTTTGGGTATAGTCTCCACTTTTAATCAGGTGCGTTAATGCCTCTGCATATGTCATTGCGTAAATTTCTACGTCTCTAGAATTTCTAACGTGCCAAACGTAAACCATGAGTAAGCCAGTCGCATCGGCATATTTTTTGTGGACACCCCAGCGAGACGACTCCGCGACTTTAAGTTGGATAGGCCGTGCTACAAGGCCGTGGGTTCCTTGGAAATACGCGATGAGGTCGACCCCTTGGTCCCAAATCGGAATAGCCGCATGAATCCCATCTTCTACCAATTGAGCGATCAGATGATTACGCCCCAAAACCTCGATTATATTTGTGTGGTTTGGGTCTTTCACGAAACCTTCGCTCCACCTGTATCGTGTTGTTTATCTAAAAATATCAAATTGATCGCTTGAACCGTGATTTGGTTCCGCGGAGCGACATACCAAGTCACTTTGAATTATTTACCGTCAATTTTGGTGCGAAGGACTTCCAGGTTGCCGCCGCGCACCAGATTCCCGTGCGGATCGATAAGCGCATATGTGGGTAGCTCGTGAATTCCCCACGCCGTTGTCATCTGTGAGGACTCGTCATAAACCATCGGAAAGGGAGGAACATTATGCCAGACCGTCTTTTCGAGTTTGAGGGTCTTGGCATGGAAGTCCTTCCACTCAAAGTTTTCGTGGGGAGACCCAAACCGGATAGCAACGACCTGAAACTTTGCTTTGTCAGCCTGGTGCGTATTGACGAATGAGGTGAGCGACGGAATTCCTTCCTCGATACAGGGAACGCACCAGTCTGCCCAGTAGTACAAAAGCGTCCAACGACCTTTGAGCGGCTTCAGGTGGAATGGCTTATGGTTCAGGTCAGTCAACGGGCCAATAGGCGGTGTGCCGTGTCCGAAGTGCTTGGCCATCTCTGGCGTGTTTAAAGGATGATGAGCGGGTTGCGATGTTTGTCCCAGAGCCATAGAGGCGATCAAAAGAATGCTCCAGCCAAGTCTTTTCATTCATTGCTCCTCATCGATGGCACCGGCACGGCGCTAACAGTGCATACGCGTGGCGGGAAAGCTCATGGCATTTAGTCTACTTCCATGCGTTCTGTAACGATGCTGCTCTCCGTAGTGGTGGGCCTGCTCTCCGCATCTGTGCCTTGTTCTGCCGCGGTGCAGAGATGCCGTATCATCGATTTAATACCGCAGTTCTGGCAGGTGGTCGAAGCCAGCGGGCACGAGTCGCCCGCGCAGCAGGTACAGGACTTTCGCAAACATCTGGTCGACAACCACGGCGACCTCTACTTCGCCACCGGGCTGGGCTTTCAGTCGGACAAAAAGCTGAGTGAAGCAATTCAGAACGAGCTTGCCGAGGCACGCAAGCATCCCGAGGCAATGAGGAAGATGACTCGGCTGCTACAACGCGAGATGCCGCAGTATGTCAGCGCGTTCCAGCACACCTTTCCCGACTTCAAGTGCAACTTTCCCATCTATATGGTGCCTGCTCTGGGCAAGCTGGACGGGGCAGGGCGCGTCGTCAATCATGTGCCTTCGCTGGTCTTCGGCATCGACGATATAGCCGCTGAGTTTTCAGAGAAGACGTTGCCCATATTTATCGATCATGAGCTTTTTCATCGCTACCACTTTCAAGTGGCGGGATTCAGCGATGACAAGGGCGCGCACGACATTTTGTGGCGAACTCTGTGGGCCGAAGGGCTGGCCACCTATGTAAGCAAGGCGCTGAATCCGGGCGTGTCCATGCAGGATGCGCTGATCCTTCCCAAAGACCTCGAACAACGTGCGCGTCCGCAGCTGCCTGCGTTGATCGCAAAGCTCACTCCGCAACTCGATCGAGTTGATCCTCAGACATTCTCTGTTTACTTCGGGTATCACCCGTCGGAGACAGTGATTCCATCCAGAGTGGGCTATTACATTGGCGCATTGGCCGCCGAGCGGCTTGCAGGACAATACTCTCTCTTTGCACTGGCGCATCTGCAGGCAGCAACCGTGAGGGCGAAGCTGCCGCAGGCATTAGCAGAAGTAGCGCGAGCTGCGCAGCATTGAATTGCCTGCCGCTATTTCGGTGACTTCATCTGCCGGTATCCGGGGTGGACTCCGGGAGTAAGACCTTGTTCGGCGGCGATCTTTAGCAGCAAATCAGTGAGGGTTTCACGCTCGCGCGGACTCAGCGAAGCGCAGAGCGCCTCTCCATGCTGGCGGCCGAGAACTCCGATCTCATCGAGTATCTTTTTGCCGCTTGGAGTGAGATGCAGCGCGTACTGGCGACGATCTGCAGGATTTGGCTTCCTCTGAACAAAACCGCGATGCTCGAGCGCGTCCAGAATAGCGACCAGGCGGCTGGGGTGGATCCCAAGCTTTGCAGATAACTCCTGTTGGCTGATGCCAGCTCCCATGCCAAGTAAGCGCAGAATGCCTGCGTCGGGCGGCGTTAACTGCAGTACGGTCAGCCGAGCTGCAAACTGTGACGCCGCATGTCCGCCAACCTGAGCCAGCAGAAATGCGAGTCTTCCGCTGCCCTTCGTCTTTTCCTGTCTCATTGAATTAAATTATTCCACAAATAAATCGTTTATGATATAAACGATTGATTATGAAAACGAATACCGCAATTTCGCGACATCATGCCGGACCACCGCTGCTATCGCTGGCAGTGGTTCACACGCTGCTGTTCGTTATCAGCGTAGCGGCGCTCCGTCTGCTGGCGCATCCCGCAGCGGGCAGCCAGGTTCTTAACCCATACGGTCCACCTGAGGCGGCGCGCACCTTCTTTGCAGCGAATCCGCGCGCGTTGCAGGTGAGTGCATTCTTCTTGTTCGGGTCGGCAGTTCCATTGGCGATCTACGCAGCTACCGTTCTCAGCCAGTTGCGATTTCTGGGAGTTCGCGCGGCAGGAACGTATATCGCCTTCACTGGTGGGCTGGCTGCTTCGTTTGGCATTGCGGCTTCCGGTTTGTGCTCGTGGGCGCTGTCAATTCCCGAAGCCACTACATCAGCCGCGATGACGCGTGTGCTGCACTTTATGACCTATCTCTGCGGCGGCCCTGCCTTTGCCGCGGGCTTTGGACTGCTGGCCGCAGGGGTTTCGATTACCAGCTTCTTTGGCCGTCTGCTGCCACGATGGCTGGTCTGGTTTGGCATGTTAATCGCAGTTGCGGGCGAGCTTTCGACATTGGGCTTGATCTGGCTCCCCATGACGGTGGCAATTCCCGTGACGCGGTTTGGTGGATTCGTCTGGCTGATCGCCGTAGGCGTTGCGTTGCCAAAACGACTGACTGAGCAGAATTCTTAGCTTATACCGCGAAGCGGCCGGCTCAAGCGGCTTTGCGGACGGGCAAGACTTTGATTCGTTGTCTCTGCAGTGCCTGACCAAGGTCATAGTTTGCCTGCATGTTGATCCATAGCTCAGGCGATGTATTAAACGCGCCGGACAGTTTGAGAGCGAGATCGGCAGTAACACTGGCATGGCCGTTCAATACGCGCGATAGATTGGCACGGGTCATGCGAAGGTGTTCGGCCAAAGCCGTGACAGTGATGTCTTCTCCCATGAACTCGCGAATGGCCTTACCGGGATGAATTGGTTGACGGCTCTTCACTCGCATTCTCCTTAGTGGTAGTCCTGATAGTCGACGACAACGGCATCTGTTCCATCAAACCGGAAGGTAAGCCGCCAATTGCCGCTCACCTTTACTGCCCAATGGCCAGCCATCGCTCCGGTAAGCGGGTGCAGGTCCCAGCCACTTGCTCCCATGTCGCCAGGCTTGATAGCGGCATTCAAAACGTCAAGCTGTATTTCAAGGCGGTTTGCGTGCTTAGGTTGAATTCCAGCCTTGGAGCCGGTTCTGAAAAATTTCTCAAGACCAGCATGCCTGAACGATTTGATCACCTAGGAAGTGTATTGCCATGCGATACGGAAGTCAATATCGTCCAATACCAATTGGATTCTTTTGAGCAAGACATTGCGAGATGATGATGAATATTTCCAGTGCGACTCAATGCATCTTTTCCACTTCGCGTCCAAGATGCTTCATCGTTTTTCCTCGCTTGTTGACGATGAGGTCTTCCGGATGCGAAGTATCGATCTGAAATTCGATTGCTCCAACCTCGACCTGAGACACTTCGCAAGCGATAGGCTGCTGCTCGCCTTCGGCTTGAGCCAGTAACGAAATGGCCCGGGACAGGGTTTCGTCATCCGGATTGCTGGCAAGATCGCTCAACAGATCTGGATGCTCATTGAAGATGATGCCGATGTGCGGAATCAGTTTGAGGAGATGAATCAGGATCGCTCCCGCAGCTGCGCTGCCCGCCCATTTGGCTACGGCACAGACGCTGGAAGTAAAGACGTCTCCGCCACTGGGGCGGTGAAGGAAACAAAATTCGGAGCCCCATACGGCCGGGCGGGAACAGTCCTGCCATCGGCACGTGCCTTCTGCGTTGCTCATGGTGCACCTCGTGATCGTGCGCATCGAACTATACTCTCGACGCGCGAAGGGTTGCCAGCCGGGATTACCAGCGAGTAAGAGAACAGCCCCGTACAATTTACGAGATGGGTCTTGCATTTGAGATTGAGAGGACGGCTGCTGGTGGCGGTCGCCGCGGACGGCTGGTACTGCCGCACGGCGTTGTGGAAACGCCAGTATTTATGCCGGTTGGAACGGCAGCCAGCGTCAAAGCTGTCGAACAGAGCGTGCTGCAACAGATAGGGTCAGATGGCGTGGGCGCACAGATCATTCTGGCGAACACCTACCATCTTTATCTGCGTCCCGGGCATGAGCTGATTGCGCGAATGGGCGGCGTACACAAATTTATGAGCTGGCAGCGGCCCATGCTGACCGATTCTGGCGGCTTTCAGGTCTTCAGCCTGAGCAGCCTGCGCAAGGTAACGCCGGATGGCGTCGAGTTCCGCTCACATCTCGATGGCAGCAAGCACTTCTTTTCTCCCGAACACTCGATGGACGTGCAGATCGCTCTGGGCGCGGACGTGATGATGGTCTTCGATGAGTGTGTGGAGCATCCGGCGAGCTATGAACGCACCCGCGAGTCCATGGGGCTGACTCATGCCTGGGCACAGCGCTCGAAGGACCACTTCGAGGCGAATAAAGAACGTGTGCCATGGTTTGCTGAACTCGGCGGCAAGACGCAGAGTCTCTTCGGTATTGTGCAAGGCGGTATGTACGCTGATCTACGGCGGGAAAGCGCTGAGCGGCTGGTTGAGATGGAACTGCCCGGCTATGCCATCGGCGGCCTGGCCGTGGGCGAGCCGCGCGAGGTAACGCGCGAGATGATTGCGCGCACCCTGGAGTGGCTGCCCAAAGACAAACCGCGCTATGTAATGGGCGTCGGTTATCCAGATGAGATTGAAGAATATGCGAAGATGGGCGTCGACATGATGGACTGCGTGCTGCCAACACGCGCCGGGCGTCACGGTCTGTTATTTATGCGCGAGGAAGCAAACGGTCCAGTCGTGCGGATGAACATCAAACGCAAAGAGTATGCCGAAGATGCGCGACCAATCGATGAGACATGCGGCTGCATGGTTTGCCGCCGATATACACGAGCGTATCTGCGGCATCTGTTTGTCGCAGGTGAACCGCTGGCGCTGACGCTGAACTCCGTGCACAATCTGCATTTTTATCTGGCGACGATGGAACGGGTGCGGGCCGAGTTGAGCTAAAGAGGCGCTGCGATGACCTGGGTCGATTAGTCTTGATGGATGCGGCGTGCAGCGATTATCGGTGCAGGACCGAACGGGCTGAGCGCAGCGATTACGCTGGCGCAGGCTGGCGTCGCAGTGACCGTATATGAGGCTGCCGACACCGTTGGGGGCGCAGCGCGTACCGCAGAACTGACGCTGCCCGGCTTCCATCATGATGTGGGGTCGTCGGTCTATCCGCTGGGCGTGGCTTCTCCCTTCTTTCGCATGCTACCGTTGGCTCAATACGGTTTGCGCTGGCGTGAACCGGATGCTGCAATGGCGCATCCGTTGCCGGATGGCTCGGCAGTAATGTTGGAGCACAGCGTTGCACCAACTGCAGCAGGATTGGGCAACGATGAAGCTGCATGGCAACGATTAATGCAGCCGCTGGCGGCGCATTGGGACGAGTTATGCCAGGAGCTTTTGCAACCGCTGGCACATCTGCCGAGACATCCTTTGCTGCTGGCCCGATTCGGTCTACCTGCATTGATGCCTGCGCTGACTCTTGGGAAGATGCTCTTTCGCGGCGAGCGTGCCCGGGCTTTGTTTGCAGGCTGCGCAGCACACTCGGCGATGCCGCTCAGCAGCACTGGCAGCGCAGCAATTGGGCTGATGCTCGCAGCTGCGGCCCAGGCGACAGGCTGGCCGATTGTTGAAGGAGGCGCACAGACGCTCTCCGATGCATTAGCCGCGCATCTAAGGGCGCTCGGCGGAGAAATTCACACTGGTGTGCGTATCGCCGCCCTTCGAGAGACTGGGGAGGTGGATGCAGTGCTATGCGACGTCTCTCCACGCGAGTTGCTACGGCTTGCCGGTGAGCAATTGCCGCAATGGTATGCGCGCACCCTGAAGCGTTTCCGGCAAGGCACCGGAATCTTCAAGATCGACTGGGCGCTCAGCAGACCGATTCCATGGCGTGCACACGAGTGCGCACGAGCAACGACCGTACATGTATGCGGCACGATGGAAGAGATAGCCGTCGCCGAGAGCGCTCCATGGCAGGGCAAAGCTGCGGAGCGGCCATTTGTTCTGGTCACGCAGCCCAGTCTCTGGGACACAGCGCGCGCTCCTGCCGGGCAACACACCGCATGGGCTTATTGTCACGTTCCAAACGGATGGGAAGGTTCCGCGACCGCATCCATTGAAGCCCAGATGGAACGGTTTGCCCCGCGGTTTCGTGAATGCATACTGGCGCGGCACACAATGGGGCCACACGCGCTGGAGCAGTGGGACACAAACCTTGTAGGCGGAGACATCTCCGGAGGCGCCATGACACTGGGGCAGATGCTGATGCGGCCAACGTTATCTGCATACAGCACCGGAACAAAGGGAATCTATCTCTGCTCGGCTTCGACACCGCCTGGCGGCGGCGTACATGGCATGTGCGGACATCTTGCGGCGCGACGGGCGCTCCGTGACTTCAGAAAGAGCTGATATCGGTAAGCCTCTTCCCACAGCGATACAATAAAGAAGATGACACCGACTGCTGAACTGGTGCAGATTGACCTGTCGCCGAGAAAGCCTTCGCCCAAGCCGGAATGGCTTAAGGCCAAGGCCCCGATGGGCGAAACCTTTCACGCACTCAAAAAGATGGCGCGTGAACTGAATCTGCACACCGTTTGCGAGAGCGCGCACTGCCCGAACATTGGCGAGTGCTGGAACCAAAAGGCAGCCACCTTTATGATGCTGGGCAACCTGTGCACGCGGCGCTGCGGATTCTGCGCGGTGCCTAAAGGAAAGCCGGAGCCAATCGATTTCGACGAACCGCGGCGTGTGGCCTATGCCGTGGCGCAGCTTGGCTTGTCACATGCGGTCATCACCAGCGTCAATCGCGATGACGATAACGTGGGTGCTGCACGGGCCTTTGTAAAGGTTATTGAAGAGATTCGCCTGCAGGCACCTGGGTGCCGCGTCGAGGTGTTGACTCCGGATTTTCAGGGCGTGGAAGAGGCGCTGCGGCTGGTGGTCGCGGCGAAGCCGGAGATTCTGAACCATAACATCGAGACCGTGCCCCGGCTCTACCGCGTTGCCAAGAGCGGCGGACGCTATGAGCGATCATTAGAGTTTCTGCGGAAGGCGAAAGAGATCGCCGCGGAGACGGGCGACACCATCGTCACCAAGACCGGCATCATCGTCGGTATGGGCGAAGAGATGCACGAGCTGCTGGCTGTCTTCCGCGACCTGGCCGACCGCAAAGTCGAGATTCTGACTATTGGGCAATATCTGCGCCCCTCGCGCGATCATCTGCCCATGACGCGCTATTACACGCCTGACGAGTTTGCCTTCCTTAAGCACGAAGCGCTTGGCATGGGTTTTAAGCACGTCGAAAGCGGCCCGCTGGTGCGCTCCAGCTATCATGCGCACGAACAGGCACAATCCACCGGGCTGATATAACTTCCCTCTGTCGATCGATCCGGAGCCAGTCACGGTAAGGGTATAGGTCGCCGAGAGCAAATCTTTGCAAGCGTTTCAGTTCATCCAACGTTTGTCGTTGGGATTTTTCCGCAGCTCATCGGGGTCGATGTACCGGCCATCCTTGTCGAAGTGGACCTCGCGGTTCTGCTTGCGCATATACACCTCGAATTTTTTTGCAGCGCGGCGGCGCTTCCAGCGGTAGTACTCGTTGCGCAGACCGAAGTAGCGCTCACTGGCACCGAAGGCTATGCCGCGGCGAGGGGAGTATCTGGCGTAGAGATAGCCCATCAGCGCGCCGCAAAGTTCCGTCAGTGCACCGAAACGATCGTCTCCTTTAAGGAGGATGGCGACGCTCAGTGCGATATATATCCAGACCAGATACTTCGCCTTCATGCGAATGGCAAAGAAGAAGAGGATGTCCTGATCGCCAAAGAGGACCGAGAAGGCGACCATCAGAGCGAAGATAGGCGCCCATGCGCCCAGCGTAACCAGGCGAGGGTCAAGGCCAAAGATGTGGGTCAGCGTAAGTACCGATGCGAGCAGCGCCCCGGCAAAAGAAGAAAAGAGATATAGCTCGGTCAGCCAGCGTGCGCTGCGCATCTCTTCGAGATATGCGCCGATGAACCAGAGCGTCAGCATCGCGAAGAGCGTTCCCAGAATGCCCATGGGAAGAAAGGCGTAGGTAATGAGCTGCCAGATCTCGCCGCGAAAGACGGCCACGGGCACAAGCGCCAAGTGACCGAGCAACTGCGTAATGGGTCGCGGCGCCACCCATCCAAGCACGGCAAAGCCGAAGAAGGCGATGAGGTTGGCAAAGATGAGGCGGCGGGTTGCGCCCGCGAAGGGCGGCAGACCCAGCGAGATGGGACCGGTACGGGCCATGCGTGTCAGACTCTATTTCATCACGAATGATGCGAAAAGGTTTTGTGAAGCAGGAAATACAGGGGTCTTTCCACTTCGGCGCACGATGAAGCTGCGCGCCTTCGGTCGAGATGACGTAGTTCTCTTCAAAGTACTTCGAATGGAACCCATTACCTAGACGGGAGAGGCTTGACGAATAAAAAAAATGCCCGCTAAATAAATACACGGGAAAGCGTCCGCAACGCACTTTTCTGCGTCCAATAGGCGGATACGAACCTGAATTCCGGAGGACTGAAATATGGCTGTTGTATGCCCTGAATGCGATAACCCTATCGACATCGATGTGGATGAGGTAGAAGAAGGCGAAACGTTGCAGTGCGACGAGTGCGGTCTCGAACTTGAGGTGGTTTCGACCGATCCTCTGGAGCTTGCGCCCATGGACGTCGAGGGATATGACGACGAAGACGATGCTCATGTGACTGACGACGAAGAGGATGAGTAACCGTCCAATCCAAAGGGAGGGCCGTATACTTAACTCTATGAAACGTACCCACTTTTCGCTCCGTTCGTTTGCCGGCAAGCTGACCATGGTTTGCGGTTTGACGGCAGCTTTCTGCCTGGTTGCACCTCAGATCTCCGCTTATGCGCAGAGCCGGGGGCCGGTCCAGCGCACGGTTCAGGGCAAGGTTGTCAATGGCTCGAATGCTCCGGTAAAAGGCGCCGTCGTTTATCTGAAGGACGACCAGTCGCTTTCGGTAATGAGCAAGATTACCGACGACAAAGGTTCGTACCGTTTTGGCCAGCTCTCGCAGAACTCAGATTATGAGTTGTGGGCGGAGAGCAATGGAAAGAAGAGCAAGGTCCGGACGATCAGTTCGTTCGAGAGCCGCAACAATTTCGACTTCAATCTGAAGATTGACTGATTCGTAGCTGAAGAATCTTCAATCTGAAAAAACGCAGAGTTTGGAAGCTATTTTCCGCTGAAGCGCAGGTTTCCTTTGTTTGTCGTTCCCGAAGGGAATCTGCGCTTTACCCGAATCGCCAACACTATGCCTGGAGGAGAACCTCTGTAACAGCAGATCCCTTTCCCTTCGACTTCGCGCTCTGCGCTACGCTCAGGGTGCGGAATGGAAATGCAACGAGGGAAATACAGAGGTCTCTCCACTCATCGCCAGTAAAACTGCGCGACTCCGGTCGAGATGACGTGCGGTTGGAGTTGGATAAAGCGATTTCCTATAGTTTCTGGACAGGTTCTCAGGCAGGTTGTTCCACGCGATCGCCCTGACTGGGTGGTTGGCTGGTGACAAGAAACCGCGTTGGGCCTGCGCTTCGGTTTTTTGCCTGGTGCATTTCTCCGGGAGGGACCTCGATGCCCTCGCCTGCGCGTAGCACAAAGGTCTCGTGGGAAATCTCCATGGTCAACTCGCCTTCGAGCACATAGAAGAACTGACGTGCCAGTGTATGCAGGTGGCGTGTCTCGCTGGTTCCCGGCGGCATCTTTTCTTCAATGATGTGTAGCTCCGGTGTGCGGACGAGGTACCAGCCATCGCAGTGATCGCCCCAGATGTAATGGGTTGCGTTATTGACGGAGACAGGCTTCACAGCGGAATATTCCCGTGCTTCTTCGCCGGATTCTTCTCTCGCTTGGAGGCGAGCATGTCGAGGGCAGAGTTGAGACGGCGGCGCGTCTCGCTGGGACGGATTACCGCGTCGATGTAGCCGCGCTCGGCGGCGACGTAGGGGTTGGCGAAGCGCTCGCGGAATTCCTCTACCTTTTCCTTGCGGGCCTCGGCAAGGACTTCGAGCTTCTGCTCTTCGCTGAGTGAAACACCCTGCGGCATCACTGCTTCGGCGCGGCGCACGGCTGCATCCAGTTCGCGCTTGTAGACAATATTGACCGCACCCTCTGGCCCCATGACGGCGATTTCGGCTGTAGGCCAGGCGAGGTTGAGGTCGGTGCGCAGATGTTTGGAGCTCATCACGCAGTAAGCGCCGCCGTAGGCCTTACGGGTGATGACGGTCAGCTTGGGAACAGTGGCCTCGGCAAAGGCGTAGAGCAGCTTTGCGCCATGGCGGATGATGCCGCCGTGCTCCTGCTGGATGCCGGGCATGAATCCGGGAACGTCTTCGAAGGTGATGAGTGGGATATTAAAAGCGTCGCAGAAGCGCACAAAGCGCGCACCCTTAACGCTGGCATTGATGTCGAGGACACCTGCGAGCACAGCGGGCTGGTTGGCGACGATGCCCACCGGGCGTCCGGCCATGCGCGCAAAGCCGACCACGATGTTGCGGGCGAAGTGCTCCTGCACCTGGAAGAAATAACCGTCATCGACGATGCGGCTGATGACATCCACCATGTCGTAGGGCTGGTTGCTGGCTTCAGGAATGATGGTGTCGAGAGCTGAGTCGGCGCGGGCAGGGGCGTCTTCGACCGGCTTGCGCGGCGGATCGTCGAGGTTATTCGAAGGGATAAAGCTGAGCAGCTCGCGCACAGTGGCCAGGCACTCCTGATCGTCGTGTGCGGTGAAGTGCGCGACGCCGGAGACCTCGTTGTGCGTGACCGCTCCGCCGAGTGCATCCTTGGTTACGTCTTCGTGCGTGACGGTCTTGATAACGTCGGGTCCGGTGACGAACATGTAGCTGGTCTTTTCCGTCATCACGGTAAAGTCGGTGATCGCCGGTGAATAGACCGCTCCGCCGGCGCAGGGGCCCATGATGGCGGAAATTTGCGGAATGACGCCGCTGGCGAGCGTGTTGCGCAGAAAGATGTCGGTGTAGCCGGCCAGTGAGACCACGCCCTCCTGAATGCGCGCTCCGCCGGAGTCATTAAGGCCAATGACCGGTGCTCCGACTCGCATGGCCATGTCCATAATCTTGACGATCTTGGCGGCGTTGGCTTCCGAGAGGGAGCCGCCGAAGACAGTGAAGTCCTGCGCGAAGACGAAGACGACGCGGCCATGCACACGGCCATAGCCGGTGATGAAGCCATCGCCCGGAACACGCTGTGCATCCATGCCGAAGTCGGTAGCGCGGTGCGTGACAAACTTGTCGGTCTCCTCGAAGGTGCCTTCGTCGAGCAGAAAGTCGATGCGCTCGCGTGCAGAGAGCTTGCCTGCCTTGCGCTCACGTTCGCGCCTTTCGGGGCCGCCGCCCTCTTCCGCGATGGCGTGGCGCGCGGCCAGCTCCGCAAGCCTGGAGTGATGCGATGCGGCCGAAGCCGCGGGTTTTTCTGCGGTTGCCATGGGGGATGATTTTAGCAGCGATGGGTGTGCAGTTGCGCTTGGGAAGAGCAATTGCGGATGTACATCCCATCCATCGCAACGATGAAGCTGTTGCGATGGATGGGGCACCCGAGCGTTTGTGGCCGCGTGAGACAAATACAGGGGTCTCTCCACTCCCCTTCGACTCGCTTCGCTCGCTCCGGGTCGGTCGAGATGACGTGAGTTTAAAGTCATGGGAGCCACATCGAGATGAAGAGAGTTGGGATTTGTACATCCCACCCATCACGATGGAGCGTGATGGATGGGGCACCCGAGCGTTTGTGGTTGGCGGAGAAGCTTCCCCCGGGCGTTTGCGATGGTGCGGGCTATTGTTTTTTGGCGGGCTGGCGCAGCGAGGGTGGAATCAGCGTGGTGCTGAGTGAGCTGGTCGCGCCGGTGAGATAGTAGGTGGGAATCCGCGGGAACTGCTCTTCGACCAATTGCAGTGTGCGGAAGTCGAAGCTCTGCACCTCTGCGCGGTCTTCCATGTGGTTGCGTACGATGGCCCCGCAGAGCACGGTGACGAACGTTTGGGGATCGACAGTGTGGTTGGTCTTCGGGCCGTGTCCTGGCAGCGGAAGATTGGCTACGGACTTGCCCGGAGGGTCATTGGGTAGAGGCTGAATCTTGGTTTCGATGTTGAAGCGGACTTTGGCCGCGTTGGCGGCGCGTTCAGCCGCGTGCGGGGTCGATTTGCCGGGGCCTGTTCGGTAATAGTCGGCATAGAAGCGGGTGAAGCGGAAGAGCTGCTCGATGTAGGTGGGGACGTAGGGGCTGATCAGGTGCTCTTTTTTAGCGAATGCAACCGCAACGGGCGAGAGGCTGAGATCGTTCTTCTGGTCGGGGAACTCGGCGGTGTGCAGCTTGTCGCAGATAAAGGTACTCTGCGCTTCGGCTACGGACATATCCCGCGTGTAGGCGCGGTTGGCCAGCGTGTACGGCGTGCCGTCGGCATGGCGGCATGACTGCGGATTGAGGAACTGATCGTGCCAGATAAGCGAGACGTGATCTGTGGTGACTCCGGTGTCGGTTTCAAGTGTAGTGACGAGATTGTCGAGACCAGCTTCGAAGGCGGGCAGTGTGTTCTCCGGGCGAAGCCCGCGCCCTCCGCGGTGGCCGGCGACGTCGAAGCGGGCGAAGTAGGCAGCATCTTTCGGGTTTGCCGCCGCTTCTTCTTTCAATACGGCCTGAAGAATGTCAGGGCGATCCGAGATGAGGCCATCGACGCGCTGGCGAATCAGGGTGCGGATGACTTCGGGATCATTGGGGTTCCACGGGTCAATGCGGAAACCTGCTTTATGCAGTGCGGCTACATCGAGCTCAGGGGGATTGCCGAGCAGCACTTTATCTTCCGGCGAGAGGACGGGCGCTACCTTTGCGCCGTGAGCGAAGGCGTGTTTGCGGGCGGCGGTCATCAGCGCGATATAAGAATCGGTCGGCATGGTAGAGGCCTGCTGGGCGGTGAGAGACATGGTGGCAAGAAGGATTGAAGCGGCGAAAAGATGGAAACGCATGAGAGCGCCATGATAGCCGATTACTCTGTTCAGAGGTTTTTAGGGACTGGGTCAGCTGGATTTAAATACAGGGGTCTCTCCGCTCGCCTTCGGCTCGGTCGAGATGACGTGCATTTGAGGCCATTGGAGCATCGTCGAAATAAAGAGAGCTGGGATTTGTACATCCCACTCATCGCAACGATAAAACTGCTGCGATGAATGGGGCACCCGCAGCTATACTTTGGCGCTATTTCAGCGCGGCGCTGAGTCTGCCTTTTGCTGCTGCAAGTTTGGCTTCGGCATCGGCGCGGTTGAGCGAGAGCTTTTGCATGACGATAGCTGTTTTGACGGTCCCGCCTTCTTGGAGCAGTTTTGCTGCTACTGCCTGATCGACTCCAGTGGCTGTGCTGATGATGCGCTGAGCGCGGTCCACTAATTTTTCGTTGGTGGTCTGGACGTTGACCATGAGATTTCCGTAGACCGCACCGGTGCGGATCATGACCCCGGTACTGAGCATATTGAGGACAAGCTTGGTCGCGGTTCCGGCTTTAAGGCGGGTGCTGCCGGTGAGAATTTCTGGGCCGGTAACGGGGGCGATGGCGATGTCGGCGACAGAGGCGATCTTCGAGTCGGGAACGCAGGCCAGCGAGAGGGTGAGCGCACCGAGCTTTCTGGCATATTTGAGCGCGCCGAGGACATAGGGCGTGCGTCCGCTGGCGGCAATGCCAATGACGGCATCCTGTTTTCTGAAACCATGCGCGGCAAGGTCGGCGCCGCCCTGGTCCTCGGAGTCCTCGGAAGCCTCGCTCGATTTACGGAGGGCGCTATCGCCTCCGGCGATGATTCCCTGGAAGAGCTCAGGCGATACGGCAAACGTCGGCGGGCACTCGGAGGCATCGAGCACACCAAGACGTCCGCTGGTGCCTGCGCCGACATAAAAGAGACGGCCACCCCCCTCGAAACGGTCGACGATGGCATCGACAGCATTGGCGATGTGGGGAAGCTCTGCCGCGACTGCGGCGGCTACCTTGGCATCTTCCTGGTTAATGACGCGGAGCATGTCAAGAGTAGAAAGCTGGTCGATATGTTCGGTGGCGGGATTGCGGGCCTCAGTCGGCAGGGCGGCTAGGTTCATGATGTTTCCATGATGGGGGATGAGTGCAGGTCCCGGCAACGGAGAAGTTTTTCTGTAAGATGGATGGTGGCGATGGTTGCCGGAATCTCGGGCTGAACTCGCGGACGGCCTGGCTCTCCAATATAATCAAGGCTTCGCTGCAATGTGCTGGCGGAGCGTTATTTCTAGAGCAGTGAGGGTGTGCGTATCTTTACCGTGAATCGTGAGAGCGGAAGCTCCCTGAAAAGCAAGACCAAGCCTGTGTGCACGCGCTCCAGCCGCTCCCGCATTGCTCACGCCGCATTTTTATTTGCTTTGGCAGCGACTTTGACTGTGCCCGGGTTGAAGGCACAGACGGCAACGCCTGAAGCATCGAACACGCAGGTCTCCGACCAGGGAGCACAAGTTCTGTGCCAGCCGCAGGTAATCGGCAACCGGCGTATTCCTAAGGAATCGGTGCTGGCGCGACTGTTCAGCCATCAGAACGACATTTACGACCCGGCGGTAGTGGAGCGGGACTTCAACTCGCTGTGGAATACCGGCTACTTCGACAATGTGCGCATCGAGAAGGTGGATACACCGAAGTGCGTGCAGCTTGTGATCTACGTCAAGGAAAAGCCGACCATCCGCGAGATCAACTACAAGGGACTGAGCTCGGTTTCGCAATCGGATGTTCTGGAGACCTTCAAGAAGGCCAAAGTAGCGCTCTCGGTTGAGAGCCAGTACGACCCGACGAAGATTAAGCGCGCCGAAGTGGTATTGAAAGAAATGCTGGCGGCTCATGGCCATCAGTTTGCCACGATCAGGACAGAGATCAAGAATATTCCTCCGGCGGCCGTATCGGTAACCTTCAACATTAAGGAAGGGCCAACGGTCAAGGTAGGCAAGATCGAATTCACCGGCAACTACAACGTGAGCAGCCGCACGCTGCGTCGGGCGATGAAGAACCTGCGGCCTATCGGGATACCGCACTCCATCATTCTGGAGAACCTGTTTGCCCGGACCTTCGACGCAACCAAGCTGGATGAAGATACGGAACGCGTTCGCCAGGCATATCGCGACCGTGGTTACTTCAAGGCGCTGACCAGCGAGCCTACCACCCACATCCGGGATGCGGGCGGCATCAATCCATTCACTCTGCGTCCTTCCAAAGGCAAGCGCGTCGATATTCTGATGCCGGTGCAGGAAGGCGAACGCTACCGGTTGGCGGGGATTACGTTCTCGGGCAACAAGGCCGTGACCAATACCAAGGTTCTGCGCGCGCAGTTTTCGCAGAAAGACGGCGAATGGTTTAACGCCACCAAGTTCGGCAAGGGCCTGGACCAGTTGCGTAAATCCTATGGCGAGCTGGGCTACATCAACATGGTGGGAACTCCCGAGCCCAAGATCGATGAAAAGAACAAGACGATTACCCTGAACATCGATATCGACGAAGGCAAGCCGTTCTACGTGTCGCGTATCGAATTCACCGGCAATACGATCACGCGTGACAAGGTCATTCGGCGCGAACTGATGCTCGAAGAGGGCCAGGTCTACAACAGCCGCCTGTGGGACCTCTCGATCCTGCGCCTGAACCAGTTGAACTACTTCGAGACCATCAAGGCCGATCAGGATTCTGAGAGCCGCCAGAATGCGGATGACGGCACCGTCGATCTGCTGCTGAAGCTGAAGGAAAAGGGCAAGAACTCTATCGGCCTGAATGGCGGTATCAGCGGTCTGTCGGGAACGTTTATTGGCTTGAACTACGAGACCAACAACTTCCTCGGCCTGGGTGAAACGCTCTCAGTGCAGGCCAATATCGGCGACCTATCGCGCAATCTGAGCTTTGGATTTACCGAACCGTATTTGCGGAACAAGCCTATCTCGCTGGGTGTGCAGGTCTTCACCAGCAAGTACGACTACAACCCTGCGAAGAGCTATGGCATTGCCAATGGCCAGAGCTTGAACCTGACCAATGCGCAGCAGTCGCTGTTGACTAACTACAACCAGGCGACCACCGGCCTGACGCTTTCGGTCAGCGAGCCGCTGCGGCATCTGTGGTCCCGTTCGGGTGTGACGCGCGTTGGACTTTCGTACTCATTGTCGCGGGCCTCGGTGACGACCTTCAACGACAATACACGCAATGTCTTCCAGTCGCTGGCATTTCGTTCCGGCGTGCAGGGGTTGAACCAGCTCAACGGCATTGTGACTTCGGTGCTGACGCCGAGCTTTACCTTCTCGAGCCTCGACCGTGCGGTTGGTCCGCACAGCGGTAAGGACTTCAACCTTGCCGTTCAGGTAGCGGGCATCGGCGGCAATGTGAAGTACTATTCGCCGCAGATGAGCTACCGGCAGTTCTTCCCCATGAAGGGGTTGAAGGTAAACCGCGAGGGTCACAATGTGCTTGGCTACCGCATTCAGGTCGCCCATGTGGCAGGCTTCGGCGGCGAGGTGGCACCGCCCACAAACCGTATTTATAGCGGCGGCGACTCGGACATTCGCGGATTCGACATCCGCTCAGCCGGTCCTTACACGTTTATTCCAACACGGTTGATGTTCAACCTGACCAATCCGGATGGTACGGTCGTGCCGCGTGATCCCACTAATCCCGGACTGGGCAACGTGCAGATTCCGCTGCCGGTATACCGTATGGTTTCGATTGGCGGTGATACCAGCCTGACATCGAACCTGGAATACAACATCCCGATTATCAGCCAGGTCACCCTCTCTTTCTTCACGGACTTCAACCTGACCTTCGATGCGCGTGACGATCAGTTGCGCCAGAGTGTTGCCGGTCAGTCAGCGATCGCCGGCGCATCCTATGGCTGCCCGAAGTTCGTAAACGGCTCCTGCTTCGGCGGTCAGTCGGTTGCGTTTCCGAAGCTGCTGCATGTAGTGCCGGGAACGAACTTCGTTCCGCGTATGTCAAATGGCGTGGAGCTGCAGGTGATTCTGCCGATCGTAAATGCTCCGTTCCGCATTTACTACGCCTACAATCCGCTGCGCCTCTACAAGGACATTCCGCAGGAGCTGGCGGTACCGAATTCGGGGCCGAACAATACGTTCAAGAGCTACTTCCCCGATTCGGATGCAGGCTTGTTCAGCTATCAGCAGGCGGTGCAGTACTACGGCGCGGACTACAAATTACGCGAGCCGCGTAAGACGTTCCGTCTGACGGTCGGCACGACGTTCTAAGGTGGTTCTGATAAATGCTTCAAGCCCGGCGAATTCGCCGGGCTTTCTATTTCATCGTTTGTGCTCTAACGCTTCGCGACCCGTGCAGTGGACTCGCGCACAATTAGCTCCGGTTCCACCTGAACCAGGTCCGGTGTGGTTTCATTCGCAAGCTTCTTCAGAAGAATGCGAGCTGCGGTGCGGCCCATCTTCTGCAATGGCTGGCGGATGGTTGTGAGGCTCGGCACATGGAATTGCGCCGATTGAATATCGTCAAAACCGAGCACAGAGACATCCTCGGGAACGCGAATGCCAGCCTCGTGCAAAGCGCGAACGCTGCCCATTGCAGAGATGTCGTTGAAGCAGAGCACTGCGGTAAATCGACGTTTGTTGCTAATGAGACGGCGAATTCCGGGATAGCTGATCTCAGGCGATAAAGAGTCTTTATGTAGATGAATTGTCAGCTCGTCATGCACCGGAATGCCGAGTTCGCGCGCAACTTCCATGGTTGCTGCCCACCGATTGTCTGTGTCGGAGCTGAAAGGCTGGCCCTGCATGAATGCGATCCTGCGATGTCCTAATTCATAGAGATGCCGCAGCGCGAGTTCTGCCGCGAGTTTGTGATTGAGGACTACGTTGGTGACATCGGGGAGTTCGGTATGGCCGGCGACCAGGACCGTGGGAAGCGGGAGCGGCTTGTCTTCGCTCAGGTGAGTGTCAATGGCCACGATGCCGTCCACGCCGCGAGAGCGTAGAAGCTCAGGGTAAGTTGAGACAAGGTCTTTCTTGTGGCGATGGTGAACAGTGAAATAGAAGAATCCTTCATGCATGAGCAAGTCGCCCACCCCGCTGATGACCTGAGCATGATAACCATCGCCGAGCTCGGGTAAAAGGACACCGACGGCCTGCATGCGTTTCCCTTGAAGAGTGCGGGCGATCATGCTGGGTTGATAGTTGAATTTCGCTGCCGCTTCTTTGATTCGTTTTCTGGTCGATTCGGGGATAGAGCGGCCGGGAACATCATTGAGCACGAAGGATACGGTTGAAGGACTCAGGCCGAGATACTCGGCCAGCATCTTGAGGCTGGTGCGTCGTGGCGCGTGCAGAGAAGACGATGGTGGTTTTGTCATGCTGGGGACAGAGTCCTTACTCCTCCAACAGAGAGGTGCGTCCTCTGGGTATCTAAAAGATAACAATTACCGAGGTATGAAGAATAATGGAAGTTGCGGAGAGGCAGGAAAGAAGGAAATTGGCTTATCGCCGGCAAAAGGAATTTGTGCCTCTTCTGGACAATTAGACAAACGTTTGTCTAAACTTGTGCCATCTTTGAAGCAGAATGGATGGCAAATTCAAGCTGTCCCCAAACGGAAGACTGGCACCAGGAGTGATTCATGTTTAATTGGCAATCTTTATGTGCGACGCGCTTTTTTACTGTCCCTGGGCTGATGTTGGGGATGTTGTGCGGTCCTGCGCTTTTAGCGCAGCCCAGGGCCGCAGTCAGGTCTTCCGCTGCGGTGGCAAGCACTAACGATCAAGAGGCGGCGCAGTTCGTAGATCGTCTGCTGCGCAAGATGACGCTCGAAGAAAAGATTGGGCAGATGAGCCAGATTGCTCTCAACCAACCGCAGGATGTTCCACCGGAACAGCGAGTGCTAAAAGGCCAGGTCGGCTCGTTCCTCTTTGTTACCGATCCCAATGAGATTAACCGGCTCCAGCATGTTGCCGTTGATAAGAGCAGGCTGCATATTCCCATCATCTTTGGGTTCGATGTCGTCCATGGATTCCGAACCATCTATCCCATCCCGCTGGCGCTGGCGTCGTCATGGGACCCGGCGATGGTAGAGCATGTGCAAAGCATGGCGGCGCGCGAGGCCAGTGCGAGCGGTATCAACTGGACGTTTGCGCCCATGGTAGACATTGCGCGCGATCCTCGCTGGGGACGCATTATGGAAGGGGCTGGCGAAGACCCGTATCTCGGCTCGCAGATGGCAGCGGCGCAGGTGCGTGGATTTCAGGGCGAGTCAATTGGCAGTCCGCATCACATTCTGGCATGTGTGAAGCACTTCGCCGGTTATGGCGCCGCGGTGGGGGGACGCGATTACGACTCGTCCGATATATCGGACGAGCAACTCTGGAATGTTTATCTGCCGCCGTTTGAAGCTGCGGTCCGTGCGGGTTCCGGTTCGGTGATGCCGGCTTATATGGACTTGAATGGAGTTCCAGCAGCGGGCAATAAATTTCTGTTGCAGGACGTGCTGCGCGACAAATGGAAGTTCAAGGGCTTTGTGGTCAGCGACTGGGACGCAGTCAAGAGTCTGACCACGCATGGTTTTGACTCCGGGCCGGAGGACGCGGCGGCGCGTGCGGTCAATGCAGGCGTTGATATGGAGATGACCGGCCACGTTTATCGCGATGAGCTGGCAGCTGCAGTGCGAGACGGCAAGGTGAGGCCCGCGACCATCGATGAATCCGTGCGCCGCATTCTGCTGATGAAGTACAAGCTGGGACTGTTCCAACACCCGTATGTCGATGCCAGCAAGACGGCAGAGGAAACGGTAAACGCGGAACAGCGGCAAGCGGCCAGGCTGGCTGCGGAGCGAAGCGCAGTGTTGCTGCGAAATGAAGGTAATCTGCTGCCGCTCAGCAAATCTGTCTCGTCGATTGCAGTTATCGGTCCGCTGGCTGATTCGAAGCCGGACACGATGGGTTCGTGGAGCCTGGCGGGCAGTGTGAAGGACACGGTGACTGTGCTTGAAGGAATTCGCAAGCGATTTGGTTCGACGGCTGCAATCGTATCGACGAAGGGCGTGGAGATTACGCGGGGCGGGCCGTCGATCTTTGACAGCCAGTTTGCGAGCCCGCAGCCGGTGCTTAAGACGGAGGCAGAACGCAAGGCGGAGTTCAATCATGCGATTGATCTGATTAAGAAATCCGAAGTTGCCGTGCTGGTGTTGGGCGAGGCGCAGAACATGAGCGGAGAGCGAGCATCGCGCGCGACGCTGACGTTGCCGGGCGAGCAGGAGCAGCTTCTGGAAGCAGCGGTCGCAACGGGCAAACCGGTGGTGCTGGTGCTGCTCAACGGCCGGCCATTGAACATTACATGGGCCTCGCAACATGTGCCGGCGATTCTTGAGGCCTGGTATCCGGGCACCGAGGGCGGCGATGCGGTTGCCGCTCTGTTGGCAGGAGATGCTAATCCAGGCGGCAAGTTGCCGGTGACCTGGCCGCGCAGTGTTGGCCAGGTGCCGCTCTATTACGACCACAACCTGACGCAGATTCCTAACGACGTCGCAGGAAGATACTGGGATGAACCGAGCACACCACTTTATCCGTTCGGCTATGGGCTGAGCTATACCACCTTCAAGGTGAATGGACTGAAGCTGAGCGAGGCTTCGATAAAAGCTGGCGCGACGATTACAGTTTCGGTCGATGTGCGCAACACGGGCAAATTGACCGGCGATGAGGTGATTCAGCTTTACACACACCAACGTGCCGGCAGTGCATCGCGGCCAGTGCGGGAGCTGAAGGCGTTTCGCCGGGTGTCGCTCAGGCCAGGCGAAGTAAAGACGGTGACATTGAAGCTGGATACGAACGAGCTTGCCTTCTGGAGCACACAGACGCAGCACCGTGCGATTGAGCCGGGTACCTTCGATCTGTGGGTAGGGACCGATTCGACGGCTGCAAACCACGCGACGTTCACAGTGACCCCGTGACCATAAATAGGAGAGGCAGATGACATTGAAAAAGACCGGCATTCTTTTACTTGGCGCATCGATAGCAGTTCTGCCAGCTTGCCAGGCGCAGAAGAAAGCACAAGTATGGCTGACCAATCCTGACAGATCAGCGCTGTTTCAACATCAGACGGCGGCACCTAAATTCTCAAAGACGAACAACGCCGAGCCAACGATTCATGTTGATGCGAGTCAGCGATACCAGTCGATTGATGGCTTTGGATTCGCGTTGACAGGAGGAAGCGCGCAGTTGATGATGCGCATGTCGCCATCAGCGCGGGCGGCACTTCTGCGGGAGCTGTTCAGCCCCGCCGGCAACGGAATCGGTGTCAGCTATTTGCGCGTGAGCATTGGCGCATCGGACATGAATGACCATGTCTACTCTTACGATGATCTTCCAGAGGGAGAGACTGATCCTGGGCTGACAAAGTTTAGCCTCGCGCCGGACCGCGCAAATGTTATTCCGGTGCTCAAAGAAATTCTGACGATTAATCCGAAGATTAAAATTCTCGGTTCCCCCTGGTCGGCTCCGGCATGGATGAAGACCAACGGCAAAG
>DASRSR010000080.1:0-4300 GCA_035656355.1 Edaphobacter sp.
GAATAGATCCAGTGTGGATTGAGAGGCGCCTGTCGTTTCAAACCAGAGACCTACACCCAAGGCCAGCTCGTTCACGATATTGTTGGTAGGTGTATAGGTAGCGTTGACCGCAAAGCTTGGCCCACTCGTGTTATAGAACACAGTGCCAGGCATCCACGCTGCATAAATGGCAGGTTGAGAGCGGCTGGTTGACTTGTCTGTCAAATCCTGCCCGCGAAAATAGGTGTGGAGCTTATCTGATGGATTGTAGTCAATTCGCAACTCTTCCTGATAAGCCGGAGATTTTGATGATCCTGAAATTACATAGTTATAGTCACCATTTGAGACTGCCGTGTTCGTGAAATTTGGGAGAGGAAAGATGCTCAGCAGTTTCTGCATGTCCGGATTGATGCGTGAGGAAGGGATCTTATTACCGGGGAATGGTTTGCCGGTTTCCGGATCAGTCACTACATAAAGCTGCCCGCTTGAGTTGTAGCTTTGGGAAAAGTCGCCCTGGCGCTCCAACGCAGTTGGCACAGTATATTGGCTAATTCCAAGAGGGGTTGTGCTTGGCTCATAGTCCTGGGAATAAAAGAAGAAAAGCTTGTCCTTGAGTGACTTTAACGGTCCGGGTCCATAAATAGGGCCGCCAATGGTTCCGGTAATCGTGTTGTAGCGATAACGTGCACGCGCAACGCCGGAACGGTTACTGAAGTAGCTGTTCGCGTTCATGGCTTCGTTGCGGAAGTAATAGGCGAAACTGCCATGAAACTGCTTCGTCCCGGATTTGCTTACAACATCTACAATCGCGCCGGCAACTTTGCCATACTCGGCCTGATAGTTCGCATTCAGGACCTTGATTTCCTGAATTGCGTCCATATTGAGAGGACCTTCTGTAATACCGACGTTGCGGATATTCGACGCGACTCCATCTGTATTAATACTGTTGAAGTTATTGGAAACGCCATTGAAGTTGCCGACAGAAGCCGTATTGAGCTGATTATTTCCGTTCCCTTCATAGGTCGAACCCGGAACAATGCGCAGAAGGCTGGTAAAGTCTCGCCCGAGCGATAGAAGCCCTGTCATCTGTTCGGAGGTGATTACAGTCGACCGTTCCGAACTGGTCGTCTGTACAGGGGTAACGTCTGCGTGGACTTCCACAACGGAGGAAACAGCGCCAACCGGCAAGTGCATTACTCCAATGGCAATGCGGTCTGCCGCGAGTACATTTACATTCTTTTTCTCAAACCTCTGGAACCCCGCGCTTTCGGCGCTGACGGTATAGGTCGCCGGCTTAATGGCTGGAAAGACGAAATATCCATTTTTATCTGTCACCACTGACTGACTTACAGTGGTTTGCTGGTCTGTCAAAGTGACCTTCGCCTGAGGAATCGCAGCACCCTGACTGTCTTCAACCTGTCCGGTGATAACTCCGCTGGTCGTCTGCCCAAACGCGCTCATTGGCAGGCACAGTAGACCAACCAAAGCAAATCGCAGTGTACGCTTCAATTTGGCTGAGAACAGACCTGAAAAGACTCTTGAGTTGTCATTATTAGCGTTAGCTGTCCAAAATTCTGCTACACAGCCACATATTGTAAGAATTGCTAGTGCACTGATCACTGGCCCTACCATGGTGCTCACCTCGTGAGGTCGATTTGACCTTTTTGGAACTTGCAATGGACCTGTTGCCTGCAAAATCAAAACTCTGCATGTGAAACAAAAGTCAACGCTCTTATAGAAAGAAAAAGAAAGCACAAACGGGCAGCAACATGAGTTGGAACGGTTGGAACATTGAATTTTGAATAAGATACGAAGGACAAGCATGGGTAGCCTCATCTATGCGATAACCCCCAATATCTGCTCTTTTTCCAATAGGACGGCACATTTACAAAATCCTGTCCCATAGTTTTTTCTTAGAAGGGTCAGAGGCAGAAAGCCGCTATGTTAGGGACATAAATTGTGTGCAAATTTGGAGAGAGCAACCTTGTCGCTGTTCTTCAGTGATGAGAACCGGGTTCGGAGCCGGAACTCGGCTGACGACGGTACGCAATGATCAACTGAGGTGAGATGGGCGCGCCGCCGCGAACGGGCACACGCAGAAGCGCCTCAAACGACGGCACCGCCGCACCGGCCTGAACGCCGAGCCTGTCCAGAAGGGCTTTGACCAGATCAGGAGTGCAGAGGAATTCAGCAGCCCCCTCCGTACCATACGTGTTGCTCCCAGCAAGGATTAAGATCTTGTGGTCAGAAGAGATACCCTCTGTCAGCGCAATGATTGCGTAGTCATTCCCATTGCTGAAATCCTTGCTGGCAAAGTAATAGGACTCCCCGCCAGCGGCTGGTTTGTCGTCATGCACAGCGCCTTGTCCAACGAAGGGAACGTCAGCAGGAGACTTCAGGCTGAACCGCTGAAGCTGTGGCAGTTGCGCAAACGCTCCATTCTGCACCTGTCCACCCAGGAAGATGAGGTTAGTATTGGCCGCATCGTCCCATGTAAAGAGGTGGGCTCTTTTGGCACGAGAGTCATGCCCTAATAGAAGAATCTGCCGTGACAGCGTCTCCAGGGCCATCGTCTCGCCTGTTCCAGTAAAGAGGTCAATCGTCCCGACAGCACCCGGAGCATCGGGTTCCACCAGCTGCATGCCTGTTTCGGGTAGTCCTCGAAACGTGGGGTTGGGAAAGATAATGAGCGGGTCACCACCCTTTAGAAAATCTCCCCAGAACTGCTGGATCGATGCAGGAACCGGCGTGTGCCTGACACGACGACCCGCCAGATAGCCCAGACTGCCAGCGACGACGCATCCAAGAATGCAGCACAGCACCCAGGGCAGAGAAGACGTCTTTCGCGAGAGAGATGGTAGAGCCTTCGGCGCAAGGGTGTCGTCAACGTTTTTGCGCGGCGGGGCCGGAATCGCTTTGTTGCGCAAGGAAAAGATCAGCGAATAGCTGCCCTTGGAAAGCTCAATCAGAACCGGGTCATTCTCTCCCTGATGTAGATAGTACTCAGCCAGTTTTGAACGAAGACGGCTCGCGCTTGCGCGGACCACCGAGTCTATTCGTGAGTCGAAGTTATGGTCGCGCCCAAGTGCCTGGGTCGCGATCTCGTACTCCTTGACGGTCGTGCCTGGATGTTCGATCGCGTGGCGGGTGAGGTACAGGAAGACATTCCGGAGCGACTCCGAACCGGCAAATCCGCTGCTGGCAGCGATTCTATTGGCCTGCTGCAGGATTTGCTCCGTGTTGGGGCACTCCTGCTCGATTTCAGAATTCGAGTCCATATGCATTTGAGAATCAGCTATCGGTTCCGGTGATGATGCCGACGATTCTATCAAGCATGAGGCATCTGGACTGGTCTGCCCAGTCTCTTGAACCAGATCGTGTCTTCGTGTGGTGCAACAATGGGCAGCTCGATATTGACTCGCTGGCTACAACGACAGACGATTGCACCCTGATACCTATCTCCTTGAAGAGAAAGCGCAACTACCGTTACAACGTCGGTCGAGTGCCTGTTTGTGCTTCTCTTTTTGCATCGAGTCAGATTAAATTCCACGAAGTTTTATATCCGTACTATGAGTCAATCAACACAATCACGTAGAGATGTCCTTGCGTTGCTCGGTTCCGTGGCAGCGTTCACACTGGCTCCTCAGGCTCATGCCTTAGAAGCACCGTCCAGCGCTCCCGAAATCGATGAGTATCCATATACGATAGCCGATGAGCCATGGCCATCGCTTCTTGGCAACCATCGCGTTCATGTCTATGCCGACAAACCTGGCACAGCAGTATGGGCACACCTACCGTGGCGAAGGACGGACAATAATCCTGAACAGAAGGCCATCCTCGTTTATGACGAACATGGCACCGAAGTCCTGAATGTCGCCACACCCCGTCTTGAAGATGAATGCGGCGACGTAGTGTTCGAGGCAAAACAGCCGGGCAGCTTCTTCGTCTACTATCTTCCGCACGCGGATATCAAGTCTCATCATTCTGCACTGGGGCCAAAAGGGCAGTACAGAAAACCTCTCAATCGAGCCGATGCTTCCTGGACAGGCAAGTATGGCTCGGCCTCACAACGGACCATGCAGGCTCTTCCGAAAGTCAGGGTTATCGCATTCCAGGCCAGGACCGCGCTCGATTCCTTTTACCCAATGCTCGTTCCGGCCACCCGCAGCGAAGTCCAGCAACTGTGCCAGAAGTATCCCAGGCCTGTTCTGCTCTTCCCTGAAGACCGCGAACACCCAATCCAGATGGACGACCGCCTGCCGCTACGCTGGATCCAACGCGGCCCGGAAAATCATTTTGCCAGCACGGTATTGCGCGGCGA